>JBBTDS010000418.1:0-4128 GCA_038060875.1 Acidobacteriota bacterium | reverse complement strand
TGGGAGGCGCCCAGAAGATCCCGTACGCGCCGCGCACGACCGTCTTCTGCGAGGCGTGATAGGCGAACCCGAACCGCGGCGACACGTTGTTGTACTCGGTCCGGAACTGCTTGCGGTCGCTCCCGCCCACGCCGACGTAGACCAGGCCCCCTTTCAGGTTCGGCAGGCCGGCCGGCCCGGCCAGCGGGCTCGCGATCTGCGTGTCGAAGTAGTTGGTCCGGTCGTACCGCTCCGTGCGCGGGATGTTCAGCTCGTAGCGAAACCCGAGATTGAGCGTCAGCTTCGAGCTGACCTTCCAATCGTCGGCCACGTAGCCGGCATAGTGGGTGCTCTGTGTCGAGACGACCTTGAAGTTCCTTGTCAGGCTTCCGCTGCCAAGCCCCAGCAGGAATGTCGCGAAACCGTCGCCGGCGGTGCTCGATGCGCGCAGTGGATCGGGGCCCTGCGTCATGCCCGTGCCGAAGCTCCAGTTTCCGGTCGCGTATCCGAATTGCGCCAGGTTGTTGCGCTGAAGCCTCGCATCAAAGCCGAGTTTCAGCAGGTGCCGGTCGGCCACACGGGTGAGCGCCGGCTGCCAGGCATGGGAATCCAGCCCTGTGCGCCCGCCGATGGCGCTGCCATGGCCGATCCCGTAATATCCCGATGGGCTGAACGCCGGCATCATGAGCACGTCCGCCTTGGCGGCAATGTACGACGGAAGCCCCAACTGGCTCGGGTCGAACCCTTCGCTGCGGGCCTTGACCCGCCGCAGTATCCTGGCAGCGCCGTAGCGAACGTTGACCAGCCACCGCGGCCCGGCCGTGTAGTTGAAATCGAATGCCGCGCCGCTGCCGGTCTCGCGCGTTGTGGTGCCGGGCTGAGCGATCGAAATCTCCGCCGGGAAATAGGCTGCCCCGCTGTTCTCGTAGTAGCGCCGCGACAGGCGCAGCGAGAACCGGGTGCGGTCCGAAACCATCTGGTCCAGCTTGCCATCGAGCTGGTTGTTCGTGCCGGGGTTTGCGCCCGACGCCGCGTAGTTGTTGATCTGCGTGTACTGATTGCCGGGCCGGTTCGGCGCCGGCCAGTACTTCAGCACGTTGCGTGACACGGGGTCGATGCGGTTGTCGGGAATGCGGTTCCCGGGGAAAAGCTGGCGTACGAAACCGCTGCCCTGCCGCGTGCTGGTCAGCGGGTCGTAGATCTGGGTGCGCTGGCCCGCCCGCGCTGGCCCCAAACTGGTTCCGCTTGAAGCTCGCCAGCGGAACGCCGTTCAAATTGGCGAAGAAGTTGTTGGAGTCCAGCACCGAATTGCGCAGGAACTCGAACAGGCTGCCGTGAAACTGGTTGCCCCCCGACTTGTAGATGAGGTTCACGATGCCGCCGCCGCTCATGCCGAACTCGGCCGAGTAGTTGTTGGTCTCCACCTTGAATTCCTGGACGGCGTCCACCGAAGGATACACCGCGGTGCGGTTGGCGTAGTCGTGCGTCGGCGCCGAGGGGATGCCGTCGATCATCACTTCGTTGGTGCCCTGGCGGCCCCCATTCACCGAGAACTGCGCCCCGTTCCAGTCCCAGCCCACGCTCCCCGTCACCCCCGGCACCAGCAGCACCAGCGAGTAAGGATTGCGCTGGTTCAACGGCAGGTTCACGATGCTCTGGTTCGTGATCATGTGCCCGACCGACGACCGGGTCGCCTCCAGCAACGGTGTCTGCCCGGTGACCTCCACTGACTCGGTCACCGCTCCGACCTCGAGCACCACCTCGATCCGCAGCGCCTGGTTTACGGTCAGTACTATTCCGCTGCGCTCGGTCTTCTTGAAACCAGGCGCTTCGACCATCGCGTTGTACGGCCCGGCGAGCAGCGCCGGAGCCAGGAATCTGCCTTCGGCGTTCGTCTGCGTCACCGTCTCGGCGTTCGTATCGACATTCACCACACGCACCCTGGCATTCGGAATCACCGCCCCGGTCGGGTCGCGGACAATCCCCTCCAGCGATGCGGTGATCCTCTGTGACCAGGCAGCAGTCACCACCACGAGCACCGCCAATGCAACCCGGTTCATTTTGATCTCCTGTACCAGTCAGTCCTCTCGCCTGGCCGCCACGCCGCGTCCACTTTCGAGAGCGAATCGAGCGCCACGCGGCCGCTCTTGCGCAGATAGCTGCCGCACGCAACGAAGTACCGCGTCACCGTCTCCGGCGTCGCCTCGCGCGACGACTCCGGCCGCGTGAGCGCCAGCAGGTAGGCGTCCGTATCCCACCCGTCGATGATGTTGTTCGTGTTGACGTGCATCCGCCGCCCGTCGGCCTGAAGGTTGAGGTACACCTCGGTCACCTCGCCCGCTTCCCGCACGCGCACCCCGAGCATTTCCGGCCCGCTCAGCGGCTCGATCGCCGGCAGCTTCGGCTCCCCTCCCGGACCGTAAGGTAGAATCGCCGTCACGAACTTCTGCTCGCGCGCGGCCACCCGCGGCGAAAACGCGAAGTACGGCGCCTTGGTCTTGGGCTGGTGGTCGAGCATGCCGATCTCTTCACGTACAACCACCTCTTGCGGGAACACGAACCGCACCGCCGCCCTGGCCTTTCCGCTCACCAGCAGGATGTTGTTGCCGCTGACCTCGGCTTTCCCGGCGTAGTGCAGCAGCCAGTCGATGCGGCCTTCCTCGTGCGCCAGAATGTCGTCGAAGACGAGGATGGCGCCGCCCAGCCAGAGCCAGTGGCGGTAGTTGCGCGAGAAGTAGCGCGACATGGGGCCGGTGGCGTCGGCGTACACGTACTTCAGGCCGTGCCGGTCGATGAGGCAGTGCATGCGCCCCGGAAACTTCACCCCGCGGCGGATGTCCTCGCGCGGCTCGCCTTGCCCGTCGAACAGGATTACGTTGTGAGCCCGGCTCTGCACGTAGTAGCCGCCGTACTCGGGACTGCTATAACTGCACGTACCCGAGTCGGTGATCAGTTGCTCGCCCGCGTGGAACAGAATGAACGAGCCCGCATCGGCGTGCGCGTGGTTCCATGCGAAGCCGGACTTCATCGCCAGGAAGGTAGCGTCGTCCTTCCACGAGGAACGCATCGCTGCCCACCCGATCTCCGGGTAAGTGACTGAGAGCGGCAGCCGGTCCGGCGGCTCCGCGGGCACAGGCTTCGTGGCCAGCAGTGCCAGCGGATCGGGCCGTTCGGGGCTTTCCACCTTAGCCAGGTACCAGCCCGACGACGGATGCGCGAAACCGGTCTCCACCAGCAGCCGCACCGTCGCCGCGCAGTTCTGGTGCAGCGAGCCGTCGCCGATATTGGGCGTGAGAAAAGAGGACGACGTCGGATACAGCGTCTTCAGGAAAAAATCGGTCGTCTTCTCCAGCGGCGCGAACCTCGGCTGCCGCAGCGCCGGGAAGACGTTCGAGTGCGCCAGCCGGAACCGCAGGTACTCGGAAAGAGCGTAGTTGGTGTACCCGAGGCTCTCGTAGAACGCTCCGGCGGGGTCGAAATTGGCCGGCTTGTTCTGAAGGACGTTGCCCCGGTAATCGAACCAGAGCGCCAGCCCACGCGAGACCCGGTCCACCCACTCAAGAGCCCTCGCGTCATCGCCGATGAGCGACAGTGCCGCCACCCCGGCCATGGCCACGCAGACGCTCCACCAGTTGTGGCCCATCGAGTCCAGCGCGTGGATCCGCTTCTCTGGCAGGATCCAGTCGTCGAGCGTCGGCAGTATCCCCAGCCGCACCATTCCTTCGGCGATCTTCTTCCGCTCCGGCGCCCGGAGGAAGTCGTGCAGCGCGTCGTACGCGCACCCGTATCCGAAACAGAAGCGCGCCGTGTTCAGTTCCGAGTGCCACGGGGGAACCCGGTCCGCCAGTCCCTGCCCACCCCAGCGCTTGTACTCGACATAGGCGAGCATCCTCTCGCGCAGTTTCTCCGCAAACCGTTTCTCCCCGGTCACGTGGAAGGTCAGGCCAAGCGTGAGGCCCATCTCGGAGATCTGGCCGCTCGGACGCCCGTAGTTGGCGTGCTGGCCGCCGCCCTCCTCCGCGACTGTCTCGGGTACAAGGCGAGCGCCGAGCAGCGCCTCGGCTCGCTCCACGAGCTTCGACCATCGTTGCCCGATGACGGGTTCCTTGGCGATTCGCGCCCGGAGCCGTGTGACAGCGGCCTGGTTAA
>JBBTDS010000417.1:0-2964 GCA_038060875.1 Acidobacteriota bacterium | reverse complement strand
ATGGTGAGCATGGCCAACTCCAACATCGGTGTGCGGGCCATCCGGCAGCAAATCAGTTCGGCCATCGACCTGTTCGTGCAGATCGCCCGCTTCAGCGACGGCAGCCGGCGGATAACCCACCTGATGGAGTGCGTCGGCATGGAGGGCGACCAGGTCACCGGGCAGGACATCTTCGTCTTCGAAAAGACGGGCATTCGCGAGGACGGCAAAGTGCTGGGGCTGTTCCGGCCCACCGGCATCCGTCCCAAGTTCAGCGATCGGCTGAAAGCGGCCGGCATGAACCTTGCGCCGGTCATCTTCCAGACGGCCGTGCAGATCGAGTAGGTGAACTATGACGGCGGTGATTTTCACCTTTTTGTTGCTGTTCGCGCTGACCACGCTGGTGATTAGCCTCGGCTTCAAGTTCCTGGAGACCCAGCGCAGGAAAAAAGTGACCGAGATGCTGGAGGTGGCCACCGGCCGCGCGGCGATGCCGGAGACCAAGGTGCTGATCGATTCGGCCCCGCCCGCCGGCTTCTCCCGGCTGCTGGCCGGTTTGAATCTGGGCCGCCGCCTGGAGGCGCAGATCCAGCAGGCCGGCCTGAACTGGAAGCTGAGCGCGCTGCTGGCCCAGATGGCGCTGGCGGCGGCGCTGGGCGCCTTCATCGGCGTGATGACCAGGCTGCTGATCTCGCCGTGGACCAGCGCGCTGGCGCTGGGCGCCCTGTTGGGGCTGCTGCCCTATCTCTATGTAGTACGCAAGCGGCGGAGACGGCTGGATAGCTTCGAGGAGCAGTTTCCGGACGCGCTCGATTTTCTGGCCCGCGCCATGCGCGCCGGGCACGCCTTCTCGATCAGCCTGGAGATGATCTCCAACGAGGCGCCGCCCCCGCTGAATGTCGAGTTCCGCAAGGTCTACAATGAGCAGAACCTCGGCCTGCCGATCGAGACCGCCCTGAACAACCTGGCCAGCCGCGTGCCCTTGCTGGACGTGCGGTTCTTTGTCTCCTCGGTGCTGCTGCAACGCGAGACCGGCGGCAACCTGAGCGAGATTCTGACCAAGCTGGGCCGCATCATCCGCGAGCGGTTCCAGCTCAAGGGGCAGGTGCGAGCGGCCAGCGCCCACGGGCGCATCACCGGAGCCATCCTGACGATCATGCCCGTCATGCTGGCGCTCGGCCTGCTGATCGTGGCGCCCGGCTACCTGCAAGGCATGGCCGCCGACGAGGACGGCAAGTACCTGATCATTGGCGCGATCGTCGGCCTCGCGCTGGGACATTTCACCATCCGCAGGATCATCGACATCAAGGTGTGAGCCTATGGAACTCTGGGTTTCCCTCAGCTTGTTCGCGGTTCTGATGATCGCCATTTCCTTGTTCGGCCACCGGCTCTACGTGCGGCCGCGGCGGCTATACGACCAGCTTGGCAGTCCGGTATCGGTGACGCTGCCGGGAGCGGGCCGGGGGACGGCCGAGCGGCCGCGGATCTTCCGGCTGGTGGAGCGCATCGGCGAAGTGGTGCCCATCTCGCCGCAGGATGCCACCCTCACCCGGCGCTACCTGATGGCGGCCGGCATCCGCTCTCAAGTGGCCATCAAAGTCTTCTACGGGATCAAGGTCGCCCTGTGCGTCTGCTTCCTGGTGGCGGCCGTGTTCCTGCGCACCTACGTCACCGACAACGGCGTGTTGCGAATGGTGTTCGTGGTTGGCGCGGGCTTAGCCGGCTTCTTCGGTCCCAACCTGGCGCTCGACCACCTGGTTTCGCGGCGGCAGACCAAACTCCGCCTGTCCTTGCCGGACGCCCTGGACCTGCTGATCGTTTGCATGGAGGCCGGTCTCGGCTTGGACCAGGCGATCGTCAACGTGAGCCGCGAGCTCGCCCTCACCCACCGCGAGATCAGCGAGGAGCTTTCGCTAACCAACCTGGAAATGCGCGCCGGCAAGCGGCGCCAGGATGCCCTGCGGAACCTGGCCGACCGCACTGGCGAGCCCGAGCTCCGCAAGCTGATCGCGACGCTGATTCAGGCCGACCGCTTCGGCACCAGCATCGCCGATTCGCTGCGTACCCATTCGGATTTCTTGCGCGTCCGCCGCCGCCAGCAGGCCGAGGAACGCGCCGCCAAGGTGGGAGTGAAGCTCGTATTTCCTATCTTCTTCTTCATCCTCCCCTCGATGCTGGTGGTCGCGGCCGGACCGGGATTGCTGCAAGTGTTCAAGTACCTGTTCCCGTTGATGAAGGGTTTCCAGATTTAGAAAGGAGGTCACGATGGATAACACGATCCTGTCAGCCGTTCTGTGGATTGCGGCCGGCGGAGTGCTGGTGCTGCTGGTGATGCGCCGTCGCAAACGCAAGCTGAGCAGTTAGGCGGTCCGTCGCGGCCAGGCTCGACTTTCGTCCTCCCGAAGCCGGTGTTCTACCGGACGCCGGCGGTTGGGGAAAGCAGGGCGGCGGTTCGCGGGGGCCCCAGCCCCCCGCGAACTGCCCGCCCGAGCTCGGGGCTTAGGGTGTGCCCGGCGGCGCCAGCCCCCAGTGCAGGGCCACAATGCCGCCGCTGAAAAGTTCAAACTCCACCTGGCAGAAGCCTGTCGTGCGCATCTCCTCCGCCAGTCCTTCCGGCGAGGGAAAACTGCGCACCGATTCCGGCAGGTACTGGTAGGCGTCGCGAGCGCCTGACACTGTCCCCCCGACGGCTGGAAGCACCCGCCGCGAGTAGAAACCGTACAGCGCGGCCAAGACGCGGTGGCGCGGCTGCGAGAACTCCAGAACGGCCGCCGCGCCCGAAGGACGCAGCACCCGCCGCATCTCGGCCAACCCCTGCCGGTAATTCGCCAGGTTTCGGAAACCGAAGGCCACCGTAATCAGGTCCAGCGAAGCGTCCGGCAGCGGCAGCCGGAGCGCGTCTGCCTCGATCAGTGCAGCCCGAACCTGCCGGCGATTGAGCTTGCGCCGCGCCGCCTCCAGCATCGGCCGGCAAAAATCACTCCC
>JBBTDS010000416.1:0-1281 GCA_038060875.1 Acidobacteriota bacterium | reverse complement strand
AGATTGTTTGGGAGGGTGATCGTCCAGAAGTCTTGGGTGAGGGTGTCCTGAGTGATCTTGGTAAGGGTTGCGACGAAGGCCGATCCGTCAGGCAGGTCCCGGACGACGCTTAGATCGCTGTCCGCGGTGGATTCGACGTCCCCGGTGTAGCGACCGGTCAGGGTGATTGCGTAAAACCAGCGACCGATAAGGACATCAAGTTCGTGCATGGGCACGGCGAACCGAATCTTGCCAATCAGATACAACGTGTAAGCATACAGCAGGGCATTCTGGGAGGAGATCAGCTCTCCGCTCCGAAAGCCGGCACCCACTAGCGCGTGGAAGAACTGGTGCCACCAGGTCAGGTTCAGAGTCATGGTCTGGCTTTGCCGGAGCTTGGCGAACTGCTGCTCGCGCCGAGCGGCGGAGAACTCGCCGGTGGCCATGTCCTTCCCCCGCAGCAGTTGGTAGACGCTCTTGAGCCGGCCACGATAGAACCCAAGGGCCACAGCTACCCGGAGCATCTGGTCGGCCCGCGGCTGGATGAAGTGATTGTAGGCAGACGGTCCTGCCCCAGGGCCAGGCGGTATCCGGGAAGCCCGGCTGAACTGCTCCAGCGCGACCCGGATGTCCTCACCAAAGACCGAGAGCAAGGTGAGGATGAAGTCCGCCTGGTTGAGCTTCACGCCTTCACTGTTGATTCGGACAAAGATGTCCGCTACATGCTCCTCATCGACCGTGGACGCGATCTCCAGGGCCGTGAACGGGTACTTCTGGAGGTCGAACAAGTGGTCCAGGTTGTGGGACATCCCTTCTTCCTCATCCTCGCTGAGCGTGCGCCTGGACCGGAGGTTACCGATAAAGTCGTTCACGAGCCTCCGGCTCGATTTTCCGCTGGTCCAGAGCGTGGAGATGTCGGGGATGAATTCGGGATCCTTGCGAACCGCTGCGTCGGTGACCTCGAACTTGCCGTCCCGGGGGCGGAAGGCGATCTCAATGTGCCGGGACTGCCAGTTCTCATCCAGCACCGGCTTGCCTCGGAAAACCGAATACAGGGAAGTCAATCGCTGCTGCCCGTCCACGATCAGCAGGGAGGGAACCTTGTGGGGCTTGTCGTCCAGGCCGATGGTGCGGCTCCCATCCGGACTTGAATTGGCCCAAAAGAGAAGGTAGCCCACCGGGAAGCCTCGGTACATCGAATCGAACAGGTCGCGCACCTTGGTTGGCGTCCAGACAAAGGGCCGCTGGATGTCCGGCAGCCCGATGTCCCCGATGTCCAGGTAGTGAAGCAGGCCATCTAGG
>JBBTDS010000415.1:0-1179 GCA_038060875.1 Acidobacteriota bacterium | reverse complement strand
CGCCGGCGGTAGCAGGCACGTTGCCGCTCAGAGTGCCGCCGCTCGAAAGCGTCAGGCTCCCAGGCAGCGTGCTGCCTGGCTCCAGCGTCCAGGTGTAGGTGCCCGTGCCTCCCCAGGCTGAGAAGGTACGGTTGTAGTACTGGCCCGGGCCGATCTGGCCCAGGTCGGAGCCCTCGCTGATCTCGACCCGGGTGGGCGAGGGGCCGCTGATGCGGAGCCTGCCGTGACGCAGCAGGGTGTTGCTGGCGGCGTCGGTAACCCGCGGCAGGAACCAGGATCCCTCGTAGGTTTCCGTCGGCGTGCCGGTCACCTGCCCGGAGCTGGCCATGCTGAGGCCGTTCGGCAGGGCGCCTTGCACGATGCTGACACTGTAAGGCTGGGTTCCGCCCAGCACGCGGAGCTTCTGGTTGTAAGGTACGCCCAGCGTGCCCTCCGGCAACCAGTGGTCGAAGGTCAGGGCCGAGACCCGAAGGGTGAACAGGCGACCTGTGGTCTGCGCGGGCGAGGAACTGTCGGTGGCCTGGAGGGTGAAAGTGTAATCCCCAACCGCGGTGGGTGTGCCAGCGAGCAGGACGCCCGAATTGTTCAGGTTTGGCCGCAAGGCCGCTGCCGTCAGCAAAGTGATGCCCGGGGGCAGGGCGCCAGAGACCACCGACCAAGTGTAGGGCGGCGTGCCCCCGCTGATGCCGACCCCCATCCAATCCCGATGTTCCCCAATAGTGTGGTCTTCCATCGTCACCGTGTGGATGACCGGCGCCGTCAACGGAACGCCCACCACCCCGAGAGTGTAGTGCTTGCGCAACTCGGCACCGGCGCTGTCGGTGATGCGGACCTGGAAGCTCCAGTAGCCGGGACCGGTCGGCGTGCCGCTCAACACCCCTGTGGAACTGTTGAGGCTCAGTCCACCCGGCGCGCCGCTGCAGTGCAGCCCAAACGTATAGGGCGCCGTTCCTCCGCTTACCGCGATCGTCTGGCTGTAGGCGACGTTCTGCGTCCCGTTGGGCAGCGTCGCCGGGCTGGTGATCCGCATCGGCGAGATGTAGATCCGCATCCCACGACCGAACGTCCCGGTCGAGTCGGTGATGTTGACGCTGAAATCGTAGTTGCCCGCGACGCTGGGCGTACCGGTGATGTCGCCCGTGGTGGTGTTCAGGCTCAGGCCGGTAGGCAGCAACGAGC
>JBBTDS010000414.1:10995-28547 GCA_038060875.1 Acidobacteriota bacterium | reverse complement strand
AGCACTTCCTCCGCCCAGGTCTCCAGCACCGACTTGAGCTTCTGCATGAACTGGTCGGCGTAGGCGCCGTCGATGAGGCGGTGGTCGAAGGTGAGGCCGATCAGCGCAATCGAGCGGATGGCGATGGCGTCGTCCTCCACCACGACGGGCGTCTTCTCGACCGCGCCGACGCCGAGGATGGCCACCTGCGGCTGGTTGATGACCGGAGTGCCGAACAGGCTGCCGAAGCTGCCGAAGTTGGTGATCGAGAAAGTGCCGCCGTGGACTTCATCCAGCTTGAGCTGGCGGGACCGGGAGCGGGCGGCCAGATCGACGATGGCCCGCTGGAGCCCGAGCACGCTCTTCTCGTCGGCGTTGCGGATCACCGGCACAATGAGACCGTTCTCCAGCGCCACCGCGATGCCGATGTTGATCTCGCTGTGGTGGAGGATGTTGTTCCCCTCGATGGAGGCGTTGACCAGCGGATAAGCCCGCAGCGCCTGGGCCGCGGCGCGGGTGATGAACGGCAGGTAGGTCAGCGCGAAACCGTAGCGCGCCTGCACGTCGGCCTTGTACCGCTCGCGCAGCCTGGCCACGCGGGTCATATCCACCTTGTGGACGGTGGTTACGTGCGGCGAGATGCGCTTGCTGGCCACCATGTGCTCGGCGATCTTCTGCCGCATCACGCTCATCGGCTCCATGCGGACCTTGACGGCTTCCGCCGGCGGCAGCGGTGGCATCTCCGGCGGCGCGACCGGCGGCGCTTCGGCGACGGGCGGCGGAGCCGGCCGAGCAGGGGCCGCGGCGGGCCTGCCTCCCGCGGCCAGGTAGACCTCCACATCCTGCTTGGTGATACGCCCGCCGGCGCCGGTGCCTTTCACCTGGCGCAGGTCGATATCGTGCTCGCGGGCGAGCCGCCGCACCAGCGGCGAGATGGGCCCGGCTGCTTCTTCGGGGGCTTCCACAACTGCGGGCGCCTGCGACTCCGGCGGCGCTGCGATCACCATGGGAGGCGGCGGAGGTGGTGGCGCCGGCCGGGCTTCGGCCTGGGGCGGAGCCGCCGCGACGGCCGCGCCGGTCTCGTCGATCCGCGCCACCACGGTGTTGATGGCCACCGTCTTGCCTTCCTCTACCAGTATTTCGGCCAGCGTCCCGGCCACCGGCGCGGGGATCTCGGTGTCCACCTTGTCGGTGGAGATCTCGAAGATCAACTCATCCCGTTCGACCCGGTCGCCGCGCTGCTTCAGCCACTTCGTCAGCGTTCCTTCCACGATGCTTTCGCCCATCTGGGGCATGACCACGTCGATCATGTTGCTTCCTCCGCTGCTACTGGTTCTACCACTTCGCACCCGAAGTTGCAGCCGAAACTCCTTGCCAGCGCGGCCACCACCGCCGGGCGGGCGGCGTCAACGCCCAGCGCCGCCATCGAGGTGACCGGCGCGGTGAGACCGCAGGGCACGATGTATTGGAAATAGCTCAAGTCGGTGCCGACGTTCAAGGCGAAGCCATGCGAGGTCACCCAGCGGCTGATGTGCACGCCGATGGCCGCGATCTTGCAGCCGCCCACCCAGACGCCGGTACGCCCGGACACGCGGGCGACGGCCAGCCCGAACTCGTCCAGCGCGTCAATCAGCACCTGCTCGAGCGCGCGGACGTAGGCCACTACGTCGCGTCGCCACTCGCGCAGGTCCAGGATCGGGTAGCCGACCACCTGCCCCGGGCCATGGTAGGTGATGTCGCCGCCACGGTCGGTGGGAAAGAAGGAGACGCCCGCACGCCGCAGCACTTCTTCGCCGGCCAGAAGGTTCGCCAGCCGCCCGTTGCGGCCCAGCGTGATCACGTGCGGGTGCTCAACGATGAGGAGCTGGTCGGCAATGAGCCCGCGCTTGCGCTTTTCCACAAGCTCGCGCTGTAACCCGAGCGCTCGCCCGTATTCCAGCCGCCCCAGATCGTGCAGCTCGCACCTACGCATTGATGGCCAGCCCGTAGACGGCGTTGAACGCCTCGCCAACGGTCTCATACAGCGTCGGATGCGCGTGGATGGTGCTCATCATCGTTTCCACGGTCGCTTCCGCCGCCATGGCGGTGACCGCCTCACCGATCAGCTCGTGCGCCGACGGACCGATGATGTGCAGGCCGAGTATCTCTCCGTAGCGCTCGTCGCTGACGACCTTCACAAACCCGTCGTGGCGGCCGAGGATTGTCGCCATGCTGTTGGGGATGAACGGAAACTTCCCGATCTTGACCTGATAGCCCTGGGCGCGGGCCTGCGCCTCGGTCAGCCCGACGCTGCCGATGCCGGGATCGGTGTAGGTGCAGCTCGGGATCTGGTTCTTGTTGACCGGCCGGACCGGCTTGCCGGCGATGTGAGCCACCGCCACCAAGCCCTCGCGTGCGGCCACGTGCGCCAGTTGCGGCGTGCCGGCCACCGCGTCGCCGATGGCGTAGACGCCGGGCTCGGCGGTGCGCTGGTATTCATCGACCTTGACGTATCCGCGGTCCAGTTCCACCCGCGTGTTCTCCAGTCCGATGTTGGCCGTGTTCGGGCTGCGCCCGATGCCCACCAGCACTTTCTCGGCCGACAGTTCTTCCTTCTTGCCGGTAGCAGTCGTGAAAGTCAGTTGCGCGCCGGCGCCGGTGCGCTGCACGTCTTCCACCCGCGCACCCGCCTCGACACGGATTCCCTGCTTCTTGAAGACCCGCTCGAGTTCCTTGGAGATCTCCTCGTCCTCGAAGGGCACGATGCGGGGCAGCATTTCGAGCAGCGTGACCTTGGAGCCGAAGCGGTGAAACATGGAGGCGAACTCGACGCCGACGGCGCCGGCGCCGATGATGGCCAGCGAGCCGGGCGCCTGCCGCAGGTCCAGGATCTCGACGTTGGTGAGGATGCAGTCGGGATCGGGCTGGAGCCCCGGCAGCATGCGCGCTTCCGAGCCGGTGGCGAGGATGACGTTCTTCGTCTCCAGCGTCTGGACACCCTGCTCGGAGCGCACTTCCACTTTGCCGTTGCCTTTCAAGGTGGCGGAGCCCTTGACCAGGTCCACCTTATTCTTGCGCATCAGGAACTCGACGCCCTTGGAGTGCTTGGCGACGATCTGGTTCTTGCGGTCGATGACCTTGGAGAAGTCCAGGCGGGCGTTCTCGCAGTAGATGCCGTCGGCTTCCGGGTGTTTGAAGTGCTCCCACACATCAGCGGCGTGCAGCAGCGCCTTGGTCGGGATGCAGCCGACCAGCAGGCAGGTGCCGCCCAGCCTCGGGTTCTTCTCGACAATCGCGGTCTTGAGGCCGTACTGGCCGGCGCGCACCGCCGCCGAGTAGCCGCCCGGACCGCTGCCAATGATGACGACGTCGTAGGACATCGCCTCATTCTAGCACTCGCAACACGCTGATAATACAGGTGGAAATTCGGGCTTTGTAGCAGCACTGGCACGCACCAGGGCGAGCTCATGGGCATCGCCGCCACGGGGCGGCCGGTGTCGGTGTCGGGCATCAGCATCTTCCGCTTCGCCGGCGGAAAGATCGTGGAAGCGCACGAAGCCTGGGACACGATGACCATCATGCAGCAGATCGGCGCCGCGCCGGCGGCGGCCAAGGCCGGCGCCTGAACGCTCGCTCACTTCCAGTCCGCGGTGAAGATGTTGAACTCGTAACGGCCGGTGGCTTTCCAATCGGTGGCGAAGGCCAGCTTCTTGCCGTCGGGCGAGAACTCCGGGAAAGAAGCGAATCCGCCGAAGCTGGTGATCTGCTCCAGGGCCGAGCCGTCGAGGTTCATGATGTAAAGCTCGAAGTTGCGGCTGCCGCAGGCGTGCTTGTTGGAGGCAAACACGATCCGCTTTCCATCCGGCGTGAAGGTAGGGGCGAAGCTGGCGCAGCCGAAGGCGGTGAGCTGCTTCACGTTCTTGCCGTCGGCGCCGGCGACGAAGATCTCCACCTGCATCGGCGAGACCACGTTTTTGGCCAGTAACTGCCTGTACTGGGCGAGGTCTTCGGGCTTCGCAAAGCGGCTGGCACGCCAGACCAGCTTCCTGCCGTCGCGCGAGAACACGGCGCCGCCGTCATAGCCTGGCGCGCTGGTAATCTGCCGCTGGCCGGAGCCGTCGGAGTTCATCGTCCACAGCTCGGGGTCGCCGGTCGCGAGCGACGTGTAGACAATCTTGCGGGTCTTGAAGTTCACGACCGCTTCCGCATCGTAGCCGGGCGCGTCGGTGAGCTTCCTGACGATCTTGCCGTCGCCGGTGGCCAGGTAAATGTCATAGGAGGGGTACAGCGGCCAGACGTAGCCCTTGCTGCGATCGGCCGGCGGCGGGCACGCTTCGCCGCCTTCGTGGGTCGAGGCGTAGAGGATGTGTTTGCCGCCGGCCAGGAAGTAGCCGCAGGTGGTGCGGCCCTTGCCGGTCGAGACCAGCCGCACATCGGAGCCGTCGGCGTTCATGGTGAAGATCTGATCGCAACGGTACTGGTCGCGCGTCGATTGGAAGATGAGCCGGCGGCCGTCGGGCGACCAGTAGGCCTCGGCGTTCTGGCCCCCGAAGGTAAGCTGGCGGAGGTTGCTCAGGCGCGAAGACGTCTGCGCCGCGGCAATTCCGGCAGCACCGAGCAGCGAGACAATGGCGATGACCGTTTGGATCTGCATAAGGTTTCATTCTATATTGGGCACGGTGGAAGGGTTTGGCTGGCGGCTGGTGGTTGTTGCCGGCGTCCTGTCGCAGGTCGCCTACGGTGGAGTGCGCCTTTCCGGCCGCGTGGTGGATGAGAACAACGTCGCCGTGCCGGGGGCCCAGATCGTACTGAGGTCCGCAGGGCGTCCCGGCGTGCGTCTTCAGGCCGTGGCCGACCCCACCGGCGCCTTCGCCTTCGAAGTGGAACGCGGCGGCGACTACCTGATCAGCGCCGAGCGCGAAGGCTACTTCCGGCTCGCCGGCCAGCCGCTGAAGCTGGAGCGGGACGGCCAGGAAATCACGCTGGTGCTGAATCCCGTCCGCGAGATCTTCGAGCGGGTGACGGTGGCCTACTCGCCGCCGGCTATCGATTTCGAGCGAACCGCGCCGCGGGAACGGCTGACCAGCACGCAAATCCAGGCCGTGCCGTACCCGAGCACCAACACCCTGCGTAACGCCATGCGGGTGATGCCGGGCGTGGTGCAGGACGCCCGCGGCGGGATCCACCTGAGCGGGGGAACCGAGGAGCAGGTGCTCTACACGCTCGACGGCTTCCAGATCAACGACCCGCTGACCGGGCGCTTTGAAAGCCGGCTGAGCGTGGATTCGGTGCGCACCATGGAGGTGTCCACCGGCAACGTGGCCGCCGAGTTCGGCAAGGGCGCGGCCGGCACGCTGGCCATCAGGACCAGCGCCGGCGATGACCGCTGGCGCTACTCGGCAACGAACTTCGTCCCCGCCGTGGAGAGCCGCAAGGGCCTCTTCATCGACGGCTGGACGCCGCGATTTGGCGTCTCCGGACCGATCTACAAAGGCCGCGCCTGGTTCTCCGAGAGCATCGATCTGCACTACATGAAGCACGTGGTCGAGGAACTGCCCAAGGGCGAGGACCGCACCACAAGCTGGCGCACCAACAACCTGCTGCGCAACCAGATCAATCTCACGCCCTCGAACATCCTCTACACCGGCTTCCTGATCAACGCCTGGACGGCGCCCCGGCACGGTCTCAGCATGCTGGACCCGCCGGAGACCACCGTGGACCGGCGCTCACGCCAGTGGTTCTTCAACATCAAGGACCAGCTCTACTTCGGCCGCGGCGCGCTGCTGGAGGCCGGCTACGGCGCCAACCGCACCTTCGGCCGCGAAGTGCCGCAAGGCCAGGAGATCTACCAGTTCTGGCCGGAGGGCAAGCGCGGTAACTTCTTCGCCGACGCGGTGCGCAAGGCGCGGCGCGACCAGTTGCTGGCCAACCTGTTTCTGCCCTCCTTCACCTGGGGCGGCGGCCACCAGCTCAAGCTGGGGCTCGACGTGGATTCGGCCGGCTACTGGCAGGATGTGCGGCGCACCGGCTACGAGAATTTCCGCGCTGACAACTCGCTGGTGCGCGCCGTCCGTTTCGGCGGTAGCGGCCGGCTGGAACGGCCCAACCTGGAGGCTGCCTGTTACGCGCAAGACTCCTGGAAAGTGCGGCCGGGCCTGCTCGTGGAGATGGGCTTGCGCCACGACTGGGACCAGATCGTCGGCAACCACAGCCTGGCGCCGCGGATCGGCGCCGCCTGGATGCCGGCCCGCCTGGAGTCCACCAAGATTTCGGCCAGCTTCGGCATGGTCTACGACGCGACCAACCTGCGCGTGTTCACCCGGCCACTCGACCAGTATTCGCTGAGCACGTATTACCACCGCGACGGCAGCGTAAGGCATGGGCCGGCCGTGTCGGTGTTCACCATCGGCGATCTGCCGCTTAAGACGCCGCGGTACCGGAACTGGAACCTGGCCCTGGAGCAACGCCTGCCGGGTGGCATCTATGCGCGCTTCCAGTACCTGCGCCGCCGCGGCCGCTACGGCTTCACCTACGAGAACATCGTCGGACCCGATTCGCCGCCCAGCCCTGAGATGCAGGCCGCCTTCGGCGGCCTGGTCTTCGACGCCGTGAACCGGCTCGGCAACCTGCGGCGCGACGTCTTCGACTCCTTCGAGCTGACCGCCCGGCAGACGTTCATGCAGCAGTACGAATGGATGGCGAGCTACACGCGGGCGCGGGCGTTTTCCAACGCCGTGGTGGACGTGAGCGTGGACGATCCGATAATCATTTCGCGCAACGTCGGGCCGATGCCCTGGGACGCTCCGAACCGCCTGGTGAGCTGGGGCTACCTGCCGCTGTTCCGGCGCAACTGGGCGCTGGCATACATGGTGGAAACCCGCAACGGCTTCCCCTTCTCCGTTCAGGACGACGAAGGGAAGCTGGTGGGTGAGCTGAACGAGCGCCGCTTTCCGGCGTCGTTCGAGCTCAACCTGCACATCGAGCGCCGCTTCTTTTTCAAGCGCAACCGCTGGGCCTTGCGCGCCGGCTTCAATAACATCACCAACCACAAGAACTACAACACCGTGAACAACAACACCGCATCGTCGCGTTTCTTGACGTTCTACGGCGGCCAGAGCCGCTCGCTGAACTTCCGCATCCGCTGGCTGGGGAGGAGCTAAGTGCCAGGCGCAATTCTCCTGCTGGCGCTCGCCGCCGCCGCCCCCCCAGCCGAATTCCGGGAACACACCATCGCTACCGACCTCAAGGGCGGCTATCAAGTGTTGGCCGCCGACCTCAACCGCGACGGCCGGCCCGACCTGATCGCGCTGGCCAGCGGGCTGACCGAGCTGGTCTGGTTCGAGAACCCCGGCTGGCAGCGGCACGTGATGGCTCGCGATCTCGCGCGCATGATCAACCTGGCCGCCGCCGACACCGACGCCGATGGAATCCCCGAGATCGTGCTGGCCAGCGAGTTCTCGATGAAGCCGCAGGCCAGCGCCGGCATCGTCTCGCTGCTGCGCGTCCGCGGCGACCCGCTCGAGCCCTGGTCGGTGACTGAGATCGACCGGCTGCCGACTTCCCATCGCCTCCGCTGGGCCAACATCGGCGGCAGTCGGGTGCTGATCAACGCGCCGCTGGCCGGAGCCGCCGCGGTGCCGCCGGATTACCGCGGGCCTGTGCCGCTCGTCCTCTACCGCCCGGGCGTCTGGAAGCGCGAGATCATCTCGGAGGAACTCCAGGGTGTGATGCACGGCCTCTGGATCATCGACTGGGACCGCGACGGGCGCGAGGATGTGCTGACGGCGAGTTTCCTCGGCATCGACCTGTTCCGAGAGGCCAAGGACGGCGCCTGGCGCCGGACGCGGCTGGCGGAGGGAAGCCCGGCGGTCTGGCCTAAGTGCGGCGCGAGCGAGGTGGCCGTGGGCCGGCTGGGCCGGCGGCGCTTTCTGTGCGCCATCGAGCCGTGGCACGGGCATCAGGTCGCGGTCTACCGGGACGAGCGCGGCGCCTGGCGCCGGCAGGTAATCGACGAGTCGCTGCTGGAAGGGCACGCGCTGGATACGGCCGATTTGAACCGCGATGGCCGCGACGAAATCGTCGCCGGCTTTCGCGGCAAGGCGCGCGGCGTTTACGTCTACTCGGCCGAAGACCGGGACGGAAGCCGCTGGTCGCGTCGCACCGTCGATGAGAGCGGCATGGCAGCGGCAAGCTGCACCGTCGCCGACCTCAACGGCGACCAGCGGCCGGACATCGCCTGCATCGGCTCGGCCACCGCCAACCTGAAGTGGTACGAGAGTCAGAGATGAAGCTCAAAATACTTGCAGGGGTGGTTGTGTTGGCCGGAGCCGCCTGGTTCTGGCCGCCGCTGAGATTGTTTGGACTGGCGCTGGTGGGGCGCAAGAGCGTCTGCCCATGGGGCGAAGCGCTGCGCAGCGCGGCCAATCACAAGCGCCTGATCGAAATCAAGGACCGCATCCTGGCGGGCAGCCGCCTGCTGGAGAAGGACGCGGCGGGCTTCCATCTTTGGGAGACGCCCAAGGGCCGGTTCTGGGTGCCCCAGGGCAGCGACTACTTTCTGCCGTTCAACCTGGCCGAGCAAGAGCGGAAGATTTACGGCACGGGCGAGCGGGGCCTCCGCGCCGGCGACGTCGTGCTCGATTGCGGCGCCAGCCTCGGCGTGTACACACGCGAGGCGCTGGCGGCCGGCGCCAAACTTGTGGTGGCCATCGAGCTGGCCCCCGAGAATCTGGCCTGTCTGCGCCGCAACCTGGCCCAAGAGGTGCAGAGCGGCCGCGTCATCATCTACCCCAAGGGCGTCTGGGACAAAGACGACGTCCTCACCCTTTACGTGGACGCGGAGAACTCGCCCGCCGACAGCGTCGTTATGCGCCCGGAGAAGTCCCACGAAGGCCCGAAGGTCCCACTGACCACCATCGACAAGCTGGTCGAGGAGCTGAAGCTGGAGCGGGTGGACTTCATCAAGATGGACATCGAGGGGGCGGAGCAGCAGGCGCTCGTTGGCGCGCAGCGAACGCTGGCGAAGTTCCGCCCGCGCCTGGCCCTCTCGTCCTACCATCGGCCCGATGACCCGGTACAGATTCCGCGGCTGGTCCGCCAGGCCTGGCCCGGCTACCGCATGGAGTGCGGCCCCTGCGCCGACGCCACCTCTTCGATCCGGCCGGATGTGCTGTACTTTCGCTAACGCGCCGCCCGCCCGATCTCGGTCATGGCGTAGTAGCCCATGAAGCAGATGATCACCGCCGCCGCCACCCATAGGGCAGCGGTGGTGGGCCGCGACGGCGCCGCTTCGCGCGGCAGGCAGCGATGGCGGAGGTACAGGGTGGCGACGCCGATCACCGGCAGCATGATCGACTGGGCCACGCCGCCGGCCACCACCATTTTGACCGGCGACTGGAACACCCAGAACATGCAGGCCGGCACCACCGTCAGGAACCAGACGAAGCGCCGCCGATAGCGCAGCCGCTGTGGGTAGTCATCGGCGCGGAAGAAGCCCATCAGCCGGAACATGTCGGCGTAAAGCCGCGAGTGGGCGGCGGTGGCGGCGAACACCGTCCCATACAGCGTGGCGATGGCGCCCGCGTAAAACAGCCACAAGGCCCAGGGTCCCAGCGTCTGCGTGTAAATGTTCGAGAGCACCGGGATCATGTCCTTGGCCGCCGGCACCAGTCCCATGCCATTGAGGACACCGGCGCCCAACACGTAGAACGCGACCGTGGCCACCGTGTAGATGACCATAGAGGAGGCGATGTCCACCTGCATGACGCGGATCCAGCCGCGGGCGCGCCGCTGCCACGCCGCGCTGCCGTCGCCCTTGCCGGCGAAGCGGGCATAGCCTTTCTCGATGCACCAGTACGGGTACATGAACAGCTCGGTGGCGCCCACGCCGGTGATGCCGAACACCGCCACTGCCGTCGCCAAGCCCTCGCCGGGGAGGCGGAACTTCAACCCCTCAAAGAGCTGGTCCCAGGAGAAATACTGCGGCATGCGCAGCAGCAGCAACGCGCACAAGAACGTGAGCATGGTGAACAGCGCGACCTTCACCATCGCCAGCTTCTCGATGCGCTCGTAGCCGCCGCCCAACAGCAGGGCCAGCGTGAGGGCGAGGAAAACCAGCACCCAGAGGTTGACCGGCACCGCGGGCACAAGCTGGTTCATCACCTGCGAGACGCCGCCGAACATCGCGCCCACCTGGAACAGGGTGATGGTGACCATCACCGCCCAAACCCAGACGATCCAGTTCACCTTCCAGCGCGGGCCGGGAAAGCGGTCGAAGGCGGCCAGCCCGGTCTCGGCGGTGGCGATCGTGTACCGGCCGAACTCTGCCTGCACGACCGGTTTGATGAAACAGCTCAGCAGGATGACCCAAAGCGCCGAGTAGCCGGCCTGGGCGCCCAGCGTGGTGGTGGCGATCAGCTCGCCGGAGCCCACGATCGAGGCGCACAGGATAATGCCGGGCCCGATGCGCCGCAAGATTGCGGCCAGCGAGCGCGGCGGATCGGCCACATCCTGCGGATCCAGCCGGTACGGGTCTTCGGGCACCGAGTCACTGTAGCACACGCGCGCGCCTATAATAGGGGCCATGGGAATCGCGGGGGCTTCCGCCGCCGTGTTGGCGGCCCTGTCCGCCTTCGGCGCGCCGCAGGCGGCGGCTCCCGAGCTGGTGTTGCTGGGCCGGATCCGCCAGCGCATGGCCGAAGACCTCGCGCGCCTTCCCAACTACACCTGCCTGGAGACCATCGAGCGCTCGGTGCGGCGCGCGCCCGACCGCGAGCTCGCCTTCCGCGACAGGGTCCGGCTGGAGATAGCCTTCATCGGCCGCAAGGAGTTGTTCGCCTGGCCCGAGTCGGGGCGTTTCGAGGAGCGATTGCTCACCGAGTTGATTACTGCCGGCTCGTTCGGGACAGGGAATTTCGGCCTGCACGTTCACAACGTGTTCCTCACCTCGGCGCCGGTGTTCAGCTACGCCGGCGAACAGCTTCGCGACGGACGGCGCACCCACCACTACGACTTCCGCTTTCCGCTGCTGAGCAGCGCCGCCACCGTGCGCGTCCGGCAAACGGAAGGGAGGGTGGGCCAATGCGGCTCCTTCTGGGTGGACGCGGAAACGCTGGACCTGCTGCGGCTGGAGGTCCACGCCGACGAGATCCCGCCCAACCTGGATTGTTCGCGGGCCAGCGACATCATGGAGTACGGGCGCGGCCCGCTGGGCGCCGGGGATTTCCTTCTGCCCCGTTCCGCCGAGCTGATCATGGCCGACCTCGCCGGCACCGAGAGCCGCAACCTGGTGCGGTTCAGCCAGTGCCGGCAATACGCGACCGAATCGTCCATCCGCTTCGAAGAGGCGCCTGGTGCGACGGCTCCGGCACGGCCTTCGGCCGAAGTGAAGCTGCCTCCGTATCTCGAGCTCGAAATGCGGCTCGAGACGCCGGTGGACGCGGAGACGGCGGCGGTGGGGGATCCGATCCGCGCACGCTTGCGCCGGGAGGTGAAGCTGCCCGGCGGCGTCTCGATCGCCAAGGGCGCCATAGTCTACGGACGCATACGCCGCCTGGAGCAGTATTTCAAGCCGGCCCAGTTCATGGTCGGCTTCGAGTTCTTCGCCGCCGAACTTGGCGGCGGTCGCGCCGTGTTCTCAGCGCATCTCACTGGCCCCCGCCGCGTCCAGGCCCCTGGTGCGTGGGGGCCCGGTCTGGGGCGCGGCGCGCCGGTTGTGACCGGCCTTGACATCGACGAATCCGCCCCCCGGCCGGGTATCGGCGCGTTCCTGGTCCTGGGCAGCCGGTTACAGCTCCGCCCGGGCCTGCGGATGGTGTGGGAGACCCGGTGAGCGCCGGGTTACGGTCCCGCCCAGGTGATCAACCCCGGCACGAAGGGCGCGCTGAGATCCGGATGGGCGGGCAGCACGCGGACGGTATAGCCGCGGCGGCCGCTGCTTGAGCAGGGCGCCGTGTTCGCCTCAAACCAGCAACTGCCCATCTGCCCCTGTCCGGACGGCTCCATCCGGGTGGCGACGCCCTCGGCGAGATCGCCGTCGGCGTCGAGGCGCCCGACGTACAGCTCAACGTTCACGTCCTCCGGGCGTAGCGAGCCGAGATGGATTCGCGCCCGTGCGCGCAAGCGCTGGCCGACGGGCAGGCTGTCCGGGAGGCCCTCCTCGACCGCCTCGACACGCACCTGCGGCCACGCCTGCCGCACCCTCTCCAGCCACTCGGCCAGCGCTCGGGCCCGCGCCGCCTGGTCCGCGGCCAGCCGCTCGAAGGCGCCATCGCCCGTGAGGTAGAACTTCTCGGTGTACTCCCGCACCATGCGGTGAGTATTGAAGAAATGGCAGAGAGTGGCAATGGAGGCCCGCATGCGGTCGATCCAGCGACGGGGCAGCCGGTCGCGGCCGCGCTCGTAGAAGGCCGGGATCACGTCGCGTTCCAGCAGGCCGTAGAGCGCCTCGGCCTCGACCTGGTCCTGGTAGTCGTGATTGTCATAGCTCTCGCCGCGCCCAAGGGCCCATCCGATCGAGGGCTGGTTGAAATCCCGCCAGGCTTCGTCCCACCAGCCGTCGAGCGTGCTTAGGTTGAGCGTGCCGTTGGCGGCGGCCTTCATGCCGCTGGTGCCGCTGGCCTCCAGCGGCCGCCGCGGCGTGTTGAGCCACAGGTCGCAACCCTGCACCAGGTAGCGGGTGACGGCCATGTCGTAGTCCTCGAGGAAGACCAGGCGGCGGCGCAACTCCGGCTGGCGGGCCAGTTCAACGATCTGCCGGATGAGATCCTTGCCGGCGCCGTCGCGCGGGTGGGCCTTGCCGGCGTAGATGACCTGCACCGGACGCCCCTCAGCGTTGAGCAGGCGCTTCAGCCGTTCCACATCTCGCAACAGCAAGGTGGCGCGCTTGTAACTGGCGAAGCGGCGGGCGAAGCCGATGGTGAGCGCCTCGGGATCGAGCACCTCCTCGGCGCTCTCCACCTCGGACTGCGGCGCGCCGCGGCGCTGCAACTGCTCGCGGAGGCGGCGGCGGGCGAAGGCCACCAGCCGCTCGCGGCGCCGCTCGTGGGTGCGCCACAGCTCCTCGGCGGGAATCGTCCTGGCGCGCTGCCAAACGGTGGGGTCGGCTGGTTCCTCGCGCCAGTTCGGGTTGAGGTAGCGGTCGTAGAGCTGGTTCATCTCGTAGGAGATCCACGACCGGAAATGGACGCCGTTAGTTACGTGCCCGACCGGGGTTTCATCCAGCGGGACTCCGGGCCAGATCCCTTGCCACATGCGCCGCGCCACCTTGCCGTGCAGCTTGCTGACGCCGTTGCTGAACGCCGCCAGTCGCAAAGCCAGCACGGTCATGCAGAAGTTCTCGATCTGGTCGGCGGGGTCGCGGCGTCCCAAGGCGAGGAAGTCGTGGCGCGAGAGGCCCAGCCGCTGGCTGTAGTCGCCGAAGTAGCGGTCCATCTGCTCGGGCGAGAAGAAGTCGTGGCCGGCCTCGACCGGCGTGTGGCCGGTGAAGACGAGGCCGGAGGAGGCCAGTGCCCGCGCCTCGGCGAACGAGAGGCGGTGCTTCTCCATCAGGCTGCGCACGCGTTCCAGCGCCAGGAAGGCGGAGTGGCCTTCGTTCATGTGGTAGACGGCCGGCTCCAGGCCCAGTGCAAGCAACGCACGGTAGCCGCCGATGCCCAGCAGGATCTCCTGCTTGAGGCGCATCTCGGTGTCGCCGCCGTAAAGTTGGTCGGTGATGTCGCGGTCCTCGGCGCGGCTGTTGGACACGATGTTCGTGTCCAGCAGATACAGCGGCACCCGGCCCACCTGTGCCCGCCAGAGCTGGGCGTAAAGCGGCCGCCCGGGCAAGGCCACCTCGATCACCAGCGGCGCGCCGTCAGGCCCGCAAGCGGGCACCCCGCAGGCCGCCTCCAGGGGCAGGTTATGAAAGTCGTTGTCCTCGTAAACCTCCTGCTGCCAGCCAGCCTGGTTGAGGTACTGGCGGAAGTAGCCCTGCTGGTAGAGCAGGCCCACCGCCACCAGCGGCACGCCCAGGTCGCTGGCCGACTTCAGGTGGTCGCCGGCCAGCACGCCGAGGCCGCCGGCGAAAATCGACAGGCATTCGGTCAGCCCGAACTCGGCTGAAAAGTAGGCCACCAGCGGCCCGCCCAGAGGGCGCCCGGTCGCCCCGAGGGTGCGCCGGAACCAGGACGATTCCCCGGCCATGTACGCGTCCAGATCGCGCTCGACCCGCTCCACGTGAGCCAGGAAAGCCTCGTCGGACGCGGCCTTCTTCAGTTGCTCCTGGTCGATGGTTCCCAGCATCAGCACCGGGTTGTGGCCGCTCGCTTCCCACTGGTCGCTGTCCAGCCGCCGGAACAGTTCGATGGCGTCGTGATTCCACGCCCAGCGCAGGTTATAGGCGATCTTGCGCAGGGCCTGCAACCGCGGCGGCAACGAAGGAACAACGCGGAAAACTCCGATCGGTTTCATCTGTACGTCACCTTCCTGAGCGCGTGGGATAGCCGCCGGTGAGCTTCAAAAAGACTCCGTGCAGCCTGTGGAAGAATGCCGTGCCCGGAAAGAACATGAACGGGCAACGGCCTGCGATGACCTGGATGCCGTGGGCCTGGCAGTAGTCAACGGCCGCCTGGCTGACGGCGCCCCGCCCGACGGCGCGGTACATCCAGACGCGGCTAATGCCGGCCGCGGCGCAGTCGCGCACCATTTGCTCGGTGACGCGGGCCGGCGTCATGAGCAGCGCGGCGTCCACCGGCGGCGAAATGTCCTGCACGCGGGCGAAGCACGGCTGGCCGTCAATCTCCTTCGCCTGGGGATTGACCGGGACGGCGTCGTAGCCGCGGCGCCGGAATTCGTCGAACAGCTTGCGGTTGAAATCCGAGGGGCGTCGCGAGACGCCCACAACGGCGATCCGCTTCTGGGCCAGGAACTCATCGATCAGTTTCATTGCAATCAATTATATTGCCAGCGGGGCGCCCCTGTCGTAACATAATTCCATCATGTGTGAGTTTTGCACCCAGCACGGCGAGGGCAAGAAGTGGTACCTCGAAATGAAGAACTACTCTGATGAGCTGCTACACGAGGAGCTCTCCGCCGGCCAGCAGGAGACCGTCCGGGCCAGGTCGCGGCTTCACTGGATCGCGCGCTTCTTCGATAACTTCGGCGTGCCGGCCATCACCGGCGTGCCGAAGCCTTTCGAGCAGGTGCATGGCGCGTTCGCGCCGACCGCTGAACTTCAGGGACCCCCGGCCGGCGAAGACCAGATCCTGGATGGCCGCAAGGCCACCCATTTCGGGCAGGTGCTGCCGCTGGAGGACGTCGAGAGGGTGATCGACATGGTGGACTCGGTCACCAGGATCCCGTGCGGCTGCCGCTTCATCACCACCGGGAAGACCGACAAGCGTTACTGCTTCGGCCTGGGCGCAGACCCGAAAGGCCTCCGGCGCATGTTCCCCCAGGCCGCGTCGTCGCTGGAGGTGCTCGATAAGGAGGAGGCCAAGCGGGTCATTCGCGAGTACGACCAGGAAGGGCTGATCCACACCATCTGGACCGGCGTTACGCCCTACATCATCGGCCTCTGTAACTGCGACCGCGATTGCCTGGCGTACGGAACCTACATCGTGCAGCGCGGCCTGCCGATGTTCTTCCGGGCCGAGTACGTGGGCCGGATCGATCCCGACCTTTGCAGCGGCTGTAAGGACTGCCTGAAGCAGTGCCAGTTCGGCGCCGAGTTCTATTCGTCGGCGCTGGGCAAGGTCTATATCGATCCGACCCGGTGCTTCGGATGCGGCGTGTGCCGGGCGGCCTGCCCGACCGACGCCATCCAGCTCATCCCGCGGCAGGAGGAACCCACCGCCGCTAACCTGTGGTTGAACTATGCGTAGGGCCGCGCTGGTTCTGCTTTGCGCGGCCGCGCTGGGCGCCGGTGAACTCTGGCAGCGCGGCTACTCCGTCATTCCAGCACCGCAGCGAGTCCGGCTGGCTGGCGGCGACGTCGCCCTGGATGACTCCTGGGCAGTGGACGCCGGCAAGCTCCCGGACCAGCACATCGCCCTCCGCACGCTGCTCGACGACGACGCCGGATTCCACGGGCTGCGGCTGCGGCGCGCCGGCGGCGCCGGGAAGCAGATCCGGCTGGCCGTGTCGCCGGGCGCCGACCGTCAGGCCTACCGGCTGCGGATCGACGACGCCGTCATCGAGATCACCGGCCAAGGCGATCCGGGCCTCTTCTACGGCGTCCAGACGCTGCTGCAATTGCCCAAGCGCGACCCTGCCGGCCGGCTGCTGTTGCCGAAGGGTACTATCGAGGACTGGCCCCGGCTCGAGCTGCGGTTTCTGCATTGGGACACCAAGCACCACCAGGACCGCATGGAGACGCTGAAACGCTACCTGGACTGGTCGGCCCGGCTGAAGGTGAACATGATCGCCTTCGAGCTGGAAGACAAGTTCGAGTACCCGTCGAACCCGGTGATCGGCGCGCCCGGGGCGTTCACCACCGCGCAGTTGCAGGAGCTCGTCAACTACGGGCTGGAGCGCTTCATCCAGGTGGTGCCCAACGTGCAAGCGCCGGCGCACATGGCTTACGTGCTCAAACACCCGCAGTTCGCCCCGCTGCGCGCCGACGGCAACAACTACCACAGCGCGCTGTGCGAGCCGCGCACCCACGAGCTGATCTTCTCGATGTACGGCGACCTGATCAAGGCGACGCGCGGCGTGGACTACTTCTACGTCTCCACCGACGAGGTCTACTACGCCGGGATCGAGCCTCAGTGCGCGCGGCCGTACAACGAGGTCAACCGCAGCCTGCATTGGGTGGAGTTCGTCCAGAAGGCCCACGCATTCCTGAAGCCGCACGGGCGCCGCCCGCTGGTCTGGGCCGAGTATCCGCTGCTGGAGGAGCACGTCAAGCTGATCCCGCCCGAGGTGATCGACGGTGTGATCGGCGAGCCCGAGTACCTGGAGTGGGAGAACAAGCTCGGAATGCGGCAACTGGCTTACGTCTCGATGCAGGGCGGCGAGGATCTGTTCCCGGATCACCTGGCCCTGGAGACGGAATCCGGGCTCGCCAGGGGCCGGTTGGAATCGGCGTTCGAGTCGATCGCCACGGGGCGCCACTGGAAGGGCAAGCCCATCGGGGTGTTCGCCGCGGCGTGGGATGACTCCGGACTGCACAACGAGACCTTCTGGCTGGGCTGGTCGGCGGTGGCCCAGTGGGGCTGGAACCCGGGCACGGTTTCCCCGGACCAGCATGCAGCCGAGTTCATGCGGCTCTACTACGGGCCGCGGGCAACGGGCATGGTCGAGATCTACCGGATGATGCAGCGGCAGGCGCGCGGCTGGCAGCGCACCTGGGACCGCGTCGTCTCGCGGGTTCGCGGCCCCGGCTACGGCAACTCCTACGGCAAGGGACGCGGCACGACGCGCAGTGACATGACGCTCGCGCCGCCGCCGCTGCCCGCACTGCCCGATCTGAAAGTCGCGCCGTCGTGGGCGGAGAAATACGCGAAGTTCCTCGCCGACGCCCGCGGCCGGATGCTCGAGAACGACCAGTTGACCCACGCCCTCCAGGACAACTTCGCCCGCGTGGAGCGAAACCATTACAACCTGGAAGTGTTTCT
>JBBTDS010000414.1:5334-10895 GCA_038060875.1 Acidobacteriota bacterium | reverse complement strand
GTGGGCGGGCGGAAGTTCGTCCACGTGCTGGACGACACCAAGGACCACTGGGCCGACCGCACGCCCGACCTGGGCTTCATGATGGCGCCCGAGCGCAGCATCGAGCTCGACAAGTGGCGGAAGGCGCTGGCCGCGGTCATCCAGGCCTACGCGAAGCAGCACAACGTACCGGTCAGGGGCCTGGGCGAGGCGCGGCTGGAGGAGTGAAACCGGAAAGAACGGTTGACACCCGAGCGGCGGCGGGAGTATGCTCGACTGTATCCAGGAGGCCAAAATGGAAATCCTGGTCGAGTCGCCAATCGTCCGCAAGGAGGGATTGAAATGCTTCGAGTTTTCAAGCTTCGATTAGCGATCACCGGCGGCGCTTGCCTGCTTCTGGTTTGTTCTCCGATGATGGGCCAGGTAAATACGGCTACCATCTTGGGATCGGTGACCGACGCGACTGGCGCCGCGGTCCCCGGGGCCGAGGTAAGCGTCACCAACGTGGGCACACAAAACACTCTGACCGCCACCACGGATGCGACCGGCTCGTACATCTTCGAGCGGCTCCCGGTAGGTCAATACACGCTGGCGGTGAGAGCTCAGGGATTCAAGCGGTTCGAGAGACCCGAGATCCGTCTCGACGCCACCCAGCGCGTCAAGATCGACGTGGTGATGGAAGTTGGGGTCGTTACCGAAAGCGTCACCGTCACCGGCGGGGCGCCGCTCGTCAGCACGCAAAACACCGAGTTGGGCGTCGTGATCGCCGAGGACCAGGTACGCAACCTGCCCTTGAACGGGCGCAACTTCGCGCAGTTGATCGCGCTCGAGCCCGGCGCGGTTGTTTCGGGCGGCGCGGTCTACTTCAACGGCCTGACTCGCGACGGCGTGAACATCTCCGTGGACGGCACCGACGCCTCGAATCCCGACCGTCCGGCAACCTCCGATTTTTCCGGGCAGACACAGCAGAGTATCTTGAGCGTCGAGTTCATTCAGGAGTTCAAGACCACCAAGGGTGTGTTTTCCGCTGAACTCGGACGCGCGGCTTCGGGTGGGGTGAATGTCATCACGAAATCCGGCACAAACGAATTCCATGGCACCGTCTACGAGTTCATGCGCAACAACGCGCTGGACGCGCGGAACTTCTTCGCGGCTCGGAAAGACAAGCTCCGGCTGAACCAGTTTGGCGCAACAGCGGGCGGGCCGGTTGTCCGCAACCGCGCCTTCTTCTTCCTGGGTTGGGAAGGAGTGCGTGAGGTGCGAGGGCGCCAGGTCACGGGCGCAGTGCCGACCCTGTCGCTGCGCCAGCGGATGCTGGCGGCCAATCCCGCCTACGGACGGCTGCTGGATCTCGTGCCGCTTCCGACGGAAGACCGCGGCAACCCGGACCGCGCGTTTCATCGCCGCAGCGCCGTGAGGACGAACCGGGAGGATTCGGCCATGGCCCGGCTCGACTTCAACCCCACCTCCGAGGATAGTATCTTCGTGCGCTACACGATCCTCGATGCCTATACCGTAAACCCAGGCCTTTCCCCGATCAACGGCACCGAGTATCCCACCCAGAATCGCACCGGCACCCTGTCCTGGAACCACCTGCTGACGCCGAGAGCCATTAACGAATTCCGCGCCGGGGTGAACAAGCAGGACTTACCCCGAGCTTCGCAGGCGTTTGTTCATCAACAGATCGGGAATCTGAGCGGCTTCCTGTCAACTCCGGGCCAGGAAGTGCTTCGCGCCAACGGCGGCAGTTGGACCATTCTCGACAATTGCGCCTACAGCGCCGGACGGCATTCGATCAAGGCCGGCTTCGAGCTGCGGCGCTTCCATTACGGCCGCGCCAATTATGAGAACCCCGTCTATACCGTTGACTCGCTCGCCGATCTGCTGGCCAGCCGGTTCACTGCGGCCCGGGTCACGCTCGGCAACGATCTTCGCCGCCTGCGGGAAAACGAGTGGGGCTTCTACGTCCAGGACGATTTTCGCGTCAGCTCGCGCCTGACCGTAAATCTCGGCTTGCGCTACGAGTACTTCTCTCCGGTGACCGAGCGGGACGGACTGCTCTTCAACATCGTGAGCGATCCATTCGGGCCGTTCCGCAAGCAGGGCGAGCCGATCTGGGCGGAGGACCTGAACAACTTCAGCCCGCGGTTCGGCCTGGCCTGGGACATCGGAGGGAACAGCAAGAACGTGATCCGCGCCGGCGGCGGAGTCTTCTATTCACCGAACTCCTATCGCGAGGTAACCGCGCTGGTCAATCCCCCGGACCAGCCTTATACGCTGCAAATATCGAGCCGCGACTTCCCCGATCTGCGCTATCCGATCAACGTGGCCAGCCTGGATCTGAAAAGGTTCCCCGGCCTGGCCACGCGCAATATCTTCGATCCCCTCCAGCGCACCACTTACAGCACGCAGTGGAGCTTCGATTATCAGCGTGAGCTGACGCGCGACCTGGTGGCCACTCTCGGCTATGTAGGCAATCACGGATTGAAGGTTTTGGCCCTGCACTGGCTGAATGAAGTGGACGCGGCCACCGGCCGGCGCCCGAATGCGACCACGGGCCGCGTCTCCTACCAGGAACACTCGGGCATGAGCAACTATCATGGCCTGCAGCTCTCCCTGAAGAAGCGGTACAGTCAGGGATTCATGTTCAATGCCCACTACACGTTCGCCAAGGGGATTCAACAGGGAGGCATCGACAACATGACGGCCTCGCAGGTCGCGGGCGTGCAGGACCATCGCAACATCCGCGCCTCTCGCAGCCGCAACCTCGCCGACATCCACCACAATTTCTCACTCGATCACAGTTGGGATATTCCCTTGGACAGGTGGTTCGGCGCCACTTCTTCCGTCATGCGGCGCATCGCCGGCGGCTGGCAGCTTTTCGGCATTGCGGCCATCCGCAGCGGTTCTCCGTCCCTGACTACATCCGGCCGCGACAACTACGGGCTGGGCAACAGCGCCGGCCAGCGGCCCGATCTGGTCCTGGGCGCGCCCGTGCACCTCGATGGTTATCGGGAATCGAACACCCACACCTACATCAATCGGGCGGCCTTTGCCGACCCGTGTGACGCGCGGGGCCTGCGGCGTCCCTGCGGCATTTTCGGAAACCTCGGGGCCTTTGGCCTCGACAATCCGGGCTCGGTCTATTACGACCTTTCGGTGTTCAAGAACATCGAGCTGACCGAACGCGCGAACATCCAGCTACGGAGTGAGTTCTTCAACGTTTTCAACCACGCCAACTTCGGGGGCCCAAGCTCATCTCTAACCAGCGCTACCTTCGGCCAGATCACAGGCGCGGGCCGCTCCCGGGAGTTGCAGTTCGCGCTGAAGCTCTTGTGGTGAGCCCTCGGACGAACGGAAGGAGCGGGACGCGGGTATGGTAGACCGGCGGGATTTTCTTCGCTGCGCGAGCGCCACGGCGATGACTTCGCTGGCCGCGCCAGCAGCGATCAGCGGCGCGGTCCGGACGGGCATTCTCGGAACACAACACAGCCATGTGCGCGGCAAGCTGCAGGCGATGAAGGACTCGCCTGACTACCAGGTCGTGAGCGTCTGCGAACACGACCCGGCAGCCCGGAGCCGGGGCCAAAAGGACCCCTTGTATCAGGGCCTTCGATGGGTCAGCGAGCAGGAACTGCTCGGCGACCCCTCGATTCATCTCATCGTCGTGGAGTGCCGCGCATGGGAAGCCGTGCCCTGGGGAAAGAAGGTCATCGCCGCCGGCAAACATCTCCATCTCGAAAAACCTCCCGGCAATGAATGGGCCCCATTCAAAGAACTGGTGGAGGAGGCCCGGCGGAGGAAGCTGCTGTTCCAAACCGGCTACATGTGGCGCTGGCATCAGGGCATGAATGCCGCCATTGAGGCCGCGCGCAAGGGGTGGCTGGGCGAGGTTTACCTCTTACGCGGAGCGATCAATTCCGACCGGGACCCGCAGGGCAGGGCGATCGAGGCCAAATACCGCGGCGGCAGCCTGTTTGAACTGGGCGGCCACCTGATCGATCGTGTCGTCGAGCTGCTGGGCCGGGCCAAGACAGTCCATCATTGGTTCCGCCACGACACGAGCATTGCCGACGAGCTTGCCGACAATACGTTGGCGGTGCTGGAATACGACCGGGCCCTTGCGGTGATCTCGTCCGCGGCGCGCATGTACGGCTCCGGCGAGCACCGCTCCCTGGAAGTGATCGGCACCGAGGGCAGCGTGATCGTGCAGCCCGCCGAGTCGGCGCGGCCGAAGATGCGCGTCGGAATGCGCAAGGCGCAAGGGCCGTACAAAGCCGGGTGGCAGGAGATCGAGTTACCGCCGCAGCCGCGCTTTGTCGGCGACTTCAAGGAACTCGCCCGCGCGCTGAAGAGCGGTCAGCCCCTCAAGCTCTCTTATGATCATGAGCTGCTGCTGCACGAAACCTTGCTGCGGGCCTCGGGTGAGCTGAGCTGAGTGGGCCCAGGCAGACGGAGACAAACTTATGAGGCGACGAGATCTTGTGATAGCGGCGGCGGTTGTTCCGTATACCGCCGTCAAAGGAACCGCGGCGAACTCCGCGGTCACCGTCGGTCTGCTCGGATCGGGCAATCGCGGCACTTACGTCGCGGGCCTGTTCGCGAAGAACACCTCCGCCCGCATCGTGGCTTTGTGCGACGTCTTCGAGGAGAAGATGGAGCGGGCCAAGAAGAGTATCGGCTTGGAAGGCCCGACGACGACCAAGGATTTCCACCAGATGCTGGCCGGCGACATCGACGCAGTCATCATCGCCACCCCGGTGTTCCTGCATCCGGAGCACTTTGAGGCCGCTGTCAAAGCAGGCAAGCACATCTACATCGAAAAGCCGGCGGCGGTTGACGTCGAAGGTTGCAGGCGGATTATGCGCGCCGCTGACTCGGCCGACCGGAAATTGAATATCACTTTCGGTTTCCAGCGCCGCTATGCGCAGCTCTATCAAAAGGCGAAAGCGCTCGTCGATGCGGGGGCCATCGGCACCATCCGGATGGGGCACGCGCACTTCATCAAGAGCGGAGGCGCTTGGGCCGGCGTGCAACAGTTGCCTCCTCCCAAGACCGAGATGGAGAAGATCGTGGCCTGGCACGGCTGGAAACACCTCTCGGGGGACCTGATCGTCGAAAACAACGTCCATTCGATCGACGTGCTGAACTGGTTCTTGGGCGGCCGTCCCCGGAGCGCCACCGGCTCGGGCGGCGCCACGCTGCCGAAGAGGGGTGACATGCGGGACCACAACTTCGTCGCCTTCGAGTATGACCAAGGCGTGCAGGGGCAGTTATCGGGCTCCACCTTGGCGCCCGGCAGCTACCGCCACGTGGTCGAACAGTTCTTCGGTGAATCGGCAATGGTCGAGACGTCGGAGACCCACTGGCGGCACTTTCGGACCCCCCAGCAGGACATCACCGAGAAGACGCCGCGGAACATCACTATCGACGCGGTCTCGGAGTTCGTCCATCGCATTGCCGAGGGCCGGCCGGAGAACGCCGGCACGCGCGGCGCCGAGAGCACACTGACCGCGATCCTCGGACGCATGGCGATGGATGTGCGCCGTGAAGTCACTTGGGACGAGATGATGAAGGCATAG
>JBBTDS010000414.1:1920-5234 GCA_038060875.1 Acidobacteriota bacterium | reverse complement strand
CATGGCGATGGATGTGCGCCGTGAAGTCACTTGGGACGAGATGATGAAGGCATAGAGCGGCCATCCCTTCACCCGTTCGGCGTACTGCCGCCCGGCCGCCCAGAGGCTCGGGCTGACGGGGCATGGCCGGCCAGGGCTTGGCCGCAGCCCGGCCGAAGGTGTAATCTGAAAAGAGGCCAGCGGAACGACCTGCACCGGTCGGCTGGCGAGGGAGGGGAAACAGATGCGGAAGCGTTTCAACGGTTTGTTGGCTCTCATGGTCCTCACCTTGGCGGCGCCGCTCGAGGCGCAGACCAAGGGGACGATCAGCGGCTACGTGAAAGACAAAACGGGGGCGGTGATCCCGAAGGCCGCGATCACCGTGCTGAACGAGCGCACCGGAGCGGCGCGCAACACGACCAGCGATGCGGACGGCTTCTACCAGGTGCTGGCGCTGACCTCGGGCGTCTACACGATTGAGGCGCAGGTTCCCGGTTTCAAGCGCTATCGCAACATTGGGGTGTTGCTGCAAGTGGACGAGAACGTCCGGGCCGACATCCTGATGGATGTCGGCGAGGTCACCGAGAGCATTGAGGTGACCGGACAGGCAGCGCTGGTGGATACTCGGTCTTCACAGACGTCGGCGACCATCGACGACCGCCGTATCGTCGATCTGCCGCTGAGCGGGCGCAATGTCTTCCGGCTCGCGGCCACCCTGCCGGGCGTTCTGTCGGTGGCCGCTCCCGACAACACCGATCTCGGCGATACCCGGGCCGGCCCGCGGATGAACGTCAACGGCGCCCGCGCCAACATGAACTACAACCGCTTCAACGGCACCTACTTCAATCAGCCTTCCCGCAACACAGGGTTGAACGTGCCCCCGCCCGACGCCATCCAGGAGTTCAAGATCCAGACCAGTAACTTCTCGGCCGACAGCGGGCGCAACCCGGGCGCCAACGTCACCATCGTGAGCAAGCAGGGGACCAACGAGCTCCACGGCGCCGCCTGGGAATTCCATCGCAACGACAACCTCAACGCGCGGAGTTTCTTCCAGACCCAGAAGCCCCAGTTGATCCAGAACCAGTACGGGGCGGCGGCCGGCGGCCCGCTTATCCGCAACAAGGCGTTCCTGTTTGGCACCTTCGAGATCATAGACGACCGGCGCCAGGCGGCCACCACCAGCGCGTTTCCCCCTACCCAGGCGGAAGTCGCCGGCGACTTCTCGCGGCTGACCGGAACCAAGCAATTGGTGAACCCGTCCGGCAACACGCCGTTCCCCGGCAACCGGCTGCCCGTCTCGCTGTTTGACGCGGCGGCCCGCAAGCTGCTGGAGTTCGTGCCGAAGGTCGAGGCCGGGTCCATCCAGGCCGTCGGCCCCAACCCGAGGGACGCCGAGCTGGTCATGTTCCGCGGGGACGTGGACCTGACCGCCAGCCAGACGCTGTTCGGGCACTACTACCTCAACCAGAACAAGGTGAGCAACCCGGCGCTGGCTTATGGAAGCAACATCGCCGGATGGACCGGGCAGAAACAGGGCCCGCGTTTCCAGAACGCCGGCCTCAACCACACCTACACTATCTCGCCGAGCTTGCTGAACCAGTTGACGCTCGGATTCACGCGCTCGTTCTCACTGAACACGCCGATCATCAGTCGCTTGCCGTCCGAGCTGGGCATTGCCGGCATGCCCCCTTACACCGACGGCGGATCGCCGCAGTTCCGCGTTTCCGGGCGGTTCAATCTGAACTCGGGCGGGCCGGTGAAGTTCATCTCCAACGTGTACCAGATCCAGGAGCACGTCAACTGGATCCGCAACCGCCACACTTTCAAGTTCGGCATCGAGCACATGGACCTTGGCTTCTTCCAGGCTTTCCTCGGGCCGCCGGCGTTCGCCTTCAACGGCCAGCGAACCGGCGGCGGCTCGGCCACCCGGGGTGATCCGATGGCCGACTTCCTGCTCGGCGCCTACCAGGGGTTGCCGGTAACCAACGGCGTCCGCGTCAACGACGGCGGCAACACCTTCACGGTGGTGTTCCTTCAGGATGACTTTAAGGTGTCCCGCGCGCTCACGTTGAACATTGGCCTGCGCTGGGAGCTTCCCACACCCTGGGTGGACAAGCTGGACCGCATCAACACACTGGTGCCGGACGCGAAGGTGCGCTCGCGCAAGTTCCCCAGCGCGCCGCCGGGCATGCTCTTTCCGGGCGATCTTCCGCGCGGCCTCTACGGCGCCGACAAGAACAACTTCGCACCGCGGTTCGGCTTCGCCTGGGACGTGTTCGGAGACGGGCGGACCGCGGTCCGCGGCGCCTACGGCATCTTCTACGACACCTTCAACACCGACACCATCGCTCAGGAAAACCCGCCGTTCGTCGGAGGCCGGCGCACCTTCCTCAACGGGCTGCTATCGGACCCGTTCGGCTCGGTGGGCGCAGTGGCCCCGCCCGCCTTCATTGACCCGGCAGCCTTTACCTTCACGTTCCCCATCAACGGCTTCTGGAGCGGAACCGGAGAGAACAGCCTGCGCACCACCTACGTGCAGGAATGGAACCTCACCGTCAGCCGCGACCTGGGCGCCAGCTATGCGTTGAGCCTGGCCTACATCGCCAAAACCGGCACCAAGCTCATTGCCTACCGCCCGTTCAATGCAGCCCCATTCATCCCCGGCACGGACGCTCAGGGTAGGCCCCTTTCAACGGAAGCGAACGTGGAGAGCCGCGCTCCTTTCCTGCCGGGCATCTACGGGACCGAGGGCATTTACCTGGATAACAGCTTCACCAGCGCCTATCACAGCGCGCAGGTCGAATTGAACAAGCGCTTTTCCAAGGGCTTACAGTTCAGCTCCTCTTACACTCTGTCGAAATCGCTCGACAGCAGTTCGACCACCACGCTGGGCGCCTGCCTGGCGAACCCGTTTGACGTGCGCGCCGACCGCGGGCGTTCCGACTATGATAGGCGTCACGCCTTCGTGTTCTCCGGCGTGTGGAGCCCGCTGGTTTACGAATCGCAAGCCGGTGCGGTGGGAAGGGTGCTCGGCGGCTGGAGCCTCTCCGGCATCTCGACCATCCAGAGCGGCCCGCCGGTGACCCCGACCACCGGACAGAACACCGCGCTGGACGGCAATATCTGCGGCGGCAGCTCTCTGCACCCTGACATCGTGGGCAAACCGGAACGCGAGTACTCCTCCCGCGCCGACATGGTGGCCAATTTCTTTAACCGGGGCGCGTTCGTGCTGCCTCAGCTCGGGCTGTACGGAACGGCCGGCCGCGGCGTTTTCTCCGGCCCGGCGCTGGTCTCCACCGATTTCGCCGTGCTGAAGGACATCCGCGCCATGGAAA
>JBBTDS010000414.1:0-1820 GCA_038060875.1 Acidobacteriota bacterium | reverse complement strand
CCGGCGCTGGTCTCCACCGATTTCGCCGTGCTGAAGGACATCCGCGCCATGGAAAGACAGCGCCTCCAGTTCCGCGCGGAGTTCTTCAACCTGTTCAACCAGGTGAACTTCAGCAACCCGGTGGCGACGCTGGCCAACGCCAGGTACGGACAGATTCTCGGCGCCGGCGCCGGCCGCACCATCCAGCTCGGTTTGAAGTACCTGTGGTAAACACGCGCCCGCTCAGTCGAGCGTGAATTGGATCGGTCGCGGCTTCTTCCACTTGCCGCGGGTGAAATCCGGGAAGTCCACCGGCGCGCTGCGGGCGGCCACGGACTGCTCGGTGAGCGGCGTGATCACGCTCCAGGCGGCGGCGTCATACACGTCAATCGGCGTCTGTGTCCGGTTGCGCACCGCGCGGACGAACTGGTCAAGCTCGATGTAATCCCCGCCGCCGTGGCCATACTTGCGCGCGACCGGCCCCAGCGCCTTCCACAGCGGGTGTTCGTACTGCTCGTAGTAAGGCGCGGTGTCCTCCCAGGTGTGCGCCTTGGGGCTGCGGCCCTCGATGTAGATCTTCTCGAGCGTGCCCGAGTAAATGCCCTGGGTTCCCTGCACGCGCAGGATCAGGTCGTAGGGCCGCGGCAACTGCGTGTCGTGGTAGAGGGTGACGGTGGCGCCGTTCTCGGTGCGAATCAGCGTGGTGTTGATGTCGCCCAGCGCGTACTGGCGCCTGGCGTTGGGGTGATCGGCGCCGAAGCGGCGGGCGATGTGATGGTTGAGGCCCCGCGAGATGGTGCTCATCGAGACCAGATAGGTGAACCGGTCGCCGCGGTTGACGTTCAGCCACCACGCCATCGGGCCGATGGGGTGGGTGGGATAGAGGTTGGCATTGCGCCTGGCGGCGTGGAGGCCGCGCCAGCGGAGCTCGCCGGTGGCGGCCACCTTGCCGCCGCGCACGTCGTGCTGGTAGCCGCCCTCGGCGTGGAGCATCTCGCCGAGCAGGCCCTGCTGGATGAGGTTCAGCACCATCAGGACGTTGCGGTAGTAGCAAACGTTCTCCAGCAGCATGCAGGGCATGCCGGTCTGCTCGGAGGTGTTGACCAGGTCCCAGCACTCCTCGGTGGTGATGGCCGCGGGCACTTCGGTGGCCGCGTACTTGCCGGCCTTCATCGCGGCCACGCAGACGGCCGCGTGCCACTCCCACGGGGTGGCGGTGACCACGGCGTCCAGGTCCTCGCGGGCCGCCATCCGCTTGAAGTCCTCCAGGCCGCTCGAGTAGCCTTCCGGCCGCTTGCCGCGCGCCTTTTCGACGATCGCCTGCGCCCGGCTCAAGTTCGCCTCGTTGATGTCGCAAACCGCGGGAACCTCCACTCCGGGCAGGTCGAGGAAGTTCCTGAGCAGCCCCGTGCCGCGGTTGCCGACGCCGACCATGCCGATGCGGACCGGCTTCGTCTCCTCCGCCAGCGCCGCCGCGCCGGCCCCCGCCAGTAACTCTCTTCGCGTAAGCATCGCGCCTCCTAGCGCTGCCAGGCAATCCGCCCGTCCAGCACGACTATCACCGGCTCTATGCGGGCGATGTCGTCCTCGGGGCAGCTCAGGTAGTCGCGGTCCAGCACCACCAGGTCGGCCAGCTTGTCTGCCTCGATCGAGCCCTTAACCCGCTCGGCGAACTGCCGCTCGGCCGCCCAGATCGTGTACGTCTTGAGCGCTTCCTCGCGCGTTACGCGCTCCTCGGGATGGACCACGCGCCCGCGGCTGGTGCGTCGCGCGATCGAGACCCAAATGCCGTGGAACGGGTTGTAGGGGTTCACCGCCTTATTCTTGTCGTGGCCGATCAT
>JBBTDS010000413.1:0-1007 GCA_038060875.1 Acidobacteriota bacterium | reverse complement strand
GATGTCACGGAACTGCTGCTTGCCTCCGACGGCAAGCAGACGCTTACCATGGCGCGGGGCAAGTTCTCCCCGCAGCGATTCGGGCCGAGCGGTGCCCGGCGCATGCCTTACAAGAGCTACACGCTCATCGGCAATGAAGACGCGGCCGTGGTCTTCATGGACAGCACTACCGCCGTGGCCGGCGCCGCCCCGGCCATCCGCGCCCTCATCGACCGGCGCGGCCGCGCCACCGCGCCGTTGCTCGCCAGGGTCAAGGAGATCCCGCCCGGCAGCCAGATCTGGTTCGTCTCCGCCGGCACGGCGGGGCTGGCTGACCAGCTTCCCGGCTCCGGTCTCCTCGCCAATCTCCCGAGAATCCTCACCATGCTGGAGACTCTCACCCTGTCGGCGGATCTGCGCTCGGGCGCAACGCTGGCCGCCGGCGGCGTGTGCCGCACCGAGCAGGACGCCCGCTCGCTCGCGGATGCGATCCGCGGCCTTTTGGGCCTGGCGCGGCTCGGCACGCCCAACAGCCGGCCCGAGCTGTTGCGCCTCTACGAGAGCATCCAGGTCACCAACGAGCAGCGCGCGGTCCGCCTCCAGGCGCAGATCGCTGAAGACCTGCTCGATGTTTTGCTCGCCAGGTTCGACGTAGGTCAGTCGCGCCCGTAGTTCCGGTTCCAGTCCGGTATCTCCACCACTACGTCGCCGGTGACGATCGCCTGGCAGCCCAGCCGCGAGTGCAGCGTCACGCCGGCCGCCAGGTCCAGCCGGTCGGCCTCGCCATCCTCCAGCGGTGAGAGGTTGTCGCCGCCCTCGCGGACAATCACGTGACAGGTGGTGCAGGCGCAGTTGCCGCCGCAGGCATGCTCCAGCGTTATGTCGAAGTTCAGCGCCACGTCGAGCAGCGACCCCGGCCGGCCGTGCTCGCGGTAGGGCAGGCGCCCGCGCTCGAACTCCACCGTCACCCCGGCGGGCAGGAAGGTCACCTTCGGCACAACCCAGATTATAGTGCGGCCCGCTGCTCA
>JBBTDS010000412.1:0-2182 GCA_038060875.1 Acidobacteriota bacterium | reverse complement strand
GACCCGCCAGTATAAGGATCCCCAGCACCACGCCGGGGCCTACTGGCAGATCAGCTATACCCGCCGGATGAAGAGCCGCACGGAGTACGTCCGCCGGGAATGGGTGACAGAGCTTCGCCGCCAGATCGCGACTCACAAGCGGTTCAAACGTCTGGTCGACCAGTGGATCGACCTGAGTATCGAGCACTCACGACTGACCATGCGGATTGCGGAACCCAAGGCTACCTGATAGGCTGGAACCCCGTACTCTCAAGTGAATCAGATCGAGATCTTCTTCTCGATCCTGCAACGGAAGGTCCTTACACCTAATGACTTTCCCTCGCTGGATGCCGGCCGGGTGGACCTCCGGGTCGACCACCAGCTTTCCTCGAAGCACCTCATTTTCGGGCACTACGACTGGTTCGAGAACCTCAACGCGATGCCGCTGGTGTACAACAATCCCGCCTCGCCGGTCGAGTCGCCCAATCGCATCCCCGGAACCAACTGGATGATCAACCACACCTGGACCGTGTCGCCGGCGTCGATTTTCGAACACCACTTTTCGGTCGCCGAGAGCCAGGTGAACCGCAGCCCCCGCCACCTGGGCTTCGACGTGACCAGCCTGGGGTTCCCGAAGTACATCCCCGAGAGCCAGCGCGCGGCCCAGTTTCCGCAAGTGAGCATCGGTGGGCTGAGCCTGCTCGGCTCGACGGGCACCACTTACAGCGCAGTGGTGTCAACCACCACCCAGTACGCGGCGCCGCTCACGCTGTTGCGCGGGCGCCACACGCTGAAGAGCGGCGTGGACTTGCGCCTCTACCACACCACAATGGACCGGCCCTCGCCTGTCGGAATTTCGGCCGGCGGGAGCTTCACCGGCGGCCCGAACCCGCAGGCGGCGTCGGCGCCTTCCGGGCGCGGCTTGGCCGACCTGCTGCTCGGCACGGCCGGCGTCTCCGTGCTGATCCGTCCCGTCTGGGACTATCAGCACCCCTACTATGCGGCTTACACGCAAGACGAGATTAAGCTGACCGCCAGGCTGACACTCACGCTGGGGCTGCGCTACAGCCTGGAGAAACCGTGGACGTCGGTCGACGACATCATGGTTTTCCTGGACCGCTTCAGTCCATCGCCGCTGGCCGGCCAGGTGCCGGGCTTCCCTGATCTCCGCGGTGGCCTCGGGTTCACGGGAGCGGAGGGGCGCGGGTGGCGTACGCAGATCACGGACACCGACAACTTCGACCCGCGGATCGACATCGGCTATGCGGGAAACGCCGGGGTCGCGCTGCCGACCAGCGTGAATTACAACCAGTTGCCGATGCAGCAGCTCTCCCTGGGGACGGCGCTCAACCAATTGGTGCCGAATCCGTTTTACGGGGTGATCACCGATCCCACCTCCACCCTGAGCCGCACCCAGGTGCAGCGCGGACAATTGCTGCGGCCGTACCCGCATTTCCTGAACATGTACGAGACCCAGGTGCCGGTCGGGCATTCCGTGTATCACGCGCTACAGTTGAAACTGGAGCGCCGTTCTTCGCAGGGGCTGGCGGTACTGCTCGCTTACACGCACAGCAAGATCATCGACAACGTCTCGGAGTTCAGCGGGTCGATGGGCTTCGCGACCAATCCCAACAACAACTACTGCTACCCCTGCGACCGGTCGCTTTCCTACCAGCAGGTGCCGGACGTGCTCCGGCTCAGCTACCGGTACGAGCTGCCGCTCGGCCTCGGCAAGCCCTACGTCAACCGCGGCGCGCTGGCGCCGCTGATCGGAGGCTGGTCGGTCGCCGGCTTCATCTCGGCCGATTATGGCACGCCGGTCTCGGTCCTTTCCCCGAACGATTCGAATTCCTTCGGCGGCGGCGAATCCATGCGGCCAAACGCGACCGGCCAGAGGGCCCGGCTGGATGGCGGACCGAAGTATGCGGACGGGGCGCTGTATTACAATCCCGCCGCGTTTGCCCGCACCCCGCAGTTCGCCTTCGGCAACGTGACCCGCGCCCTGCGGACGTTCGCATCCCCGGCAACGTCAACTGAAACGCGCTCATTGAAAAGAGGGATCTATAGCAGGATTTGTGGGTGAGCGCGGTGGGGCGTGTCGCCCTTGTGATTATCAGCAGTGGTGGTGCCCGCCTCCCGTTGGTCGGCGCCGACCGGGTGCAGACCGATCACGTTTCAAACCATTCCTTGAAAGGAAGACCAA
>JBBTDS010000411.1:0-1316 GCA_038060875.1 Acidobacteriota bacterium | reverse complement strand
AGGGATCAGCCCCTCGCGTCCTTTCAGATCGCGATCGTACCGAAACGTGTACCCCAGAAAGTTCGGGCTCGCCCCTTCTTCCCGCAGGTCCACCAGCCGCGATTCGATGTACGCGACGACTTCCGCCCCCATCTGTTTCGCCAGCACCACAAGATCGTCGGCGTAGCGCACCAGTTGGGCATCGGCCCATCGCGCCGGCCCTTGCGGGCCGTGGAACAGAGCGTCGAACCAGTGCAAATACAGGTTCGCCGTCGGCCCCTCAGGGCGTCACCACCACTTTCCCGAACTGCTCCTTGCGCTCCAGCCGCTCGTGCGCGGCGCGGATCTCCGAGAGCGGATAGACGCGGTCGATCACCGCCTTCACTTGCCGGCGAAACACGAACTGGAGGACCTGGTGAAGCTCGCCCAGCGTGCCCATGAACGAACCCACGATGGATTGCTGCCGGCTGAACAGGAACCGGATGTCGATCTTGGCCTCTGGCCCGGTGGTGGCCCCGCAGGTGACCAAACGGCCGTTGCGGGCCAGCGATTGCAGGCTCTTCGCCCAGGTGGCCGCGCCGACGTGCTCGAAGACCACGTCCGCACCGCGCCCGCCGGTGAACTTCTTCACCTCGGCGGCGATGTCCTGGCTGTAGTGGTCGATCACCGCCTCGGCGCCTAGCTGGCGTGCCCTTTCCATCTTGGCCTCGCCGCCGGCGGTGGCGATAACGCGACAGCCGATCAGCCGGGCGAGCTGGATGGCGGCCGAGCCCACGCCGCTGGAGGCCGAAAGCACCAACACGTCCTCGCCCGGCTGGAGCCGGGCGCAACTGAACAGCATGTGCCAGGCGGTCAGGAAGACCAGCGGGACGGCGGCCGCTTCCTCATAACTCAAGTCGTCCGGGATCGGGATGACGGTGTACTCGGGAGCGGGCATGTACTCGCGGTTCCCGCCATGCACGCGGTAGCCGAACATCGTATAGCGGGCGCAGCGGTTGTCGCGACCGGCGGCGCACTGCGGGCACTGCCGGCAGCTCAAGCCGGGCGAAAGCAGCACCCGCTGGCCGGGCCGGATGCGCTCGCACAGCTCGCCGGCCTCTACCACTTCGCCGGCGACATCGCTGCCGAGCACGTGCGGCATCGGGAACTCCATGCCCGGGATGCCGCCGCGCACCCAGAGATCCAGGTGGTTCAGCGCGCAGGCGCGCACCCGCAGCAGCACCTCGTTGGCTTTGATCTTCGGTTCGGGGGCGTCTTCGTACATGAGCGCTTCCGGCCCCCCGTGCCGGTGGATTTGGGCGATCTTCATGCGATAGTCCTCCCAGCAATGAAGAAGG
>JBBTDS010000410.1:0-15220 GCA_038060875.1 Acidobacteriota bacterium | reverse complement strand
CTTGGGACGACTCCCAGAACCGGAATCAACCCACAAATTCTGCTGAGGAGGCAGAATTCCGAGATGGAGCTGCGAGGAACCAAGGGCACCATGTACGTCGACAACAGCCGCTGGGAAGTCGTGCCGGAGCCGATTTCCGATCAGTACACCGGCTATGACGGCGGCAGGGGCTATGGCAATCCTCTATACCGCCAAGGCGGGCGGTCCTCGGGCAGGAAGCCTCTGATCGAGCCGAAAAGTGGAAAAGGCAGCAGCGGCTACGACACGATGTCTCACGCGCGGAACTTCCTGGATTGCATTAAGACTCGCGGCAAGTGCAACGCCGATATCCTGACCGGTCATCTTTCCACCTCCGCTATGTTGATAGGAAACATCGCCCACAAGACACGGAGTTTTCTGGAGTGGGACGCTCGCGCCGAGCGCTTCACAAACAACGCCGCCGCAAACAAGCTGCTGCACTACGAGTACCGCGCGCCTTACAAACTGGTTTAACAAGGGAGAGTGGAGTGGAACATCGGCGAATCGGCGCGGATGCTGGCCGCGCCTCACGCCGCGGTAGGCGAGCTGGGCTCACGTGGCGGAGGTGTGCGTTCAGCCACCTCCTGACTCAAGAAAGCAACCTGCCCACGAGATACTGCCCGCTTCGACTGGCCCCCACGTGCCGGCCGCATAGGGACGGGTCGGCGGCCGTCGCTCGAGGAGCGGCGTGTACAATCGCCAGGAAGCCTCAACCCAGTCGTCGCGCACGAACAGTGTCCGGTCGCCCAGCATGACGTCCATCAACAGGGTTTCGTAAGCCTCAGGCAGCGGAGCAAACGCCTCCGCGTAGCGGAACCGCAAGCTCTGCGGTTCGAGGCGGATGCGCTCGCCGGGCGTCTTGACCTCAAATTGAAGATCGAACCCTTCGTCGGGTTGCAGCGTGATTACCAGCCGGTTGCCACGGATGGTTCCCGCCTGGAGCGGTTGGAAGATCGAGATAGGGGGGCAGCGGAATGTCACCACGATCCGGCTGACCCCCTGGGGGAGCCGCTTGCCCGTGCGCAGGTAGAAAGGAACCCCTTGCCAGCGCCAGTTAGCGATCTCGAGCTTCAAGGCCACGAAGGTTTCCGTTTGGGAACCCGGTGCCACGCCTGGCTCTTCCAGGTAGCCGGGCGCCTCTTTGCCGTCGATCCGGCCCCGCGTATACTGGCCGAAGATTGCGTCCTCAGGACCGATCGGACGGATTGCGGCCAACACTTTCACCTTTTCATAGCGAATCGCGTCGGCGTCGAAGGAGGCCGGCAGCTCCATGGCGGTGACTGTCAGGAGTTGGGTGAGGTGGTTCTGCACCATGTCGCGCAACGCGCCGGCCTGCTCATAGTACGCTGCGCGATGCTCAACTCCCAGCGTCTCCGCCACGGTGATTTCGACACTGGCCACCCGGTCGCGGTTCCAGACGCTCTCGAACAACGCGTTTGCGAAGCGAAAGACCAGCAGATTCTGGACCGTTTCTTTGCCCAGATAATGATCGATGCGATAAACCTGGGATTCGTCGAAGTAGTGGTGAACGGTCTCGTTTAGCGTCCGGGCCGAAGCCAGGTCACGGCCGAAAGGCTTCTCAATCACAATCCGCGTCCAGCCATTGCTTCGGTTGAGTCCGGCTTGCCCGAAACCGGCAATCGTGGGAGGAAAGGCGCTGGGCGGCAGCGCCAGGTAGAGAATGCGGTTGCCCGGAAAGTCGTGGGTTCGTTCGAGGTCAGCGATACGTCCGGCCATGGCGCGATAGTCGTCGGGCGTTCCGGCGCCTACGGGCTGATAGAACAGGCAAGCCTCGCGCCAGCCTGCCGAATCCCCGGAACCGGCGCCCGGCAGTCCGGCGAGCGCGAGCCAATCGCGCGCCATGCGACGAAAGCCTGCATCGCCCAAAGATGACCGGCCAGTGCCCAGAATAAGGCACTTCCTGTCGGGCCAACCCTTGGCTGCCAGATTCCAGAGAGCCGGCAGGAGCTTTCGCTGCATCAAGTCCCCAGTGGCGCCGAAGGTCACGAGGATGTGAGGTTCTGTCCGGTTCATGGCGGTGGGCTGGGTTCATCTGATGGAGCCGAGGAACTCCTCCACCAGCCGGCTGAAGCGCTCGGGCTCGTCCACGAACAAGGCGTGGCCGGAGTCCTCGAAGATCTCAACGCGGGCGGAGGGCAGCCGCTGCTTCACCATCGCCGCCTGGCTGCGCAACTGCGGCGTGGCCACATAGAGCACGGGCCGGTCCAGCTTGGCGAGCACCGGCCGCCAGTCGCCGGTGGCGAACACGTTGGCGAACAACGCCACCGCAGTGTTGGTAGGAGTCTTCAGCGACGCAGCGATGATCTTCCGGTAGTACTCTTCCGGCTGCGGCTTCTTGTACATGCTGCGCACGAACTCGCCGGCGAACTTCCTGCGGTCCTCCTGCATCGACCTGACGAAGCCCCAGATCTGGGCCGACATTTTGGGATTCGGCTCGTCGCCGATGAAGCCGTCCACCAGCACCAGCGCGCGGATGGTGGAAGTCCCGAACCGGCCGACGTATGCGAGCAGTTCCGGCACTCCCATCGACCAGCCCACCAGCACGGCCGGCGCGAGTTTCAACTGCTCCACCAGTTCCTTGATGTCCTGCGCGCGCCGCTCGGGGTAGTGCCCTTCGGCCGGCTTTTCCGATTCGCCCTGGGAGCGGGGATCCAACGCGACCACGCGATAGCGCTGGGCGAAGTGGCGGATCTGCGGCTCCCAGATTTCGGCGGGCATCGTCCAGCCGGGCTGGAAGACGACGGCCGGTCCGCGGCCCGCTTCCAGGTAGTGCAGCTTCACCCCGTCGCTGGTGGTGAAGAAGCCGCTGGCGATCTTCGGCGCGGGCGGCGAGCAGGACGCGCCAAACGACAGTAGAAGGCAGGCAAACACAAGGCGGCCCATTTCCTCACTATACCGGGGACAGCCTGCATGTTTCCCGGTGTGCGCGATTCTTATCCCGGAAACATGCAGGCTGTCCCCAGTTACTTCAGTTCCGCCGCCGCCGAATCGATCAGGGCGGCCTCTTGCTCCAGGATAGCGGCAACGCGGACCACGCCGGCCTCGGCGTCCCTCCAGCGCTTCTGCTCGATGGCCTCGCGCACCTCGGGGATCGTCTTGGCGCTGTAGCCGGTGTACCAGCCCGGCGCGTAGATGAGGTGCTTGAACCACGGCCGCCCGCGCAACCCCTCGGTGCTGGTGAGGCGGCGTTCGCTCTCGATCAGCAGCTTGTTGACGCTGCGCGGTGCCGCCGGCGCCCCGTTCGCCGCCGCCGTCTGGTAGCGCGCGGCGCTGCGGGTGAGTGTCTCGACGGCGTTCTCCAACGGGGCAAAATTCAAGTGCGGCGGCGCCGGCTCGATGGCGGGCAGCGGCGCCGGTAGTTTCGGGTCCATGATGGCGCTGAAGACACCCTCCTCGATCTGGCGGTTGCGCTCGCGGATCTCCTCCTGCTTGCTCTTTAGCAACTGCTGGAGCTCGCCGAGGTAGCGGCGAACCGTGTCGGCCAAATTGGTGAAGTCGAACGGGAGCAGATCGGCGCCGGCCAAGCGCATGGCCGCGGTTCCCGCCGTCTGAGCCAGCGCGCGCCCGTAGGCGTAATCGGTATCCGAGAAGCGGGAAAGCCAGTAGAAATCATCGTAGATGGAATGGTAGATCCCGCTGCCATCCAGACCGCTGTAGCCGAGATTCAGCGAGGCCACGCCGAGGTGGTGGACGAACGCGGTGTAATCGGAGCCGGAGCCGGGTGCGCCGATGCGCAGGTCGGCCCGCTGCCGCGCTTCCTGCCGCGCCTCCGGGGAGCCGGCAATGCGCGCAAGCTGGCTGCGCTTCCACACGCTGATCTTCTTCTCGGGGTCTTCGATGTCGCGGGCGACGCCGTTGATGAACTTCTCCAGCGTGTGAGATCCCTCGATGCGCAGGTAGCCACGGCTGTTGCTGTCTGTGTTGATGTAAGCGACGGCGTGGCGCCGCAGTTCTTCGGCGTGCGCCTCGACCCATTCGGTAGAGCCGAGCAGTCCCTGCTCCTCGGCGCCCCAGGCGCAGTAGATAAGCGTGCGCTTGGGCTTCCATCCCTGCTTGGCCAGCAGGCCCAGCGCGCGGGCCTCCTCCATCAGGGCGGCCAGGCCGGTGAGCGGGTCCTGCGCCCCGTTGACCCAGGCGTCGTGGTGGTTGCCGCGGATGATCCATTCGTCGGGGTGGATCGCGCCCGGCATGCGGGCGATGACGTCATAAGCGGTTTTGAGTTCCCAGTTGCACTTCACCCGCAGGCGCACTTTGGCCGGGCCGGGGCCGATGCGGTAGGTGATCGGCAGCGCACCGCGCCAAGCAACCGGCGCGACCGGTCCTTTGAGCGCCGCCAGCAGCGGCTGTGCGTCGGCGTAGGAGATGGGCAGCACCGGGATGCTGGCCAGCGTGCGCGCGTTCTTGAGCTCCAGGCGCTTTGCCTCTTTGGTTGCGCCGGCGCCCGGCGTGAGCGGGTCGCCCGGATAGAGCGGCATATCCACCACGCTGCCGCGCTGCACGCCGTCCTTGGGGCGGTAGGGACCTTCGGGAAAGACGTCGCCGTGGTAGTAGCCGTCCTCGTGCGGGTCGGAGTAAATGAGGCAGCCGAGCGCGCCGTGCTCGGCGGCGACCTTGGGCTTGATGCCGCGCCAGGAGACGCCATAGCGCGCGATCACGATGGCGCCCTTCACCGAGATGCCCAGCCGCTGGAGCTGCTCGTAGTCCTCCGGGACCCCGTAGTTGACGTACACCAGCGGGGCGGTGACGTCGCCATCGGCGGAGTACGCGTTATAGGTGGGGAGCTGCTCGTCCCGCTGCCCGGAGGTCGGGTCTTCGGGCACCACCGGCTCCTGGAGCTTCGCAAGATACTTCACCGGCTCGACCAGCTCGACCACGCGCTCGGCGGGCGTTGGGAACAACACCTCGAAGCTCTCGATCCGCGCGTCCCACCCCCACGACTTGAACTGGGAGAGAATCCACCCGGCATTCTCGCGGTCGTAAGGCGAGCCGAGGTGATGCGGTCGCGCCGACAGGCGCTTCACGTAGGCCCGCATATTCTCCGGCTCGGGGATGGCGCGGAACCGGGCTTCCCACTCCCGCTCGGTTTGCGCACCCGCCAGCACCAACCCAGCCAGAATCGCAGCCACGTAACGCAGCATTGACACCTCCTCGCAAAGTAGACTATGGTAGCTGGATTTATGATGACCCGCAGGCGCTGGATACAATCGGCCGGCTTGGGGCTGGCCTGGGTTCCCGCGACGGCTTCCGCCGCTGGAAGCAGCTTCCCCACAAGCATCTCGGCAACACCGAAGCGGGCGTTTCGCACGCCCGGTCCGCATCCCAACGGCCTCCAGGCTAGCCCGGAGGGCCTCTGGGTGCTCGACCAGCAGACCAACCGGGCCTCGCTGGTGCGGTTCGAAGACGGCTCGGTAATTCGCGAATTCGCTACCGAGACCGATCGCGGCAGCGGCATCACGGTGGAGGGCGCGGCGCTCTGGATCGCCTCCACCTACAACCGGCTTCTGGTCAAGGTGGATGCGCGCACCGGCAAGACGCTGAAGGAGTTGCCCAGTCCCGGCTCGGGATTCGTGAAATGGTCGCGTCCAGGCCCGAAAGCCACGCCCACCGGCGCCCACGGTCTGGAATACCGCAACGGTGAACTCTGGGTCTCGGTGCCGCCTTCGGCGACCATCTACGCAGTGAACCCCGACGGCGGCGCCGTTCTCCGATCCTTCCCCGCCCCCGGGATCCGGCCGCACGGGCTGGGCTGGGACCCCGACGGCTCGCTCTGGTGCGCCGAGACCAACCTGCGGTCCTTCTTCAAGATGTCGCCGAAGACCGGCAAGATCCTCCGGCAACTCATGCTGCCGTTCACCGAGCCGCAGGCGGAGGGCGTGGTGTTGGCGCCGCATGGGATGACGATCTGGCGGAGGGAAATCTGGTTCTCGGTGGCAGAGACGGGCGAGATCTACCGAATGGCAGCCAAATTGCTCACGTAGGGGAGAGGAGGACGGGCGCCATGCGAGGCCACCAGAAACAGCGCGGCTTGCTGATAGCATTCGAAGGGCCGGACGGCTCCGGCAAGAGCACCCAACGCAAGCTCTTCAAGATGTGGCTGAAGAGCGAGGGTCACTACGTGGCTTCCACCAAGTGGAACTCCTCGCCCACCGTCAAACCCATCATCAAGATGCGGAAGGAGGAGCGGTCGCTGGATCCGGTGGACTTCTGCCTGCTCCACGCCGCCGACTACCGCTGGCGCATGACCTACGAGGTGCTGCCGGCCCTAGAACGCGGGGCCCTGGTCATCGCCGACCGGCACGTTTTCACCGCGCTGGCACGGGACACCTCCCGCGGGCTTGATCCCCAACGCGTGCTCCGCGCCTATGAGCCGGTCATCTGGCCTGACCTGGTCTTCTACTTCTCGGTTTCACCGGAGGTCTCCTTACAGCGCATCGCCGCCACGCGGGCGCCGAAGTACTACGAAGCAGGGCAGGACGTAACCGGGATCGCCGACCCCTACGAGAGCTACCGGCAGTTCATGACCCGCGTCATCGGAGAGTACAAGGCCATGGCCGAAATCTTCGGATTCGTTACCGTGGACGCCGAACAGTCCCTCTACCAGCAGCACCGCTTGATCCGAAGGCTCTTCCTGGAGAGGCTGCCGAACCTCCAGTCCCTGCCCGAAGCCATCCCCGTCGCCGCCTGATTCGGTGACAGGCTACGCTTTCACTGAATCCTCTCCCGGCTGTAAGCCGGGAGGTTCCGCCAAGGGACGAGCAGTCGCGTTTTCCTGGCCTCCTCATCTGTTACCGGCGTCGTTGCCGACTTGAAGTCGGCTGAAACTCCTTTCGCCCCTGCGGATGGGCTCATGGTCGCCGAGGCGACCATATCGCCAATCTTGCTTCGCCTGAAGGCGAGGGGTTTCCACCATCCCCGATGGGGACACTAATTCAGTCTTCCGCCGGTGGACATTAAATTGGTGAAAGCGTAGCCTGTCACCGAATTACGGCTCGGCAGGCGCCATCGCCCAGTCCTGGCTGACCTCGCGGCGGACGAAGTCGGCGCGCAGGCGGGCGAAGTCGAGCAGGCGGAGTACCGAGGCCTCAAACTCGGCGTTCGAGGAGGGTTTCAGCACGCCCGCCTCCATGAGCAGCTTGTGGGAATCCTCGTAGGCGGCGGTGCGGATTTGCTCATATTGCCTGAGGATCTCTTGCTCGAGCCAGCCGTCGAGGGCGGCGGCGGCGCTGAGGAGTGCATCAAGGTACACCCGCCGGAGTTCGGGCAGCGCCGTGGCCCGGCGCATCAGGACGTTGAGGTCAGCGCCATCCCAGACCGATCGCTTCTCCCAGTTGAAGGCGCCGTCCTTATCCCACGGAATGAACTGGAACAGGGTGCTGCGCTCGAAGCGGTAGAGGTAGAAGTTGTTGGTTCCTATGGCCGTCCCGAGGACGCCATCGTAGTCGGCCAGCACGCTCTCGACCGCGACATACGTCAAGAACAGTCTGAGATCAAGATACTCGCCCACTACCCGCTCGAAGTCGGCATCGGATGAGGTGTTGATGAGCCGCAGCATCGCTTCCAGCGGCGCCGGGTCCGGGTCCTTCTCATGCGTCTTTGGCTCGAAGGGCGAGGGTGAGTACAAAGCGGGGTCAGGGCCGAAGTACTCGAAGTGATAGGGCTTGCCCGGCGGTTCGAGCTTGTAGAGATAGCCATCGTCCTGGTCGAGGGTCCTCTTCAGGAAGCGCTTATCCACCTCTTCCATGATGAGGTAGAGTCCGGCGTATTCGTCGTTGACGTAAAGGCGGGCGTGCGCCACACGGGGCGCCGGCAGTCCCACGCGCTGGAAAAACGCCATGGCGAGCCGCTCCCTCAGAAGCGACGCGTCCTGGTTGTTGGCCTTGAGGTTGATCGCCTTGAGGCCGAGAAACTCCTGCTTGGCCTCGAAGTAGTTGAAGTCCAGGCGCAGGTTGGGCTTGTCGGCGCTGCGGCTGCCGCGGCCGCGCGAGCGGACGCCGGAGTTGGCGACGATGCGGCCGCGCCACTCGAAGTCGCAGGGATAGTAGGTGTTGTCGAGGTAGTGTTCCTGGAGCCGGCGCCAGTCGGCCGGATGGATTGCCAGGCGGACCTCGTGAAGGACCTTGCCGTCGAACAGATCGGCCTGGCGCTGGCCAGAGACCGGCCCCGCGACGGCCGCTGCAATTAACAACAGAATGGCTCGCCGGTTCATTGGAATATCCCCTTTTGGAAAAGCGCGCCAGCCTCGGCCACGCAGCCCTGGTCCCGCACTACCAGGGCCAGCTCGCGCCGGGCATCGAGGCTGGCGCGCGAGAGCGAAGCGCTGCCTACTACCAGCGTCTCTCCATCGATGAGGAACATCTTGCCGTGCGGCAGCAGGTTGGCCGGCACGGAAGTCACCACGTCTATGGCGACCCCCTGGCGCCGCTTGCGCTCCAGCAAGTCCGCGAACTCCTCGTCGTCGACCTTGTGATCGACGATGTGGATGCTGCGCCGGGCCTGCTCGAACAAAGCCCTAAGCCGGGCGCGCGCGTTCTCCGGCCCGACGATCAGCCGCTGGCCGATGTCGTCCGGCAATGCGGCGCCCGGCTCACCCCAATCCGCTTCAAACAGCTTCCAGAGGCCGGAGACGACCTCGGGATCCCGCGTCAGCAGGAGAAAATCGCAGGTCGTATCCAGGCACTTGTGGGTAAAGTTGAGGGAGGCTACGAACCCCGGCCCGTCATCGGCCACGCCGTACTTGGCGTGGTACTTGGACTCCGGCCCGGCGTACTGGCGCACTCCGACGCCCATGCTTTCCGTGTAGGACCTGATGAGGTCAAGCCGCTTGCTCCAGCCCTTGGCTCGCCGCGTGAATAGCAGCCGGACCTCGACGCCGCGTTCGAGCGCGGCCGCCAGCTCGTCCAGGATCTTGAAATCGGTGCAGCGGAACACCGAGAGAGCCAGCCGGCGCCGCGCGGAGCGGATCAACTGGAGAACCGCCTCGCGCCGTTCACCCGGGTTAGCGATGAGCCGCTCGGTCATGATGGCCTGCCTCCGGCCCATACGGAGTGCACGCGGGGGGCCGGGGGCGCAGCCATGGGAAATCAGTGAATTACGGGCGAGTGAGCCCCGAACGACTATCCGATCGGTTAGCCGCGGCTATCCCATTCGAGGATCACTTTGCCCGATTGGCCCGAAAGCATCACCTGGAAGGCCTTCTCGAACTCGGTGAAGTGGAAGCGATGGGTAATGACCGGGCTGATGTCGAGGCCGGATTCGATCATGACGGTCATCTTGTACCAGGTCTCGTACATCTCCCGGCCGTAGATTCCCTTGATGGTGAGCATGTTGAAGATGACCTTGTTCCAGTCGATCGCCATCTCCCCGGGCGGGATGCCGAGCATGGCGATCCGGCTGCCGTGGCACATGTTGTCGAGCATGTCGCGGAAGGCCGAGGGATTGCCGGACATCTCCAGCCCGACGTCGAAGCCCTCTTTCATGTCCAGCTCCTTTTGTACGTCGGCCAGCGTGCGCTGGCGGACGTCCACCGCCCGGGTGACGCCCATCTTGCGGGCCAGCTCCAGGCGGTAGGGATTGACGTCGGTGATCACCACGTGCCGGGCGCTGGCGTGGCGCACTACCGCCGCGGCCATGATGCCGATGGGCCCGGCGCCGGTGATGAGCACGTCCTCGCCGAGGACCGGGAACGAGAGCGCCGCATGGACGGCGTTGCCGAAGGGGTCGAAGATGCAGGCGACCTCCCGCGGCACCGAGGGCCGGTGGTGCCAGACGTTGGTCATAGGCAGCGCGATGTACTCGGCGTACGCCCCGGGGGAGTTGACGCCGATGCCCATCGTCCGGGCGCAGAGGTGGCGGCGGCCGGCCAGGCAGTTGCGGCAGCGCCCGCAGACGAGGTGACCCTCGCCGCCGACCACTTCACCAGGGAAGAAATCCGAGACGTTCGCGCCGACCTCCATGACCGTCCCCACGAACTCGTGGCCTACGACCATGGGCACCGGAATGGTCTTGCGCGCCCAGTCGTCCCAGTTCCAGATGTGCAGGTCGGTCCCGCAGATGGCGGAGCGATCGACTTTGATCAGAACGTCGTTGATGCCGACCTCGGGCCGGGGAACCTCCTCCAGCCACAGGCCGGGCTCCGGCTTGGCTTTGACCAGCGCCCTCATGGGCGCAGGATAGCAGAAGTGAGAGTAGCTAGAGTCTGTCCCAATTTTCGCATGGTGCTCCGAGGGGCGGGGCGGAGGGGTCCGGCAGCCAGTTGCTTCTGGGGGAGAACCAGGCGGGGTTGATTGTGGATAGGGAGTTGGTGCTGGGCCATCCGCGCTGGCGAACAAAATCCCGCACTCAGGAAAATCAACGCACTGGGGACAATTTGTGTTCGACACCGTCCTCCGAGACGACATCTGCACCTCGCTCTTGTCAAAAAAGGGGGAAATGGGACAGACTCTAGATGGCGGCCCGGAAAAGCTCTGGACAACTTTTTCGGCTATGCTGGCTGGTATCTTGGCGACGGTTGTCTACTGTTCCGCTTTTGTGGCCCTCAACTTCGCGATTGGACTCTTGGCCTCGTATCGTGCTCGGTCAGAAAGCGAAGACACTCTGGTGCGCAGCTTCGATAAGATCCGCCCGCCCCGACCAATGGTTTCAGTCAGTAGCGGGCAGAGATTTCCCCGCGTGACGGAAGCATCCGCCGTAGCTTGTCCGGCCTCAGCGAGACCGGCGAGAGGTAGAGGTGAATTGCTTCCTCGATCTCCAAGACCACACGGAATCTCATCCTTGCAGTACATCGCCAAATCGCACCAGATCCCTCTTTGCGGCCTCCGGCCCACTTCAGGTGATTTTGTAGCTGTCGAGAGCCTCCGGATCTTGCGGACATCCTCAAGCGGGTTCGATGCCCCGCTGTAGTCGATGCCCCGCAGTCATCACACCGCACCATTTGCACCCCGCCGCGCCGGCGCGCTACCGTAAGACGATGGGTGAGTCGCAGCGCGGGCTGCTGCTGGTCTTCACCGGCAACGGCAAGGGGAAGACCACGGCGGCCATGGGTACGGCGTTGCGCGCTGTCGGCCACGGCTTCAAGGCGCTTATGATCCAGTTCATCAAGGGATCGTGGCACTATGGAGAGTTGGACGCGGCGCGGATGCTGGGCGGGGCCTTCGAGATCCGGCCCATGGGCCGGGGCTTCGTCAAGGCCGGCAGCGTGGACGCGGAGGACATCCGGATGGCCGAACGAGCGTGGCAGACCGCCCTGGCGGAGATGGCTTCCCAGAAGTACGACATGCTCATTCTGGACGAGATTAACTGTGCGGTCGACTACGGGATGCTCCCCATCAACCGCGTGCTGGAGGGCCTGGCTTCGCGTCCGGAAAAGCTGCACGTCATCTGCACCGGCCGCAACGCGCACCCCAGACTGATCGAGGCGGCCGACCTGGTCAGCGAGATCAAGGAGATCAAGCACCCGTTTCAGCAGGGCATCCTGGCCCGGCGCGGGATCGAGTTTTAGCTCATGCCCTGGTTCGCCAGACAGAAAGCCAAACCCGAAGCCACCCCCGAGGAGGGCGCGCGGCGCGTCCGCACCGAGGGCCTCTGGCTGAAGTGCGACGGCTGCCGCCAGATCATCTGGCGGAAGGCGCTGGAGGACAACCTGCACGTCTGCCCCAAGTGCGCCCATCACTTCCGCGTCGATGCCGCCACCCGGCTGCGGCAGCTTTTCGACCGCGAGTGGGAGACCTTCGACGCCGGCCTCACCTCGGCCGACCCGCTCGAATTCGTGGACGCGAAGCCCTACCGCGAGCGGCTGTCCTCGATGCGCCAGGCCACCAACCTGGCCGATGCGGCCATCTCGGGCGGCGGGACGCTGGCGGGCCGCCCCGTCTACATCTGCGCGCTCGAGCTGAAGTTCATCGGCGGCAGCATGGGCGCGGCAGTGGGCGAGAAGATCACCCGCGCCATTGAACGCTCGCTCGCCCACCGCATGCCGCTGGTCATTGTCTCCGCCTCCGGCGGCGCCCGCATGCAGGAAGGCGCCGTGAGCCTGGTGCAGATGGCCAAGATCTCGGCCGCCCTGATGCGGCTGGACGAAGCGCGCGTGCCCTTCCTGAGCGTGCTGACCGATCCCACCACCGGCGGCGTCACCGCCAGCTTCGCCATGCTGGGCGACCTGAACATCGCCGAACCGGGCGCGCTGATCGGCTTCGCCGGGCCGCGCGTCATCGAGCAGACCATCCGCCAGAAATTGCCCGACGGCTTCCAGCGCGCCGAGTTCCTGTTGAAGAATGGAATGGTCGATGGGGTGGTGCCGCGGCCCGAGCTCAAGAAGTTCATCGCCAGGGCGCTGGACTTTTTCTGCGGACCGTGAGCCCCGCCCGATTGGAGTGTACCTCATGCGCCTACTGCTGACCTTCTGTTGTGCGGTCGCTTTGTACGCCGCTGATTTCGACCTGCTCATCCGCAACGCCCGCGTCGTCGATGGCGCCGGCAACCCGTGGTTCCGCGCCGACGTGGCCGTCAAGGACGGCCGCATCGCCGCGGTGGGCCGGTTACAGCAGGCGACCGCCCCGCGCGTCATCGACGCCGCCGGGCGCGTGGTCGCCCCCGGCTTCATCGACGTGCACACCCACGTCGAGGGCGGCATCGAGAAGGCGCCCGGCGGCGACAACTACATCATGGATGGCGTCACCACCGTGGTCACCGGCAACTGCGGCGGCTCCTGGTCGAACCTGGCCGAGGCCTTCGCCCGCCTGGAGAAGACGGGCATCGGCCTCAACGTCGCTTCGCTGGTCGGGCACAACACGGTTCGCCGCCAGGCGATGGGCACGGCCAACCGGCAGGCCACCCCGGAGGAGATCGCCAGGATGCAGGAGCTGGTCGAGCAGGCCATGGGCGAGGGAGCGGTGGGTTTCTCGACCGGGCTGATCTACATCCCCGGCACTTACGCCAACACCGAAGAGGTCGTGGCCGTGGCCAGGGCGGCGGCCAGGCACGGCGGCGTTTACGCCAGCCACATGCGCGATGAGGGCGAGCGCGTCCTCCAGGCGATCGAAGAGGCCGTGCGCGTAGGCCGCGAGGCCGGCATGCCGGTCGAGCTCGCTCACTTCAAGATCGACAACCGGAAGCTGTGGGGCGCGAGCGCCAAATCGCTGGCGCTGATCGAGAAGTCGCGCCGCGACGGCGTCGATGTGCTGGTGGATCAGTATCCTTATGACCACTCCAGCACCGGGCTCGGCATCACGCTGCCAAGCTGGGCGCTGGCCGACGGCGAGGCCAAGATCAAGGAGCGGCTGGCCGATCCGAAGACCCGCGCGCGGATCGCCCGCGAAATGGAGCAGCGCCTGAAGAGCCTCGGCCACAAGGACTACTCCTACGCGATCGTGGCCGGCTGCGAGTATGACCGGTCGATCGAGGGCAAGAACATCAGCGAGATCACCCGGATGAAGCGCGGCAAAAAGGGCCGCAAGCACGAGATCCAGATGATCCTGGAGCTGATGGAAAAGGGCGCGCCCTCGATGGTCTACCACTCGATGGGCGCCAAGGACGTCGAGCGCATCATGGCCCATCCCTTCACGGCCGTGGCCAGCGACGGCGGCGTGCGCGAGTTCGGCGCCGGCATGCCGCACCCGCGATCTTACGGCACCAACGCGCGCGTGCTGGCCGAGTACGTGCGCGGGCGGAACCTCATCTCGCTGGAGGACGCCGTCCGCAAGATGACTTCGCTCCCGGCGCGCACCTTTAGCTTCCGCGACCGCGGCCAGGTGCGCGAGGGCTACGCCGCCGATCTGGTGCTGTTCGACCCGGCCCGCGTCCAGGACAAGGCCACCTACCAGCAGCCGCACCAGTTCTCCGAGGGCTTTGACCTGGTGCTGGTCAACGGCCAGGCGGTGGTGGAGAACGGCAAGCTCACCGGGGCGCGGCCGGGACGCATCCTGCGCCGGCAATGATCCAGCTCTCCGGCGCCGCCAAGCGTTACGGCCCCAAGGCCCTGTTCGAAGGGGCGGACTGGCTCATCACCCCGAACGACCGCGTCGGGCTGGTCGGCGCCAATGGCACCGGGAAAACCACGCTGCTGAAGATCGTCGCCGGGCTGGAGTCGCTCGACGGCGGCGGCATCATGACCGCCAAGGGCATCAGCGCCGGCTACCTGCCGCAGGACGGCCTTTCGCTCTCGGGCCGCACCGTGTTCGCCGAGTGCCTCTCCGTCTTCGCCGAGGTGCGCGCGATGGAGGAAGAGCTGGAGGCGCTTACGCACAGCATGGCCGAACTGGATCCGGAGAGCGCCGGCTACCGCCTGGTGGCCGAGCGCTTCCAGCGGCTGGAGGGTGAGCTGCGCGCCCGCGACGGCTACGCCATCGAGGCCCAGGTGGGCGCCGTGCTGGCCGGCCTGGGTTTCCCCACCGAGGACTGGACACGGCGCACCGAGGAGTTCTCCGGCGGCTGGCAGATGCGCATCGCGCTGGCCCGTCTGCTGCTGGCCAGGCCCAACGTGCTGCTGCTGGACGAGCCCACCAACCACCTGGACCTGGAAGCGCGCAACTGGCTGGAGGGCTACCTCGGTTCCTATCCTTACGCCTTCATCCTCGTCTCGCACGACCGCTACTTCCTCGATGTGACGGTGCGCAAGGTGGTCGAGATCTGGAACCAGCGCCTCCACTTCTACGCCGGCGACTACACACGGTACGTGGAATTGCGCGATCAGCGCCGCGGCCAGCTCGAAGCGGCCGCCAGGAACCAGCAGGACCGCATCCGCCAACTGGAGGCGTTCATCAACCGCTTCCGCTACCAGGCCACCAAGGCGCGGCAGGTCCAGAGCCGCATCAAGGAACTGGAGCGCATGGAGCGGATCGAGCTGCCGCCGGAGGAAAAGACGGTTCACTTCTCGTTCCCGCAGCCCAAGCCGAGCGGGCGCGTGGTGGCCGAGTTCAGTGAAGTGGAGAAGCGCTACGGCGAGCGGCTGGTGTTTTCGGGCGTGAGCTTCACCATCGAGCGCGGCGCCCGCATCGCGCTGGTGGGCGTCAACGGCGCCGGCAAATCGACGCTCATCCGGATGCTGGCCGGCGCCGAGCCGCTGACTGACGGCGAATTCCGGCTCGGCCACAACGTCCAGCCGGACTACTTCGCCCAGGACCAATACAAGGAGCTCGACCCCGACGCGCGCATCCTCGACGACCTCACCGAGATGGCCCCTCGCCGC
>JBBTDS010000409.1:0-1450 GCA_038060875.1 Acidobacteriota bacterium | reverse complement strand
AAATTGAAAGATCTACGCTTCACACTGCGATCTTATTATTGGGCAGCCGCTAAGGGCGGACTTTCTGAACCAGTGGAACACCAACCTCGAGCGCGATTTCCGCATCCGGGAGCGCCTGGTGCTTCAGCTCCGCGTGGACGCCCTGAACCTCCAGAACCGCTCGCAGTTCCAGCCCCGAACGCCAATCCGAGCTCCACCGATTTCGGCCGGGTGACCTCGCAGACCAACACGCGCAACCGGTTCATCCCGGTGCTGGGCCGGCTGAGGTCCTGAGTGGCTGGCCCCCGCGGCTGGGCGCTGCGCACGCAAACGGGGCGCGGCGCCGGGCACCGCAAACGGTCATGACGTTTCCTGACGAATGACGCCGGCACTGGATTTGTATCTCCTTTCTTTCCAGCCGCCCACCCCCGCCCCCAGCTCGCCAACCCGGTCCCCCGCCGCTACCATGGGAATGACCGGCTGGCATACACGCCACCCCTGGACAGGCGATGAAAAAGGAAAAATGCGAAACAAAGCCACGGCGACTATCCGGCTATGGAGTCAGATGGTTATCCTGTGGAAATCACGCTTGCCCGAGGATCGCTTCCACCAGCCCGTCGATGGTGTAGGTTGCCGCTTCGGCGGCGATTTCGAGGCCGTGGCCGCGGGCAGTAGCCGTGGTCACCGGGCCGATCGAGGCGACGCGGACGCCCCGCAGGACTTCGACGCCGGCCGCCCGCACGAAGTTCTTCACCGTGGAGGAGCTGGTGAACGTGATCCAGTCGGGCTTGCGTTCGGCGGCGAAGACCGTGCGGGCGCGCTCAGCGGCGTCATCGGGGATCACGGTGCGGTAGGCCTCGACCACGTCCACGTGCGCTCCGCGGCGCATGAGTTCGGCAGGGACCAGGTCGCGCGCCACCGCCGCGCGCGGCAGCAGGATGCGCTTGCCCACCAGGTCGTGGGCCGCAAACGCCTGGACCAGGCTCTCGGCCCTGTACTCCTCGGGCATCAGGTCCACCTTGAGGTGCAGCACCTCGAGGGCCCGGCGGGTAGCCGGCCCGATGGCGCAGATACGGGCCCGCAGCAAGCGCAGGTCGGCGCGCGATGCATCCAGCCGCTCCAGGAAGAAGCGCACGCCGTTGGCGCTGGTGAAGATCAGCCAGTCGTACCATCCCAGATGCTCGATCGCATGGTCGAGCGGGCGGTAGTCTTCGGCGGGCCGCACCTCGATAGTGGGGAACTCGATCACCGACGCGCCCAGCCCGCGCAGCTTCTCCGACATCACCGAGCCCTGGCCGCGGGCGCGGGTCACCACGATCCGCTTGCCGAACAGCGGCAAGCGCTCGAACCAGCTCAGCTTTTCGCGCAGCGTGACCACCTCACCAACGATGATCGTCGCCGGCGGCTTCAGGCCGTGCTCCTCGACGAGGCGCGGCAGGCTCGCCAGCGTCCCGACGAGCACTTCCTGGTC
>JBBTDS010000408.1:0-12457 GCA_038060875.1 Acidobacteriota bacterium | reverse complement strand
GGGCGCGTTTACGATTGTGCGGCCGGAAGCCGTGCGCGGCTCCCAGGCCAGCTCCCGGATTTCGGTCGGGCTCATCGGTTCGGGGAATCGCGGGACCTATGACGCGATGATCGTGCACGCCGACCCGCGGGCCCGCGTCACCGCGCTGTGCGATCCCTTCGACGACCGCATCGAGATGGCCGCCCAGAAGCTGAAACTCGAGAAGCCGGCCGTCTACAAGGACTACCAGAAGCTGCTGGCTTCCGACGTGGACGCGGTGATCATCGCCACGCCGCCGTTCCTGCACCCGGAGCATCTCGAAGCGGCGGTGGAGGCGCGCAAGCACGTCTATTGCGAGAAACCGATGGGCGTCGATGTGGAAGGCGCCAAGCGCGTGATCGCCGCCGGGCGCAAGGCCGATCCGAAGAAGTGCGTCTCGGTCGGGTTCCAGCAGCGCTATGGCCCGGTCTACCTGGAAGGCTACAAGCGCATCCAGGAGGGCCAGATCGGCGAGCTGGCCAACGCCCGCGCCTTCTGGATCGGCGGCGATCCGTTCAAGCGCATTCCCTATCCGGACCCCAAGATCGAGAAGCTGCGAAACTGGTTCTGTTTCAAGGACTACTCGGGCGACTTCATCGTCGAGCAGGACTGCCACAACTTCGACGTGCTGCACTGGTTTCTGGGCGGGCTGCCGCTGCGCGCCGTCGGCTACGCCGGCACCAAGGTGCGGACGACGATGGAGATCCTCGATCACCTGACCCTCTCGTTCGAGTTTCCCAACGGCATCCACGTCAACTTCGAGGCCAACCAGATCAGCCCGCCGGGCTTCGGCCGGGTCGGCGAGGAGTTCACCGGGCGGACGGGCGTGATCGCCACCTCGCGCCAGCGCATGGTGCACACGCGCGGCCCGAAAGACGTGGAGACGATCGAATCCAAGCGGGACATCACCTACGACGGAATCGAGCAGTTCCTGGGCCGCATCGCGAGCGGCGATCTGGAGAACGTGGCCGAGCGCTCGGCGCTGAGCACGCTGATTGCGATCCTCGGGCGCACCGCGCTCTACACGGGCAAAGAAGCTACCTGGAAAGACGACATTGGAGTGTGAAGCCATGAGAAGACTTGCCGTATTGCTGATTGCGGGCGTCGCGGTTATGTGCGCCCAGGAAAAGATCCGGGTGATCGCCTTCGGCGCGCACCCGGACGATTGCGACATCCGCGCCGGCGGCGCCGGGGCCAAGTGGGCGGCCATGGGCCACGCCGTCAAGTTCGTCTCGGTAACCAACGGCGACGCGGGCCACCAGAGCGAGGGCGGGGGCGCGCTGGCCAGGCGGCGGCGCGCCGAGGCGATCGAAGCCGGTAAGCGGTTCGGCATCGCCGAGTACGAGGTGCTGGACAACCACGACGGCGAGCTGCTGCCCACCTTGAAAGTCCGCGAGGAGATCATCCGGCGGATCCGGCAGTGGAACGCCGACCTGGTGCTGGCGCCGCGGCCCAACGACTACCATCCCGATCACCGCTACACCGGCGTACTGATTCAGGACGCCGCCTACATGGTGGTGGTGCCCAACATCTGTCCGGACACGCCGCCGCTGAGGAAGAACCCGGTGTTCATGTATTTCCAGGACGGCTTCCAGAAGCCGGCGCCGTTCCAGCCCGACATCGCCGTCGATATCGGCGACGTCATTGAGAAGAAGGTGGACGCCCTGGATGCGCACACCTCTCAAATGTACGAGTGGCTGCCGTGGGTGGCGGGCGCGCTGGACAGGGTGCCCAAGGACCCGGCCGAGCGGCGCAAGTGGCTGGGCAGCACCCGCGGCGGCGGGCGCTTGACTCCGGCGGTGCGGGCGGCGCTGGTGAAGTGGTACGGCGCGGCCAGGGCCAAGGAGATCCAGCACGCCGAGGCGTTCGAGCTCTGCGAGTACGGGCGGCGGCCCGACGAAGCCGGTCTCCGCCAGTTGTTCCCGATGGTGAAGTGAACGCCGGCGAGCAGTTTCGCAGCCTGCCCTCGGTCGAGGAGGTGGTCTCGCGCCTGTCGCACCTGGTCGGCGCGTTCCCGCGGCCGGTGGTGGTGGCCGAGGTGCGGCGGGTGCTGGAACGGCGGCGGAGCGAGATCCGCTCCGGCCGCGAGCCGCCGGGGCTGGCGGTGGAAGCCGAGGTGGAGCGCGCGCTGGCGGAGCTCGCCCGGCCCTCCCTGCGGCGGGTGATCAACGCCACCGGGGTGGTGCTGCATACCAACCTGGGCCGCGCGCCGCTGGCGGCCTTCACTCCGATCGCCGGCTACTCGAACCTGGAATACGATCTGGCCGCGGGCCGGCGCGGCCAGCGCGACATCCACATTGCCGGCTTGCTCGAGCGCGTGCTCGGCCGGCCAGGGATCGCGGTGAACAACAACGCGGCCGCCGTCTACCTGGCGCTCCACGAGCTGGCGGCCGGCGGCGAGGTGATCGTCTCCCGCGGCGAGCTGATCGAGATCGGGGAGAGTTTCCGCATCCCCGAGGTGATGGCCCACTCCGGGGCGGTGCTCAGGGAAGTCGGCACCACCAATCGCACCCGGATCGACGACTACCGCGCGGCCATCACCGAGCGGACCCGCCTGCTGCTGCGCGTGCATCAGAGCAACTTCCGCATCCACGGCTTTACGGCGCGGCCGGAACTCAAGGAACTGACGGCGCTGGGCCGCGAGAAGGGCATCCCGGTTTATGAGGATCTGGGCAGCGGCTGCCTCGTCGATCTGGGCCGGTTCGGGTTGGATGAGCCGCTGGCGGCCGCGAGCTTCCGCGCCGGCGTGAATCTGATTTCCTTCAGCGGCGACAAGCTGCTGGGCGGGCCGCAGGCGGGCATCCTGGCCGGCGAGCCGGAGCTGGTCGCGCGGCTGCGCCGCAACCCGATGTATCGCGCTCTGCGGCTCGGCAGAATCATCTGCGAGGCGCTGGAGACGACCCTGCGCCTTCTGCTGATGGAGTCGTGGGACGAGATTCCGGTGCTGCGCATGATCCGCCAGAGCGCGGATGAAATTCGCGAGCGGGCGGAGCGGTTCCTTCAGCGCATACCGGCGGTGAGCGCCGAACTGGTTCCCGGCTCGTCGGTGGTCGGGGGAGGCTCGACGCCGGAGCAGCCGCTCAAGACCTGGCTGATTGCCATCCGCGCCGATGACGTGATGAGCCTGGAACGGCGATTGCGTTTGAGCGAGCCGCCCATCGTTGCCCGGATCGAGGGGGACCGGCTGCTGCTGGATCTGCGAACGGTGTTTCCGGAGGAGGAAGAGGCGCTGGCGGCGGCGCTGGCGGCCGCTCAGGCCCGCTCCTGATACGTTCCTTCCGCGGTATTGACGCGGATACGCTCGCCCTGGCTGATGAACGGCGGTACCTGGACGACCAGACCGGTCTCCAGCCTGGCCGGCTTGGTCACGTTGGAGACGGTGGCCCCGCGCAAGCTGGGTTCGGTCTCCACCACGGTCAGATCGATGGTGGCCGGCAGTTCCACGCTGATCGGCTTGCCCTCGTAGAATTCCACCGTCACCCGCAGCTCGGGAACCAGGTAGTGGATGGCGTCGCCGAGCAGGTCCGTGGTGAGGTGCATCTGCTCGAAGGTCTCGGCGTTCATGAAGTAGTAGAATTCGCCGTCGTCGTAGAGGTAATCCATTTCGTGCTGCTCGAGCGAGGCGCGCTCGACGCGGTCCTCGGAGGAGAAGCGGTGCTCGATCATCGAGCCGCTGCGCAGGTTGCGCATCTTGGCCTGCACGAAGCCGCGCAGGTTGCCGGGCGTGCGGTGGAAGACGCTGAAGATGGAAAACAGCTCGTTCTCGAACTTAATCACCATTCCGGGGCGCATTTGGGTAGCGGCGATCATTGGTTGGGACTGCTCCTGATGGGCGTGAAGACCATTCTATCAGGTTGTGGGTAGTGGGTTGTGGCCTGAGGGACGCCGGCGTTGCGGGCGTCTCCGCCCCTCCCGTATCATTGAAGTCTTCCCCATGATCGCCAACAGCATTCCCGAGGGCCTCACCTTCGACGACGTTCTTCTGGTCCCGGCCCGCAGCGCGGTGCTGCCGGCCCGGGTGGACACGCGGACCTTCTTGAGCCGCAACATCGCCCTGAACATCCCCATTGTCAGCGCGGCCATGGATACGGTCACCGAGGCGCACCTGGCCATTGCGCTGGCGCGCGAGGGCGGCATCGGCATCGTCCACCGCAACCAGCCGGTCGAGCGGCAGGCCGAAGAGGTGGACCGGGTGAAGCGCAGTGAATCCGGCATGATCGTGGATCCGGTCACCATGGAACCGGAGCAGAAGATCCACGAAGCGCTGGAGGTGATGCGGCGCTATCGCATCTCCGGCGTGCCGGTGACCCGCAACGGGAGACTGGTGGGCATCCTCACCAACCGCGACCTGCGCTTCGAGACCCAGCTCGACCAGCCGATCGCCAACGTGATGACCAAGGAGAACCTGATCACGGTCCCGGTGGGCACCACGCTGGAGGAGGCGGAGAGTATCCTGCACCGGCACCGCATCGAGAAGCTGCTGGTGGTGGACGAGGACAACACGCTCAAGGGCCTGATCACGGTCAAGGACATCCAGAAGAAGGTGAAGTATCCGAATGCGACCAAGGACTCGCAGGGCCGGCTGCGAGTGGGCGCCGCTGTTGGAGTGGCCGGCGATTTTCTGGAACGCGCCCAGGAACTGGTGGCCAGGAAAGTGGACGTGCTGGTGGTGGACAGCGCCCACGGCCACAGCGAGCGGGTGATGGAAGCGGTGCGCCTCCTCAAGCAGAAGCTGCCCGAGGTGGACCTGATCGCCGGCAATGTGGGCACCTACGAAGGCGCCGCCGAGCTGATCGCGCTGGGGGCCGACGGCGTCAAGGTGGGCATCGGGCCGGGCTCGATCTGCACCACCCGGGTCGTCTCCGGCGCCGGGGTGCCGCAGATCACCGCCATCGCCGAGTGCGCGCGGGCGGCGCGCCCGGCCGGAGTTCCGCTGATCTCAGACGGCGGCGTCAAGTACTCCGGCGACGTCACCAAAGCGATCGCCGCCGGCGCCGACGCCATCATGATCGGCAGCCTGTTTGCCGGCACCGACGAGAGCCCGGGCGAAATGATTCTCTTTCAGGGCCGCACCTTCAAGAGCTACCGCGGCATGGGCTCGCTGGGGGCGATGGCCAATGCCGGCGCCGACCGCTACGGCCAGGAGGGCAGCGGCAAGCTGGTTCCCGAGGGCATCGAGGGCCGCGTGCCCAGCAAGGGCCCGCTCGCCGATCTCGTCTACCAGCTCGTCGGCGGCCTGAAGGCGGGCATGGGTTACTGCGGCTGCGGCACTATCGGCGAGCTGCAACAAAAGGCTAAGTTCCTGCGCGTGACCTCGGCCGGCCTGCGCGAGAGCCACGTCCACGACGTTATCATCACCAAGGAAGCGCCGAACTATCGGCTGGAGTGAGGGCGAGGCATGCCTCGCCCCTACAAGCCGGCTGCGGGCCAGGCTGGGCCACGGAGGAAGCTCATGCGGAAGATCATCGTCTACATCGCGACCAGCGCCGACGGCTACATCGCACGCCCCGACGGCAGCGTAGACTGGCTGGACCGCCCGCGGACGGCCGGCGATTACGGCATGGGCGCTTTTCTCAAAACGATCGACACGATTCTCTGGGGGCGCAAGACCTACGACCTCGCGGTCCGCATGGGCAGTGCTGGCGGTGGAGGGTTTGGCCCGAAGACTAAGAACTACGTGTTCTCCAGCACGACACCCGCTTCGGTGGCCCCCGAGTTCGAGTTCATCAACGAGCCGATCGCCGCGTTCGCCCGACGCCTCCGCGCCACGCCGGGGAAGAACATCTGGATGATGGGCGGCGGCGGAATCATCGCCTCGTTCCTCGACGGAGGCGAGATCGACGAGTTCATCATCCACGTCATCCCGACGTTCATCGGCGATGGCATTCCGCTCATCGCACCGCGGCGCCGCTCGGTTCCGCTGGCCTTACAATCCTGCCGGCAGTATTCAGACGGGGTCGTCCGTCTCCATTATGCGGTTCTGCCCCGCGCGTCAAGCAGGAAGATCAGCAAGAAAGTAGCTGGACTGCGTCCCGGAAACGAGACACGAAGTTAAGGGGCTGGTTACCAGTTCGCCGGCGGGCTGAAGGAACTACCGGCAATTCGGCTTCGGGGTGCGACGGGAGCCTGGCAGCGGGTATGCTGGGTTGACAATGAATGTTGAGAACCGAAACAGAAAGGCGATCGCGGTCGTCTTGCGGGCCTCGATTTTCCTTATCGCTGTTGCCGGGCTGGGCCTCCTGGCCATGCAGTGGGGCGCCGCGCGCGGCTTCGTGTTGTTCGTCGCCGGGCGCGCCGGGAGTTGCAGTCTGGCGCAGTCGATCCGAAGCCCACGTGAGACGGCGGACCAGATCGCTCGGTTCCAGCGGATCTCGAAATCCAGCCGCCTGATCCGCAAGGACGACAACGGCCTGGAACTCTGGGAAACCGAGCAGGGGCCGTTCTGGATCATCTCGAACAACCAGTCGCAGTGGTTTTTCCTGTTCTTGGCCGAGCAGGGCAGCGACATATATCGCCATCGCGAGGCGGGCGTCCGGCCGGGAGACATCGTGCTCGATTGTGGCGCGCACTACGGTCTTTTTGCGCGGAAGGCCCTGCGGGCGGGCGCCAGGCTGGTAGTGGCGATCGAGCCCGCGTCGCTCAATCTGGAGTGCCTCCGCCGCAACCTGGCCAAGGAAATTGCCGAGGGCCGGGCGACTGTTTATCCCAAGGGCGTCTGGGACAAGGACGACTACATGACACTCAGCATCGACCACCAGGAATCAGGAGCGACCAGCTTCGTGTTTCACAGGGAAGGAACCAGCCGTGTTGAAAAGGTGCCGCTGACCACAATCGACAAACTGGTGGCCGAACTCAACCTGCCGCGAGTAGACTTCATCAAGATGGACATCGAGGGAGCGGAACGGCAGGCGCTTGCCGGAGCGAGGAGCACGCTGGCGAGATTCCGGCCGCGGATGTCGCTGTGCGTATATCACCTGCCGGACGATCCGCTTGTCATTCCGAAGGTGGTGAAGGAAGCCCAGCCCCAGTACCGGCAGGCGTGCGGTATCTGCACGGACTGGGGTTGGCGGATCCGGCAGGAAGTGGAGCATTTCTATTAGTCCGAGATCTCCGTCACCCTGGCTTTGAGCCGGCCGCGGGCCAGGCGGATATCCACATTCGTCGCGGGCGGGGCCGCGGCTGCTTCCTTCAGGATGCGCCCCGCCTCGTCCTGGACGATGGCGTAGCCGCGCTCGAGCACGCCCAGCGGGCTCAACTGCATGAGCTCCGCGGCCAGCGGTTGCCAGCGGCCCCGGCGGCTTTCCAGCACCGCGTGCGTGCGCTCCCGCGAGCGGTAATCGAGCTCGTCCACGCGCTGAAGCCAGCGGCCGATTCTGCGGCCGAGCAGCGAGCTGGCGCGGTCGATGCCTCTTTGGTGGAGTGCCCGGTGGGCCTGCGCCAGCCGGTAGCGGACCGCTTGCCCCATCTTGTGGACCCAGCTCTGGAGCTGCTCGAGAAGCTGCTCCCGGGTGCAGATGACTAACTCCGCGGCCGCGGACGGCGTCGGCGCCCGCAGGTCGGCGACGAAATCGGCGATGGTGACGTCGGTTTCGTGCCCGATGGCGGAGATGACCGGGACGGAACAGGCCGCAATGGCGCGCGCGACCGCCTCCTCGTTGAACGTCCACAAGTCCTCCAGCGACCCGCCGCCGCGCGCCACGATCACCACCTCCGGCCAGCGGGTCCGGCTGAAGTAATCAAGCGCCCGGCAGACGTCTTCCACCGAGCCTTCGCCCTGGACCAGGGCGGGGTAGAGCCGGATGTGAAGGCCGGGGAAGCGGCGCTCCAGGATGTGGATCATATCCCGGATCACGGCGCCGGTGGGCGAGCTGACGATGCCTATGCGGCGGGGGATGCGGGGCAGCGGGCGCTTGCGAGCGGCGTCGAATAATCCCTCGGCGGCCAGCTTCTTTTTGAGTTGCTCGAAGGCGAGTTGCAGCGCGCCGCGGCCCTGGGGCTCCAGGAACTCGACCAGCAACTGATACTCGCCACGGGCCTCGTACACGTCGATGTTGCCGCGGGCCAGCACGGCCAGTCCGTCCTCGGGCTTGAACGGCAGGTAGCGCAGCGTGGAGCGGAAGCACACGCAGCGGATCTGCGCTTCGGCTTCCTTCAGGGTGAAGTAGGCATGCCCGCTGGCGGCCACGCGGACGCCGGAAATCTCCCCGGCCACCCAGATGTCCCGGAACTGGTTCTCCAGCAGGGCGCGGATGGCGGCGGTGAGCTCGACGACCGTGTAGATGCGGCGCGCGGGTTCCAGCGGCAGAGATATCTGTTCCATTTGGTGGCTTCTTCTGCTATTCTAAAGGGAACCTGGTCGCGGCGTTCCCGCCTGAGTTGTACCCATCAAGGGGAGGATAGATGAGTCCGAAAGAAGTATTGGAATTCTCAAGGAAGAACGAAGCAAAACAGATCGACCTCCGCTTCAGTGACATCCCGGGCCTGTGGCATCACGTCTCCTACCCGATCCACCAACTGGCCGAGGAGTGCTTTGAGGAGGGCTTCGGATTTGACGGCTCGAGCATCCGCGCTTGGGCGGCCATCAGCGAGAGCGACATGCTGCTGATACCCGATCCCACCACCGCCTTCATGGATCCGTTCGCGGGCACTCCCACGCTGGTGATGTTCTCCGATGTGATCGACCCGATCACGCACGAGCGGTACGAGCGAGACCCGCGCTGGATCGCCCGGAAGGCGGAGATGTATCTCCAGAATTCCGGTGCGGCCGACACCTGCTACATGGGCGCCGAGGCCGAGTTCTTCATCTTCGACAACATCCGCTTCGACCAGGACCAGCACTCCGGCTACTACTACATCGACGCCGAGGAAGGGCGCTGGAACACCGGCCGCGAGAAGGACAACCTCGGCTACCGGCCGCGCTACAAGGAAGGCTACTTCCCGGTGCCACCGACCGATCACTACCAGGACCTGCGCAGTGAGATGGTCGATACCATGCTCCATTGCGGGCTCAACGTGGAGTGCCACCACCACGAGGTGGCCACCGGCGGCCAGGCCGAAATCGACCTGCGCTACGACACCCTGCTCAAAGCGGCCGACAATATGATGATTTACAAGTACGTCGTCCGCAACGTGGCCAACCAGTACGGCAAGACGGTGACCTTCATGCCCAAGCCGTTGTTTGGCGACAACGGCAGTGGCATGCACACCCACCAGAGCCTGTGGAAGAGCGGCCAGCCGTTGTTTTCCGGCGATGCCTACGCCGGGCTGAGCCAGATGGCGCTGTGGTACATCGGCGGCCTGCTGAAGCACGCGCGGGCGCTGGCGGCCATCATTGCGCCGACCACCAACAGCTACAAGCGCCTGGTGCCGGGCTACGAGGCGCCGGTCAACCTGGCCTACTCGCGCCGCAATCGCTCGGCGGCGGTGCGCATCCCCATGTACTCGCCCAGCCCCAAGGCCAAGCGCGTCGAGTTCCGGCCGCCGGATCCCTCGGCCAACCCCTACCTGGCTTTCGCCGCCATGCTGATGGCCGGCCTGGACGGGGTGATGAACAAAGTCGATCCGGGCCAGCCGCTGGACAAGGACATCTACGACCTTTCGCCGGAAGAGCTGCGCGGCGTCCCCTCGATGCCCGGCTCGCTGGATGAGGCGCTGAACTGCCTGGAAGACGATCACGCCTTCCTGCTGAAGGGCGAGGTGTTCACCGAGGAACTGCTAGAGGCCTTCATCGACTACAAGCGCAAGAACGAAGCGGATGCGATACGCTTGCGCCCGCACCCGTACGAGTTTGCGTTGTACTACGACATATAGTCCGCTTGCTGACGCGCGCGGCTCAGCGAGCCGCCCCACGCGCGGCACAGCTATAATCGGCTTGGAAACCGATGGAGCGGCTCGCAACCTCGGAGGCCGGCCGGCAACTGGCGGCGGCGGTGTCCTCGGCCAGCCGCTTCCTGTCCGAAGCCGTTGAGGCTCACCCGGAGTGGCTCGAAGACCTGCTGGCGTCGGGCGATCTGGAGCGGCTGCTCTACGCCGAGGATTTTGACGCCCGGCTGGAGCAGGCGCTTGGTCCGGGCATGCCGCCGCCGTCCGCGCTGGCGCAGTTCCGGCGGCGCCAGCTTCTGCGCATGGTGGCGCGGGACGCGATGGGCTTGGCCACGCTGGCCGAGGTGACCCTGGAGCTCTCCAACCTGGCCGACGCCATCCTGGAGGTCGCCTGTCGCCGCGTCCGCGAGGAGCTGACCGCGCGTTACGGGACGCCGCGGCCGGAAGATCCGGCCGCCGGGCCCGGTCCGTGCACGTTCGCGGTCATCTCGCTGGGCAAGCTGGGCGGCCGCGAGCTCAACTACAGCTCGGACATCGACCTGATGTTCCTTTACTCCGCCAACGGCCAGACCGACGGCCCACAGCGGATCAGCAACAAGGAGTTCTTTCAGAAGACGGGGATACAGCTCACCGAGCTGCTCTCGACTTACACCGCCGAGGGGATGTGTTACCGCGTTGACCTGCGTCTGCGGCCAGACGGGCGCCTGGGCGAAATCTCGATCTCGCTGGACGGCGCCAGGAACTACTACCAGCAGCGCGCCTGCGACTGGGAATTGCAGATGCTCATAAAGGCGCGGGTCTCGGCCGGGGACCGCAGGCTGGGCGCCGCGCTGCTGGATTTCGTCGAGCCGCTGATCTACTCCACCACGCTGGATTTTTCGGTAGTGGAATCGGCCTCGGCGACCCGCGAGCGGCTGAGCGAGAAGCTGGCCACGCGGCGCGGCCCGGCCGCCGGCTTCAACATCAAGCTGGCGCGGGGCGGCATCCGCGACATCGAGTTTCTGGTGCAGTGCCTGCAACGGCTGCACGGCGGGCGCGAACCGTGGGTGCGGCACGGCGGCACCATGCTGGCGCTGTTCCGCCTGCGCGACAAGCACCTGCTCTCGCCGCACGAGTACTCACGATTGGCCTCGGCCTACCAGTTCCTCCGGCACTTGGAACACCGCTTGCAGTTCGCCGACGACCGGCAGACCCATACCCTACCCACCGACACCGATGAGCTGGCGGTGCTGGCGCGGAAAATGCCGCCCACCCAAGTGGGCCAGGAACCCTCGGCCGAGCTGCTGCTGGGTGAGCTGAACCGGCACCTGGAGGAGGTGCAAGCGATCTACGGGCGCGTGATCCACGCGCAGCAGCCGATCTACTACACGCCGGCGCTGGCGGCCGGCGGCCCGGCGCCCGATTGGGAGCCGGCGCCTGTGCCCGAGCCGGCGGCCAGCAACCTGGTGCGCTCGCTCGACGAGCGCGCCCCGCAACTGGCCGGGGTCTTATCGCGCGCCAGCCTGCGGCGTGGGCGGGTCCATTTCGAGCATTTCCTCGAGCGGCTGCTCTCCCGCCCGGAGTGGATGAGCCGGCTCGACAGCGATTCGGTGCTCTCCGGATATGTCCTGGACCTGTTCGAGCACAGCCCCTACTATGCCGAGGAGCTGATTCGCACTCCCGAGTTGCTCGTCGAGCTCGAGCGGATGCGCGAAGAGCCCGAGGCCAAGCCCGCTTATGCGGACCTGCTCCAGGGGCTGGACGACCCCGGCGAAGTGCGCCGCTTCTTCCGGCGCGAGATGTTCCGCCTACAGAGCGAGAGTATCTGTCTGGCGGCGCCGATCTTCCCGACGCTGGAACGCACCTCCGATCTGGCTGACGCGGTCATTGCCGCCACTTACCGCATGGCCATCGAGCAAGTGGCCGCCTCGCACCCGCCCCAGTCCCCGGGCTACGTCCCGAAAGACCAGATGACGGTCGTCGCGCTCGGGCGGCTGGGTATGCGCGAGTTTGACCTGGCCTCGGACGCCGACCTGGTGTTCGTGGTTCCGGACGCAGACGCGGCCGAACAGCCCTTCTGGACGCGCGTGACCGAGCGGATGATCGCGCTGATCAGCGCCTACACCGGGCACGGCACCATCTTCGCGGTGGACACGCGTTTGCGGCCCAACGGGCGAGAGGGGGCGCTGGTGCAGTCCGAAGGCGCCTACCGAAGCTACTTCGCCGAGCGCGCCGAGGCCTGGGAGGGAATCACCTATCTGAAATCGCGCGCCGTGGCCGGGGACCTGGAGCGGGGCACCCGGTTCCTGAACGAATTGCAGCGGGTGGACTGGCGCCGCTACGGGCAGAGCGGGCGCTCGCGCAAGGAACTGGCCGAGATGCGTCTGCGGCTGGAGAAAGAGCAGGGGCCGGGGAACCCGCTCAAGGCCGGCCGCGGCGGCTACTACGACATCGATTTCGCGCTCATGTACCTGCGGCTGAAGGGCGCGGGCATCTTCTACAAGGTGCTCAACACGCCGGCCCGCATCGACGTGATCGAAGAGATGGGGCACCTGGAACGCACCGACGCCGACTTCCTGCGGGACGCAGCCACCTTCCACCGCGCCGTCGATCACGGCCTGCGAGTCTCAACCGGCCA
>JBBTDS010000407.1:0-2228 GCA_038060875.1 Acidobacteriota bacterium | reverse complement strand
GGCATAAAAATCTTCGCGAGAGGGAAAGACTTCAAGGGTTAGTAGTACAGAGCAGGCCCTTGATCCGAAGGGACCAAAGGGCATCTGCGACGCGCTTGTTTCAGAGGGAATCAGAACGAGCCCCTGGAAGCGGAATCCCGGAGGCGCGGCAGGTTATTACTGCCAAGCGGATTACATCTACGTCGGCCCGGCGCATGAGACCATCCCTTCGATTCAGAATCTTCTCGTCTTCGCGGCGAGTTCGGAGTCAGATCCGGACGCTTTCGATCAGGCGAAGATCGAAGGGCGGTACTACCGCGTCCTTCCAAAACAGGCGTTGAAAAAGAGACTCTCCTCCGCCGCGACAGCGTTGTTCAAATCGCAGGGAAGCGAAACCCCCGACGGCGTCCTGAAAGCGATTGAGAACGAGACGGCTCTTAACACCTCGTCCGGACTCGGCGAAGTCACGGTCGAGAAGGGTTGCGGTCCTGAACTGCCAATGAACAATCGAATGTGCTTTGTCACGGTCACTCTGAAGCGGACGCAAGCGAAGACCGCGGCGACTCCCGGCACGCACGACTCCCGGCAGGCTTGCCGAGCCGTCATCGCGAGGGATCTCAACTACCCGAAGGCAGCGATTAAGGGCGGAGACAGGCTCATCGACGAAGGTGACTTTAAACAGTACATCTTCGAGGGCAAGGATAACGACATCCTCTTCTGCCAGATGCCCGGCGATGGCTCATACGTCATCAGAGCGGCCCTGAAGAAACAGTTCCCGGTACGGGAGATGTCGAGAGGGCGATTCTGACGCGAAAGGACAAGCGGATCGCGGCATTGACACGGCCGCACCGCCGGTATATAAGTCGGTGGTCATGAATCGCGTGAGGATTGCGCTCTGCCTGCTGCTGGCCGCGGGGACCAGCCTTATCGGCCAGACCGACCGCGGCATCATCACCGGGACGGTCACGGATTCCTCAGGCGCGGTGATCCCCGACGCCCGCATCACTGTCATTCACGTCAGCACCAACGTCCCCTACAGGACGGCAACCACCGCCGCCGGGGAGTACACGGCGCCTTCGCTCCCGGTCGGCGAGTACCGGGTGGTGATCGAGAAGGAAGGCTTCAAGCAAAGCGTCCACCAGGGCGTCCTGGTGACCGGCGGCGGGAGCGTGCGCTTGGACGCGGTGCTGGAGGTCGGCGCGACCCAGCAATCGGTGGTGGTCACCGCCGACGTCCAGATGCTGCAAACCGAGAGCGCCAAGGTCAGTTCGCAGGTCTCCAACAGGATGATCGACGAGCTGCCGCTGGTGGTGGGCGGCGGGATGCGCAGCCCGTTCAACCTGGCCACCATCACGCCCCAAGTGAACGGCAGCGGCACCAGCTTCCGCATCGGCGGGGGCCAGGGCGGTTCCTGGGGCATCGTGCTGGACGGCATCTCGGCCAACACCAACCGCTACGGCGATACCGCCTGGGCGGCGACCAACTCGCCGTCGCTGGAGGCGATCACCGAGTTCAACGTCGAGACCAACGGCTTCAAGGCGGAGTTTGGGCACGCCGGCGGAGGCCAGTTGACGTTCGTCTCCAAGTCCGGCAGCAACCAGTTCCACGGCAGCGCCTACGACTTCGTCCGCAACGACGCGCTGGATGCGCGCGGCTTCTTCAACCTGACGCGCGGCATCTACAAGCAGCACGATTTCGGCGCCAGCGCCGGCGGGCCGGTGCGCATTCCGAAGCTGTACAACGGCAGGGACCGGACGTTCTTCTTCTGGACTTACGAGGGCTTCCGCAACCGGGTGGGCGCTTCCACGCGCCCGACGGGGATCCCGCCCGCGGAGTTCTACCAGGGCGACTTCCGCAATTACGTCCGCCGGGACCTCTCGCGGGTCGTCATCTGGGACCCCGCCACCACCCGCATGGTGAACAACGTCTGGACGCGCAACCCGTTCCCGGATAACCTCATCCCGCAGGCTCGATTCGACAGCCTGTCCAAGAAAGTCCTGCCGCACGGACAGGAGGTGAAGTCCAACCGGCCGGAGATCCTCCCCGGCACGTGGGAATACGTGTGGGAGAACTACCTGGCTTCGGGCGTCTCGCTGAACCCGGTGAACAAGACCAGCGTCAAGCTCGACCACATGCTGAGTTCGGCCCACCGGCTGGGGTTCCTGTTCAATTTCTCCCGCAGCTCGCGGGTGGCGGGGGCCACCGGGCCGCCGGGCCTGCCGGGCATGATCAGCACGTTCGACCCGTGG
>JBBTDS010000406.1:0-3011 GCA_038060875.1 Acidobacteriota bacterium | reverse complement strand
CCACCAAGGACGACGTACGGCGCTGCCTGGAGCGCTGGAACGAGGGCGACAACGGCATCCTCTACCACTCGCGCGCTTACAAGCTCCAGCCCGGCACCGGCTGGCAGATCGACGCCGGCATCCTGCACGCGCCCGGCTCGCTGGTGACCTACGAGCCGCAGGTCAACTCGGACGTGTTCGGCATGTTCCAGTCGATGGTCGAGGGGCGCGCGGTGCCATGGGACCTGCTGGTGAAGGACGTGCCTCCGGCGCACCACCGCGACCTGGACTACATCATCGGCATGCTCGACTGGGACGCCAACGTCGATCCCGAGTTCGCCAAGAACCGCCTGGTCCATCCCCGGCCGGTCAAGGACGAGCGGGAGATGGCCGGCGCGGGCTACTCGGAGAAATGGGTGTCCTACTCGCGGCCCTACTACTCGGCCAAGGAGCTCACCGTGCATCCGGGCCGCTCGGTTACGATTCGCGACGGCGCGGCTTACGGGCTGATCGTGGTGCAGGGTTTGGGGACGATGGGCAAGTTGGACGTCGAGACCCCCACGATGATCCGCTACGGCCAGATGACCAAGGACGAGCTGTTCGTCAGCCTGGCCGCGGCCCAGGCCGGCGTCGTGGTCACCAACCGCAGCGACGGCGAAGACCTGGTCATGCTGAAGCACTTCGGCCCGGGCAACCCCGATGCCGAGCCGCTGATCCCACGCTGACCGAGAACGCGGAATGGAGATGGGCGGGCGGGCGGCGGCACTGGTTCTGACGGCGCTGGCCGCCGGTGCGCCCGCCGCCGATCTGAAGCCCGAGACCGTCCAGGCCTTCGAGCGCTACATCCGTGCGGCCGAAGCGCGCATCGAGGAGCAGCTCGGTGCGGGCAAGAACTTCCTCTGGACCGACGAAGCCGCCGCGCGGCAGCGCCTGGTGCGCGCGGGCGAGATCGCCATCGAGCGCTTCAACACCGACGAAACCAGGGCCCCGGGCGGCCTGATTCACGACTGGACGGGGGCGGTGTTCGCGCCCGGCGTCACTCTCCGCGAGACCCTGGCGCTGGTTCAGGACTACGCCCGGCACCAGCGCATCTACCAGCCCGAGGTGATCGTTTCGCGCCTCATCCGCCGCGACGGCAACTATTTCAAGATCCACCTGCGGCTGTTGAAGAAGAAGGTTCTCACCGTGGTGCTCAACACCGAGCACGACGTCCGCTATTTCCCGCTGGATGCGGCGCGCTGCCACAGCCGCTCCTATTCGACCCGCGTGGCGGAAGTGGTCAACGCCGGCAGCCCCGGCGAGCGGGAACTGCCCCCGGGCGAGGGCAACGGCTTTCTGTGGCGGCTATACTCCTACTGGCGGTTTCAGGAGAAAGACGGCGGCGTCTACATCGAGTGCCGGGCCATCTCGCTCACCCGCGACGTGCCCACCGGGCTGGGGTGGCTGATCGAGCCGATCATCCGCAACCTGCCGCGCGAGTCGCTGGCCAGCACGCTGCGGGCGACGCGGGATGCGCTCGGCGGCGCCGCTCCGGCGCCGGTCGCGAAGTGAAGAGGAGGCTATGCAATGAGTGCGATTCCAGTTCTGGCGGCTGCGCTGTTAGTGAGCGCCGCATGCGCCCAGGAGGCGGTGATTCTCACGCCGCCGCCCTCCCCGAAACCGAAGATCAACGGGCCGAAGGTATACGGCGCGGGGCCCGGGCGTCCGTTCCTGTACACGATTCCCGCCACCGGCGACCGGCCGATGAGCTTCTCGGCGAGGGGCCTGCCCAAGGGCCTCCGCCTCGACGCCGCCAGCGGACGGATCACCGGCGTGCTCAGCCGGAAGGGCGAGCACGTAGTGACGCTGCGCGCGAAGAACGCCCGCGGCACGGCCGAGCGCAAGTTCCGCATCGTCGCCGGCGACACCATCGCGCTCACGCCGCCGATGGGCTGGAGCAGTTGGTACATGGCCTTCACCGCCATCAGCGATCAAATGATCCGCGCCCAGGCCGACGCGATGGTCACCAGCGGCCTGGTCAACCACGGCTACTCCTACATCGACATCGACGACGGCTGGAACATCCGGCCCGATTCCACCGATCCGGCGCTCGGCGGGCCGGCGCGCGACGCGCAGGGCAATCTCCGGACCAACAAGAACTTCCCCGACATGAAGGCGCTGTGCGATTACGTGCACGGCAAGGGGCTGAAGATCGGAATCTACATCTCGCCCGGCCCGCTCACCTGCGCCAAGTTCGAGGGAAGCTACGGGCACGAGGAGCAGGACGCACGCCAGTTCGCCGCCTGGGGCTTCGACCTGCTGAAGTACGACTGGTGCTCTTACGGCAAGATCGCCAAGGACAAGAGCCTCGAAGAGATGCAAAAGCCGTACCGGCTGATGGGCGGCATCCTGCGCAAGCTCGACCGCGACTTTGTCTACAACCTCTGCCAGTACGGGATGGGGAACGTCTGGGAGTGGGGCCGCGAGGCCGGCGGGAATTTCTGGCGCACCACCGGCGACGTGGGGATCGCGAAGAAGGGCTTCTGGGCGCGGGTGTCCGAGGTCGGCTTCCAGCACGCCGGCCGGGAGAAGTGGGTCGGCCCGGGCGGCTGGAACGACCCCGACAACATCCTCATCGGCCACATCATCTGGGAGAAGAAGCTGGTCCCGACGCCGCTGACGCCCGACGAGCAGTACACCTACGTGAGCCTGTGGAGCCTGCTGGCCGCGCCGCTGGTGTTCGGCGGGGACATGACGAAGCTGGACGCCTTCACGCTCAGCCTGCTGACCAACGACGAGGTGATCGACGTCAACCAGGATCCGCTGGGCAAGCAGGCCAGCCGCGTCGCGCAGGAGGGTCCGCTGGAGGTGTGGGCCAAGGAACTGGAGGACGGCTCGAAGGCGGTCGGGCTGTTCAACCGCGGCGAGCAGGAGGCGGAGGTGGCCGCGCGCTGGGCGGATCTCTCCATCCGCGGCCCGCAGGTGGTGCGCGACCTGTGGCGCCAGCAGGACCTCGGCCGGTTCGAGAACGAGTACCGCGCCAAAGTCGCCCG
>JBBTDS010000405.1:0-2242 GCA_038060875.1 Acidobacteriota bacterium | reverse complement strand
TGAACTGGTGGATCGACCCGTTGGTGGTCTCCATCGGAAATCCGGCCACGCTCTGCGAGGTAACGACCGCCGATGCCAGGCTGACCGGGAACGGATTCGGAAACGCGAAGACCGGCTTGCCGTCCTCAATCCGGTTGATGTACGTCTCGTTGATCTGGAATGGCCCGCCGCCTTGCAGGTGAGCGAAGTAGCCGACCTGCTCGGTGAAGATTCCGTACCCGCCGCGCACGACGGAGGTGTCGCGCAGCCGGTAGGCGAACCCGAACCGCGGATGGATGCTACCTTTGTCCGGCGCCGGCAAGACCTTCCCCGTCACCACGCCGATGTTCTTCGGGTACAACGGGCTCACCCCCTTCAACCCCCGCTCCGAAACGATCACGTTGCCCGCCTTCGGGTCCCAGGCGTACTGAAGGCCGTCGTCGTAGAGCGGCGCCCAGAAGTAATCCCACCTCAGCCCGTAGTCGAAGCTCAGCTTCTGCGTAAGCTTGACGGTGTCCATCGCGTAAACCCCGAACTCCTTTGCGCGCCGGTCCCGGTTGAGCAGCGGGCTGAGCCGTGAACTCGTGTAGGGCAACCCCAGCAGAAAGTCGCCGTAAGGCACGCCGCTCAAGCTGCCGTTGAAGTTGAAGCTGCCGAAGGTCGGGTCGGGTATGCTTCCCAGAAACTCCTGCACGGTCTTCAACTCACCGCCGAACTTCATCACGTGGCGCCCGACCGACCAGGTCAGCGAATCGGCGAAGGAGTACTGGTGGTGATTGTTCACCACGCCGCCGCCGTTCAGGCTGAAGCCGGTGAATCCGGTGATGCTCAGGCTCGGAGATCCCTGAATGTCCTTGAGGCCGGGCTGGTTGACCCCCTGGATCCCGATGCGCTGGATCACTTCGTCGGCTTTCATCGGCGCCACGCCCGCGGTCACTTTGCCGTCCTCGATGAAGTCCACCTTCAGCCCGAAACGGAATGAGTTCACCACCCGGGGCGAGAAGACATGGGTGTCGGTGATCGCGGTATGCGTATGGGAGCGAAACCGCGTCCAGACGAACTGCGGAAAACTTCCCGAGAGAACGTAGGGAGTGCGCCGGCGGATCCAGCGGCCGAACAGGGAGTTCTTCTGCGAGAAGTTGTGGTCGAAACGGAACATGGGATAGCGCGCCTCGTAGAGGTCGCTCGGAAAGGGGTGCACGTATCCGTAGTTGTTCACCAGGTCATCCGGGCCGCCGAGGTTGGCCTTAGGGAGGAATTCATCCTGGATCTTGAGCGACGTGGCGTTCATGCGCGCCGCGGGAACGTTCTTGTTCGGAAAAGGCTGCCCGGTCAGCGGGTCTCTGACAGCCTGCGGAAACTGCGAAAGGTCTCCCCCGCGCATCTTCAGGCTTGGGACGTTGCGCCGGTAGAAGTATCCGGCCGGAATCTTCATGTAGAAATACGACACGTAGAAGAAGGTCTTGTTCTTGATGACCGGCCCGGATACGGAAATCTGGCCCCGGTGTTCCTTCTCCGGCGTCTTCCTCGGATCGAAGAAAGTGCGGGCGTTCAACGCCGAGTTGAAGTGCATGTAGTAGACGTCGCCGTGGATCTCGTTGTCGCCCCGCTTCGAGATCATGTTGTAGTTGGCGACCCGCGCCTGGTCGGCCGTGTTGTTGACGCCGGTGACCGTGATCTCGCTGAAGTCCATCCGGTTGACGAGGTTCACGGTGCCGTCGCTGGTCACACCGTCCATTCCCAGCGCCACCTGGGCGGGCGGCTGGCCGTTGATGTTCAGGCTCCAGCCGCTGGCCTGGCTCTCGACGCCCGGCAGGCTCACCAGCAGCGAGTGCGGGTAATGGTTGCGGACCAGCGGGCTTTCGTCATAGAGCCGGCGCTGGAACCCGGTGGTGATCTGCGCGCTGTCGGTGGTGATGGGCGTCACGCCCGCCTCCACCGTGATGCGCTCGGCGAGTTGGCCGACTTCAAGACGGACGTCGATGCGCCGGATCTGGGAGCCTTCCACCACCGTGTTGTCCGCCACGAAGGTCTTGAATCCCGCCGCCTCGACGGTGACGCGGTAAACGCCGGTGACCAGATCGGGAACCTCATAGTTCCCGGCGGCATCGGATGTCACCGCCCGAACGGTGACGTTCGTTTTGACGTCGGTCACGGTGACCCGCGCCCCAACCACCGCCGCGCTGGTGGCGTCGGTCACCGTCCCGCGAATGGTGGACAGCAGCAACTGGCCGTACAGCGGCAAGCCCCACAGCACCGCCAG
>JBBTDS010000404.1:0-1845 GCA_038060875.1 Acidobacteriota bacterium | reverse complement strand
ATGTTGGTCTCCGGCTCGTGGCGGACTTCCCTTCGCTACTCGGCCGCGTACTAAGTGGTTGGAAGGGGCCGGCGTGATGGGCCAAACGCGGAATGACGCCTCCCCGCCGGGCTCGCGCTTGCCGCGCCATCCGAGGTCCAACTGGGTGGAACTGGTCGCGGGAATCCATGCCGGTGACCTCACCGGCACGGCAGAGCTCTACGCACTGTTATCTGGCGGGATCCGGTCCTACCTCTGCCGGCAACTAGGGCCGGAGGAGCTCGACGACCGCGTCCACGATACCTTCCTGGTCGTGGTCCAGGCAATTCGCCGCGGCCAGCTGCGCGAGCCAAGCCGCCTTATGGGTTTCGTGCGGACCTGCGCGCGTCGTCAGGTGGCTGCCTGCATCGAGCGCGCCGTGCAAGCGCGCAAAGGGCGGGCCGACTTCCATCGCAGCCTCGCCGTCCGCGATGAGCGCAGCGACCAGGAGCGGGACGCCACAACCCGCCAGGAAGTCGAGATCATGAAGGAAGTGCTCTGCAGCATTTCCCGGCGGGACCGCGAGATCCTCACCCGCTTCTACCTGGAAGAGCAGACACAAGAACAGATCTGTCTGGAGATGAATCTGACCGAGACGCAGTTCCGGCTGTTGAAATCCCGCGCCAAGATGCGCTTCGCCGAGCTGGGGCGACGGAGGCTCGGGCAGGGGCAGGTGCTCCGCGTCGAGGCTCAGAGCCTCGCGCCTCCGCCGGGCGTGCACTCGCAGGTGAACAGAAAATCACAGGGCGTGGGCCACTAAATTTATAGGTGAGTCATGCGGCAGGGGCACGAAGAAACCCCTGCTCCTCAAAGGCGGAGCAGCGGTTGCCAAGTCTGCCAGGCTCGGCATCGCCGCCGAATTTGGGGGCTCAGCGAGTTTCCGGGCCGCATTCGTTGCGACACTTGTGTTTAGGCAGCAAGTGCCAAAATCTGTCGAACAGGAACGCGTTCGCTCGCGACAGAGTGCCGAAAGTTGCAGACTCATCGATTCCAGGACCCTGGAGCATCGCTATCCAGGCTCCCTGTTCGAAGCGTGATACCAACCGCACCGGTCCCTTGTCCGTCCAATGGGCCAAGTCCAGCGGCTCACTGTTAAGAGCAGCCGTTGCAGCCCGCAACGCCGCCACGTAGTCCATAAGTTCCGAAAGCCGGCGGCTGCAATCCGCGCAAGACGATACATGCTGCCTCACCGCGTCTGCTTCAGGTGTGCCGAGGTGCCCTAAGTAGTACTTTTCCAGGCCCTCATCGCTGGGATGGTCACTTGGTGTGGAGGCCACATTACCTCATCGTCTGGACTGTCGTGTTCTATAAACGGAACAAAAGCACCGTACTGCCGGCATTTCGTCAGGTCCAGATTAGCACGTATCTCCCACGGAATCAATAACCCTGTTCTGAATTCAGAACAAGCTCAGTACTGTACTGGTACTAGAGTTCGTGTCGGAGATGCACGGCGGCAGGAAAGGAGTGTCCGGCCGTCCGGATGGATGATTTTGACTGACCTGAGGGCGGCCAACCATGCTCCCGACATCCGACTCCGGTTTGGCAGGGCGGTATGATCGTCGGATCCGATCCGTGACGCCACCAGCCGCACGTCGCCACCCGGCGCCACGATCTCGGCCGCCTTGGGCAACCACGGGCGGCGAGAACGGGAAGGTCGCAGCCCGGGACCACCTATCGCCCTCGGGTCCAACGTGAGCAAAACGGAGGCGAAACGCCGGCCGTCTTACGAGGCCTCACCAGCCGCAGCCAAGCCGGCGCCGGCGGCCCAGATGCCGGCTGGGGCTGGGGAGCGGGCTGAATATCAGTCACGGGTTGACGCAAGCTGGT
>JBBTDS010000403.1:0-10962 GCA_038060875.1 Acidobacteriota bacterium | reverse complement strand
GGAACCAGCATGGTGGCATGATCCGCCCGAACTCAGATCTCCGCACTGTCAAGCAAGCTCTTCGAGAATACCCCGGGCCCGAGCACGCCATCCGGGTCGCGTCCAGCTCGGAAACAACCAGGTTCCAAAGCGGGAGGAATTCCAGGTCCCGCTCGTCCGGTTCCAGGCCGCCCGCCTGGGGCCTTGTCCCGCCCTCTGAAGGCGAAGGCGCGCCGAACGACGAAGCATGCAGTTCCCAACTGGCCTCGATCCACCGGGATGCTTGCTCCAGTTGCCCGCGGCGGTACCACAGGAAGGCAGGAAACGCGCTGTGGAGGACCGTCGATTGAAGCAGGGTGGATGACCTCTCGTCGAGAGCGGCGGACTTGTTAAGCTCCGCGATCCTCAGCTCGAACCTGGAGGCCACGGCGCGCACCTGGGCGCGGTCCGGCTCGATGAGCCACTCAGCCACGCCAGTGGCACACAGTCAACCGGGAGTTTAGATCACACATGGCCTTCCGGATGTGTCCGCCTACCGGGCCCTGAAAGCCAGAGCAGCCCTGTGCGGGAAGACTATCGGCGAGCTGATCAACGAGGCGATTCGGGCCTACCTGGCGAGGCCCGCACCCCCGGTGCGGCCAGTCGGCCTGAGCGCGCTTAAGCCTGATCCCTATCCGGAGGGTCAGGAAAAGCTGAGCGAGGGAATCGACCGGGTTGTCTATGGGATCTGAGGCGGCAAACCGGTGATCGTTCTCGACTCGAGTTGATAGACGGAGGAAGCCCTCTGTCATTCTTGTGCCCCCTTTCTGACCGGCGGCAATTATAATTCCCGACCGGCGACAATTAGACCAAGCTTGGCTGCGTTCTTCAGGAACGGAGGAGGATTGGTCACGGACAAGCAGGTGCGGGGGCTGTTTGCGGACGGGCAGTTGCGATTCAGGGGCAGAGCTTTCCGCACCTGATCTACCATTTGGTGCTGACGTGCTCGAACTGGGAGACGGGGACGGTGTGTTTTTCAGAGAGCTTCGAGAGCCTGTGCGAGGGGTTCCAGAACGCGCTGTGGGAGCTGGGCGAGGTTCCGCATCGGCACCGGACGGACCGGATGTCGCGGCGGTGAACAACCTGACGAATCGGGCCGAGCTCAGCGAGCGCTACGAAGCGATGCTGCGCTATTACGGCATCGAAGGCGAGAAGATCCAGGCGGGCCAGGCGCGAACGGCGCTGGTCGAGCAGCTCAAGGAGCTGCACCTGCCGGCGATGCGGGCCTGCTTCGAGGAAACGGCGCGCCGGGCGGAGAAAGAGACGCTGAGCTACGAGCAGTACCTGCTGGAGCTGGCCTTTCGCGAGTGCGAAGGGAGACGGCGGAACCGGGTGCGGAAGCTGTTGAAGGAGTCGGGGCTGCCGTTGGAGAAGTCGCTGGCGAACTTCGATCTGAAGCGATTGCCGGTGAAGGTGGGCCGGCAGATGAAGTACACCACCAGCGCGATGCTGGTGCAGGATCTGCTGGTGGCCAAGCGGGAGCTGCGGCTGAACAAGGAGATCAAGAAGCTGGCCAAGTATGACGGGGTGATTATCGACGAGATGGGCTATGTGCAGCAGGGCCGGGAGGAGATGGAAGTGCTGTTCACGCTGCTGGCGGAGCGCTACGAGCGGGGCAGTGTGCTGCTAGGGAGGCCGGCGGCGGGCCGCTATTGTTCCTGGCCGGCGGCGCAGGGCTTCGCTCCGGGCCCCCCAGGAACGCCCCCTGCTCGGGGATGAGGGAAGGAAGAAGGAGGAAAGGCGTCGGGAATTCTAATTGTCGTTGACCGGGAAAAATAGTTGACGCCGGACACCCGCCGTAGTAGACTCTCTACCGGACAGGGTTAGGGGAGGCCGGCTCACGTGAGCCCGCAGCATGCAGTGTCCGGCCTAATCCTTTCGTTCCTAAGGGGGTTCACGTGAAGAGCTTGAGGTATCTCTCCACCCTAGGTTTGGCAGCGCTGGTCATCGCCGGCCTGCTCAGCGCACAAGTCGGCGTCACCGGAAGACTTTCCGGCACCGTCACCGACCAGACGGGCGCTTTGATTCCCAGCGCCCAGGTGCGCGTCGTCAGCGAGGAAACCGGGACCGCGTACAGCCTGACCACCAACGAGGCCGGCGCTTACTTCCTGGCCGCCGTCCCGACCGGATTCTACTCGGTCGAGGTAACGGCGCCCGGATTCCGCAAGGGCATCCTGCGCAAGTTGAAGGTGGATGTCGCTACTCCCGCCGTCGGCGACGTCCAACTGGAGGTCGGCTCGACGACAGAAACCGTTGAAGTGCTGGCCGAAGCCACCGCCGTGGTCACCGCCACCAGCACCATCGGCACCACCATCACCGGGCGGCAGATAACCGAGCTGCCGTTTACCTCGCGCGACGCCCTGGACCTGGCCATGCTGATGCCAGGCTTCTCCAGCGGCGGCGCCCCGCGGGCGGGCAGCTTTAACGCTCTCCCCAAAGGCGCCATCAACATCACCATGGACGGGGTCAACACCCAGGACAACCTCTCTAAGAGCGCCTATGGCGGAGGCTTTTTCACTTATATCCGGCCGCGCATCGACGCCATCGAGGAGATGAGCATCTCGACCGCGGTGGCTGGGGCCGAGAGCGCCGCCGAAGGCGCCATCCAGATAAAGTTCGTCACCCGGCGCGGCGCCAACGAGTGGCACGGCGGGCTCTTCGAGTACCTGCGCAACACCTGGCTCAATGCCAACTACTGGTTCAACAACGTCGCCGGTCAGCCACGGCAGGACATGAAGCTCAACCAGTGGGGCGGCAAGGCGGGCGGCCCGATCATCAGGAACAGGCTGTTCATCTTCGGCGTGTTCGACGAGTTCCGGTTGCCGCAGTCGCAGTCCCGCCAGCGGGACATACTCAAGACCGAAGCGGTCAACGGGATTTTCCGGTATCGCGCCACCGACGGCGCCGAGCGCACCGCCAACGTGTTCCAGATCGCTGCCGCCAACGGCCTGCCTTCCACGCCGGATCCGGTCGTGCGCGATGTCCTCACCAAGATCGATTCGCTGCGCGGGACGGGGGCCGGCCTCACCCCGGTGGACCTCTTCCGGGACCGCCTCACCTTCAACAACCGCGCCAGCCAGATCCGGCGCTTTCCCACCGCGCGGCTGGACTGGAACCTCACCGACAAGATCCAGTGGGAGGCGATCTGGAACTACAACTACTTCTACTCGTTCCCCGACACGCTGAACGGCTATGACCGGCTCTATCCCAACTTCGAGAAACTGGGCGAGTACCCGCAGGAAGGAGGCCAGTACTCGAACCGCTTCTCGGTGACGACGGCGCTGCGTTACATGATCACATCACGGCTGAACAACGAGTTCCGGCTGGGAATCGTGGGCGGCACGGTGTCGTTCGCGCCGGAGTTCAACCCGCGCATGTACCCGAACGACTTCCAGGTCGCCCTGCCGTTTTTGTCCAGCCCGCTCAACCGCGGCCTGGGATCGATGCGCAACACCCCGCTGAAGCAGATCTCCGACAACCTCGGCTGGCAGAAGGGAGAACACACGGTCAACTTCGGCATGAGCTATTCGCTGTTCACCACCTGGAACAAGGCCTACAGCTCCACTTCTCCGGTGGTGAGCCTGGGGTTGACGGGCACCGACCCCGCCCTGGCGGTCTTCAGCGCCACCAACGTTCCCAACATCAGCACCAACGACCTGGGCGACATCCGCTCCCTCTACGCGCTGCTGGCCGGGCGAATCTCGGGCGTCAGCGGGGTGATCAACGTAGACGAAAAGCAGAAGAAGTTCGTCCCGTTCGCGCCTTTGGTTCAGCGGGAGCGCCAGACCGAGTTCGGCTTCTACTTCACCGACACCTGGCGCCTGCGACAGGGTTTCACGATCAACTACGGGCTGCGCTGGGAGTTTCAGGGCGTGCCCTACGACACCAACGGCATTTACACCAGCCCGGGCTACGCCGGCTTGTGGGGACTGTCCGGCGTCGGCAACCTGTTCGCGCCCGGAGTATTGAAGGGATCGCCCACCGTGTTCGTCCCACGCCAGGGGATGGCCTACAACAACGACCTCAATAACCTGGCGCCCAACGTGGGCTTTGCCTGGTCGCCCAAACCGTCGAACCGGATCCTCAAGGCGATCTTCGGCGAGGGCGGCGCCTTCCGGGCCGGATATGGCATCTCTTACAACCGTGAGGGGCTGCAACATTTCCGCAGCTACAGCGGCAACCCCGGCACGCGGGCGTCACAGTTCCTGACCGCGGACCGGGACTTCACCGCCGGCAGTCTGCTGTTGCGCAATCCGCTCCCAACATTGCGCCGTTCCCCGGCGGTGGATTTCCCCTCGGTGCAGAACCCGCTGCCGCTCTCGACCTATACTTACACCGGCACGGGGCTGCTGTGGTTCGACCCGAACCTGCGGGTGCCCTACATCCAGAGCTGGTCGGCCGGCATTCAGCGCGAGATCCTGAAGGACACCGTGTTGGAGGTGCGCTACGTTGGCAACCACGGCACCAAGCTCTGGCGCGGGGTGAACCTCCAGGAGGTGAACATCTTCGAGAACGGCTTCCTGCGGGAGTTTCAGAACGCCCAGAAGAACCTGGACATCTGCACGGCCAACCGGGTGGCCTGCACCGGCTCGGCCACCGGCGGACTGCGGTTCGACAACCGCAATCTCCCGGGACAAACTGACCTGCCGATCTTCTCGGCGGCACTCTCCGGGGTCGCGCTGGCCTCCGGCTTCGCCAGCGGCAGCTTCGTTACCCACATGCAGCAGGGCACGGCCGGCATCTCGGCCAACACCCTGGCCGGCAACGCCACCTACTTCGAGAACATGAAGAAAGCGGGCTACCCGGCCAACTTCTTCGTGGTCAACCCCGAGGCCGCCGGCGCCAGTGCCTCGGTGCTGCGCAACGGCGCCAACTCCACCTATAACGCCCTCCAGGTGGAGGTCCGGCGGCGCTTTTCGGCCGGCCTGCTAATGAACTGGAACTACACCTTCAGTAAAGGCCTGACCGACTACTACTCCGACGCCTCCGACTCGAACAGCACCTTCTTCAGCCTGCGCGCCCAAGGGATAAACAAAGGGCTCTCCCCGTACGACCTCACTCATCAGTACAAGGCCAACTGGATCTATGAGCTGCCGTTCGGGCGCGGCAAGCGGTGGCTGGACCGGGGCGGGGTGGTGGACCGGCTGGTGGGCGGTTGGGAGTGGCACGGCATCGCCCGCATCCAGAGCGGCCGGCCGTTCCGGCTGACTTCGGGGCGCACAACCTTCAACCAGTTCGACGCCGGCGTAATCCCGCATCTGACCCGGGGTGAACTCCAGTCACTCGGCAAGATCACCAAGGCGCCGAACAAGGTTGTCTACGTGGTGGACCAGAAGCTGATTGGCCCTGACGGCCGCGCCAACCCCCAGTACCTGGAGCCTCCGACCACCCCGGGGCAACTCGGCTACTTCCTATACCTGCACGGACCGTGGCTTACACGGTTCGACATGACCGCGGCCAAGAAGACCCGGATCAACGAGCGCTGGAACGTCGAGCTCCGCGCCGAGTTCCTGAACGCTTTTAACCACGTCAACTTCATGGTCGGCGGGGCGACGGCGGCCAATGTGGACGCGAGCATTCTGGGCACCACTTTCGGGCAGACTTCAACCGCTTACAGCGACATCTCCACCACCAGCGATCCCGGCGGGCGGATCGTGCAGTTGGTGCTGCGGATAAACTTTTGAGGGCCGGCGCGGCCCTGCACGCCCTGCGGGACCGCGCTGCGCCGTGGTAGCCTGAGGACGATGGCCACCAGAGCCGTAGTCTCGCCCGAGGAGTACGTCCGGATGAGTTTCGACGGTCCGGACTGCGAGTACCTGGACGGCGAGATCGTGGAGAGGAACTTGGGAGAGAGACCTCACAGCCAAGTGCAGTTGCGCCTGTCGGTTTTCTTCGCCGCGCTAGGCAAGACCCGGCCAGTGCATCCCCTGCCCGAGATCCGCGTGCGCGTGAGCCCAACCAGGTACCGGATCGTCGATCTCGCCGTCTTTGCCGGGGAGGCGCCGACTGAGAATGTCCCCAGCCGCCCTCCGCTGGTGGCGATCGAGATCGTCTCACGCGATGACCGGCACACCGAGATCGTCGAGAAGCTGGACGAGTATCTCCGCTGGGGCGTGCGTCATGTTTGGCTGGTCGATCCGTGGCTGCGCAAGCTGTATGTGTACAGCTCCTCGGGACTCAGCGAGGTTGCCGGTTACGAGTTGCCTGAGTTCGAGGCGCGTATTCCAGCCGCGGAGATCCTCGGCTAAACGTCTGACACCGCCCCCCGCACGTTCCAGAGAATCAGCGACGCCGCGATGAGCGGCATCACGCCGGCGGCCGTGAATACCGGCACATAGGAGAAGTGCTCCACCACCCAGCCGATCACCAGCATGAAGGTCATGCCGCCGATGCCGGCGCCGGTGCCGCTCAAGCCGGAGACGGAGGCCACTACGTTTTGCGGGAACAGGTCGGCGGGCAGAGTCAGTATGTTGGTGGCCCAGCTTGAGTAAGCGAAAGTTGCCAGGCTGATCAGCGCCACCGCCAGCGCGGGGCTTTCGGCCCGCACCGCCGGGATGCCCGCCAGCATCACCGCCGCGCTGGCGAACATCACCGCCTTGCGCGCCCGCACCGCGGGCCAGCCCCACTTCACCAGCAGGCTCGACAGGCCGCCGCCGGCGAAGTTGCCCAGATCGGCGGTCAGGAACGGGATCCAGGCGAAGTAGCCGATCATCTCCAGGCTGAAGTGGCGCTCGCGCTTGAGGTACTCCGGCAGCCAGAAGACGTAGAACCACCAGACGGGATCGGCCAGCATGCGCGCCAGCAGCAGGCCCCAGGCCTGCCGGTAGCGGAACAGATGTATCCACGGCATCGGCGCGGCCGCCGGCGCCTCGGCGCTGCCGCGGCGGATGTGCTCCAGTTCCCCCGGCGAGATCCAGCGGTGCTGGTGCGGCAGACGGTACATCACCAGCCAGAGCAGTAGCCAGAAAAAGCCCAGGCAGCCGGTGAGCATGAAAGACATGCGCCAGCCGGCGTGCAGAGTGATCCAGACCACCAGCGGCGGCGCGATCACCGCGCCCAGGCAGGAGCCGCTGTTGAACAAGCCGACCGCGAAGGCGCGCTCCTTGGGCGGGAACCACTCGGCCACCGCCTTCACGCCGCCCGGCCAGTTGCCGGCTTCGCCGAGGCCGAGCAGGAACCGGAAGAAGCCGAAGTGCAGCGCCGAGTTGGCCACCGCGTGCAGCATGGCCGCCACCGACCACCAGGCGATGGTCAGCGAGAAACCGAGCCGCGTGCCCAGCCGGTCCATGATTTTGCCCGAGCCGCTCTGCATGAAGGTGTAGGCCAGCATGAAGGCGAACAGGATGCGCGAGTAGTCCACGTTAGACATGTGGAAGCGGTCGCGCAGCTCGGGCGCCAGCACCGACAGCGTCTGGCGGTCCACGTAGTTGATGACGGTGGCCACCAGCAGCAGGCCGGCGATCCACCAGCGGAGGCCTCGGATCATCCTGCCTTTGTACCACGGTGCGGCGGCGCCTTGTAGAATGGGAGCTTCGGAGGACCACGCTATGCTCAAACGATTCCTGTGCCTGTTCGCCTGCCTGACGGTGGCCCCGCTGGCCGCCCAGCAGCCCGGCCCGTGGAAACAGATGTTCGACGGCAAGACGCTGAAGGGCTGGAAAGCCAGTGAGCGGGCCGAGAACTGGAAGGTGGAGGACGGCGCCATCGTCGGCCGCGGCGAGCGCAGCCACCTGTTCTACATGGAAGAGGAGTGCGCCAACTGCGAGTTCAAGGCCGAAGTGAAGATCAACAAGGGCGGCAACTCGGGCATGTACTTCCGCGCCGAGTTCGGCCCCGGCTGGCCCAAGGGCTACGAAGCCCAGGTCAACAACAGCCACGGGGACTGGCGGCGCACCGGCAGCCTTTACGGCATTAAGGACGTCAAGGAGCAGCTCATCCCCGACGACACCTGGTGGACGCAGCACATCATCGCCGACGGCAACCACATCACCATCAAGGTGAACGACAAGGTGGTGGTCGATTACGTCGATGAGAAGAACACCTTCGCCAAGGGCCACCTGGCGCTCCAGCAGCACGACCCCGGCAGCGTGGTGCAATACCGGAATCTGCAGATGCGCAGGCTCCCGTGACGGGACTGCTCATCTGGGCCGCCCTGGCCGTGCAGAGCGCCGATAAGCCGGTGCGCGCCGTCACCGACCCGGGCGTCATCACCACGCGGCAGAACATCACGCCGGCCGGTGTGCAGACCGTCTTTCAAGGGCGCGTCTACGGCGTCGCCTTCGGCGCCTCGTCCGCGGAACTGTGGGCGCTAGGGGCCGGTCAGATCTATCACCTCGACTGGCGGGGCAACCGGGTGCTGGACCGGGTCGCGATCCCCGGCACGCCCGGACTCCAGGGCATTCAATACGACCGCGCCGCCGGACGCGCGCTGGTGAGCTGGCGCACCAAGGCCGCCCGCGTGAGCCTGTTGTCGGTGCGGGGTGGCGCGGCCCAGACGATCGCCGATGATCTGGGCGGCTACATGACCGGCGCGCTGGCGGCGAGCCGACGCCTGGTGGCCGTGCCGCTGACCGCGAACAACCAGCTTGCGGTCATCGAGCTGGAGAGCGGCCGGCTGCTGGGCAAGGTCCCGACCGGCGTCGCGCCGTTCGGAGCTGTCCTGGATGCGGCCGGCTCGGTCGCCTACGTGAGCAACTGGGGCGGGCGCATCCCATCGAGCGGCGACCTGACCGCGCCGACAGGCCTCGCCAAGGACGCCGATCGCGCGGTCATCGACGCGCGCGGCATCGCTTCGACCGGGACGGTCTCGCGCATCGACCTCGCCGCGATGCGGGTTACGCACACCATCCCGGTGGGCCTGCATCCGACGGCGATGGTCTGGGACGAAGCGCGAAGCCGCCTCTACGTGGCCAACGGCAATGAGGATTCGGTCTCGGTGATCGACACGCGGCACAACCGCGTGGCGCAGACGCTGGCGTTGCAGCCTTTCCGACAGCGGGTGAAGGGCGTCGCGCCGGCGGCGCTGGCGCTCTCCGGCGACGGCTCGCGTCTGTATGTCGCCTGCGGCGGGATCAACGCCGTCGCGGTCGTAGCGGCCGCCTCGGGGAAGATCGAAGGCCTGATTCCCACCGCGTGGTATCCGAACGGGCTCGCGCTGAGCACTGACGGAAAGTACCTGGCAGTTTCCACCCTGCTGGGGGCCGGCTCGGGATGGCGCGAGGAGCCGCGCAAGCGCTTCGTTCACGCGAACCGCGGATCCATTGCCGTGATTCCAGTACCGGACGCCGCCCAGCTTGCCGGCTACACCACCGCGGTGGCGGAGAACAACCATCTTGCAGTTGGCAGCCCAACGGTGGCCGAACGCGCGGCGGCGGCGAAGAAGGCGCCGGTCGCGGTCCCGATGCGCGCCGGAGAGCCGTCGCTCATCGAGCACGTCGTTTACGTCATCAAGGAGAACCGCACCTACGACCAGGTCTTCGGCGACATCGAGAAGGGCAACGGCGATCCGTCGCTGGTGATGTTCGGCTCCGAGGTGACGCCGAACCAGCACCGCCTGGCCGACGAGTTCGTGCTGCTCGACAACTTTTACGCCACCGGCGGCAACTCGGGCGACGGGCACCAGTGGCTCACCCAAGCCAACGAGACCGACTACTGCATGTGGCCGGGCTACGCCGGGCGCAGCTATCCGTTCGACGGCACCGACCCGATCGCTTACTCGCACGGCGGCTTCATCTGGGACGCGGCCACGCGGGCCGGCAAGGCGGTGCGCGTGTACGGCGAGTTCGCGCCGCGGATCAACGAGTCGAGCAACCAGCAGCGGGCCGATCTGCTGGAGCGCTGGAAGAAGGGCGACGACTTCACCCGCGAATGGTCGGTGCGATCGCCGATTCCGCCGCTGGATGCGCTGCTGGCGAGGAACTACCCGTCTTACTCAACCGCCATCCCCGACGTGGCGCGCGCGCAGATCTTCCTGGCCGACCTCAAGAAGTGGGAGGCCGAGGGGCGAATGCCGAACCTGGTCATAGTGCAGTTGCCCTCGAACCACACGCGGGGCACGGCGCCGGGCGCTTCGACGCCCAAGGCCATGGTGGCTGATAACGACCTGGCGCTGGGCCAGATCGTCGAGGCGCTCACCAAGACGCCGTTCTGGAAGAAAATGGCCATCCTCGTCGTGGAGGACGACGCGCAGAACGGCGTGGACCACGTGGACGGGCACCGCACGGTGGCGCTGGCCATCAGCCCGTACACGCGCCGGGGCTACGTGGACTCCACCTTCTATTCGCAGCTCAGCATGGTCAAGACGATCGAGCTGATTCTCGGGCTGCCGGCGCTCACGCTGTTCGATCTGATCGCTACGCCCATGCACGCGAGCTTCACCAACGAGCCCGACTTCACCGGCTACACGGCGGTGGAGCCAAGACAGTCGCTGTTCGAGGTCAACCCGCCGCTCAAGACGCTGAACGGCGCGGCCCGGCGGGCAGCGCTTGACTCGATGAAGATGCGGTTCGAGGTCCCCGACGCCGCGCCGACGGAGCGGCTGAACCGCATCCTGTGGGGACAGGTGCGGGGCTGGAACACGCCTTACCCCGGAGTGAAGCGCGCCGCCTTCGCGCCGGTGTCCCTGGACCTGGATGATGATGAGCGGTAGAGGCCGAACATGGATACAATTCAAGCTCTGAAGACGCGAAGGTGCGTGCGGGCTTACACCCGCGAACCGGTCCCGAAGCAAGTCATTGAGGAGCTGATCGACTGCGCGCGGCTGGCGCCGACGGCGCGCAACGCGCAGCCGTGGGAGTTTGTCGTTGTGAGCGACCCGGCCGTGTTGCGCCAGATCGCGGCCATCACCGACTACGGCAAGTTCATTGTGGAAGCGCCGCTCTGCATCGTGGTCCTGTACTACTAAATCCCCGCTTCTTTGCACGGCGCGAAGATTCTTGTCTCATG
>JBBTDS010000402.1:0-7955 GCA_038060875.1 Acidobacteriota bacterium | reverse complement strand
CTAAACGGCTCATTCCACATGTGGTTAGCCGTCGTCCTAAAGTAGCCACACCCCAATCAATTTGTGCGCCGCGTATAGCTCGGTGCCGTTGTCAGGCGCCCTTCTTGCCCGCAAGCCGCAGATCGGCGCTGACCGGCAGTTCGAAGAGGTCCCGCCGCAGGAGCCGCGTCGAAAAGAACAGCACCTCGAGATTCTCGACCTCGCCAGTCTCGGGGTTGAGCCGCGCCACTATTTCGTCCTCCAACTCCTGCGACTCTTGCTCCGCGTAGGGCGGCCGCTTGTCGATGTGGAGGATGTCGGCCTCCCGGTCGTATTGGAATCTCAGTGTCGTCTCCATTCCACTTCTCCTTCGGCCAGCTTCCTCGTCAGGTAGGCGGTGATGATCCAGTCACGCCGCGCCCCTTGATCCTGGCTGACGACAACTACCACCACATGCTTGCCTCTCTGTACGTCAGTGTACCATCGCGAGAACAATCTGGCGCTTCCGAACCGGACGCTCCTACGGACCTGGTCCGGGTCGGCCAGTGTATCGGCCACTCGCTCCCGGTGCTCCGGCAGCAGATCGGGGTGTCGTTCGGCGATGTGACGCTCGCGCTCCTCAGTCAGCTCGACCTCACCCTTCAGGTAAGGGCAGTGGAACCGGCTCATGGGGGTTCTCCATGCAGCATATCGGAAGTATCGGCCGGCCGTGCAAGCTGAAGCGGCGGGCCCCGCACCGTAGCCGCCGCCGGTTGCAGTACACTGGCCTCAGGTCACGACCCCCTGCACTCGGGGCGCAACCAGGGAGGACTCGCACATGGCTCGCGCAGCTTGTCTTCTACTGCTGGCGCTGGCGGCCCTCGCGCCGGCCCAGGAAACACGCGGCATGATCTGCGGCCGCGTGCTGGACCCGCAATCCGGCGCGGTCGCCGGCGCATCGGTGACGGTGCGGAACACCGACACCAACATCGCCGTCCGTTTGAAATCCAACGAAACCGGCTACTACGAGGCAAACCTGCTGCTGCCGGGCAACTACGAGATCACCGCCGACGCACCCGGCTTCCAGAAGTACATCCGCAGCGGCGTCGTGCTGCCGGTCAGCACCCGGCTCGAGATCCACCTCGAGCTGCGCCTCGGCTCGGTGACCGAGACGGTCACCGTCGCCGCCGAGGCGCCCATCCTCGACACCACCACCGTCTCCTCTGGGCGCATCATGGACAACCGCACGCTCACCGACATCCCGGTCATCGGCTCCAACGCCACCGTGCTGGTGAAGTTCAGCCCCGGCATCCAGACCAGCGGCGTCAACAACTGGCTCGGGCTGCACTCCAACGTGGGCAACTCGGATTACTCCACCGGCGGCAACGTCGGCGGCAACGAGTGGTCGGTGGACGGCGTACCCAACAACGGCGGCAACCGCCAGGTCGCCTACATGCCGCACACCGACGTGGTGCAGGAATTCAAGGTCGAGACCTCGAACTTCGACGCCTCCATCGGCCACACCTCCGGCGTCGGCGTCTCCATGATGACCAAGGCCGGCGCCAACGCCCTGCACGGCGCCGCCACCTTCGATCACTTCCAGCAGCGGTGGAACGGCTCGCCGTTCTTCGTCAAGCAGCTCTACTACCGCAGGATCAACGAGGCCGAGGCCGCCGGCGACAAGGCGCGCGCCGACCGCCTGCGCGCCGAGGACAAGCAGACCTCCGGCCACGAGAACAACTTCTCGGCCACCCTCGGCGGGCCCATCGTGCTGCCCCGCCTCTATAACGGCCGCAACCGCCTGTTCTTCTTCTTCAGCTACAACGGCTACAAGGACATCCGCGCCGAGGAGCCGACCAACATTAACCGCACCGTTCCCACCATGGCCAACCGCACCGGCGACTTCTCGCAACTGCTCCTGGTGGAGGCGGGGCGCTACCAGATCCACGATCCGCTCAGCGTGCGGTCCGACCCGGCCCGGCTCACCCACTACATACGCGACCCCATCCCCGGCAACATCGTGCCGCGTTCGCGGCTGGCGAACCCCGTCTACGACGCTTACACCAAGCTGTTTCCCACGCCGAACAACGACCCGCTCGATCCCCGCCTCGAGCCCACCCGCAATTACCTCGCCGTCGCCACCCCGCTGAACTTCGAATACCGGGCCGTCTCCAACCGCATCGATTACCACCAGTCCGAGCGGCACCGCTTCTTCGCCCGCTGGAGCTGGAACGACTACATCGAGGACCGCGCCGACTGGACCTACGAGACGGCGCGCGGCCTGCACGCCAGCGGGCTGTACCGCAAGAACCGCGGCGGCACCGTCGATTGGGTCTTCACCTCCGGTCCCGCCACCGTCTTCGACTTCGCCGTGGCCGCCAACGAATACCAGGGCGGCAACAAGCAGATCGACCCGTTCCACTTCAAGCCGTCGGACGCCGGCTTTCCCGCCTACCTCGACGCCAAGGCCGGCGACCAGCCGATGCTGCCCCAGATGAGTTTCGCTGGCTACCAGGGCATCAGCCGCGCCTATCCCACCATCACCCGCTACCGCATGGCCACCGCCAAGTTCGACGTCTCCCACGTCCGCGGCAGTCACACCACCCGTGCCGGCTTCGACGCGCGCCAGCACTTTCGCGCCGGCGGCGGCGGGGGCAACACCTCGGGTTCCTATACCTTCAGCAACACTTACACGCGCCGCAACGACGACGGCTTCACGCCCGCCGGCGACCTCGGCCTGAGCTGGGCCGCCTTCATGATGGGCATCCCCAGCACCATGACCATCGAGACCAACGACACCTTCGCCACCCACACGCCCTATTACGCCGGCTTCGCCCAGGATCACTGGCGGCTGACTTCGAAGCTCTCGCTCAACCTCGGCCTCCGCATCGAGTACGAGCAGGGGGCCACCGAGCGTTACAACCGCGCCCTCGGCTGGTTCGACCCCAACGCGCCGCTTCCCATCGCCGAGCCCGCCCAGGCCGCCTACGCCAGCAACCCCGTGCCGGAGCTCGCCCCCCAGACCTTCAAGATCGCCGGCGGCAGCGTCTACGCCGGCTCGCGCGGCGCCGGCCGCCGCCTGTGGCGCAACGAAGCCATGCTGCTTCCGCGCGTTGCCGCCGCCTGGCAGCTCGGCGACAGGACAGTGCTGCGCGGCGGCTACGGGATCTTCTACGACACGCTCAACGTGCTCAACGAGGGTCCCAACCAGACCGGCTTCAGCCGCACCACCTCCACCACCATCAGCGACGACTTCGGCGTCACCTGGCTGGCCGGCGACCCGAAGAACGGCGTCTCGCCCCTGCGCGACCCGTTCCCGGTGCGCGCCGACGGCTCCCGGTTCGATGCGCCCACCCGCGACGCGCTCGGCCTCATGGCCCGCGCCGGACGCGGCTTCAGCTTCACCGATTTCGAGCGCCGCCACCCGCGCCAGCAGCGCTGGCGCTTCGGCCTCCAGCGCCAGATCACCACCAACATGGCCCTCGACGTCGCCTACGCCGGTACCTTCTCCGACCGGGTGCAGATTGGCCGGACCCTTTCCGCGCTGCCCGAGCAGTACTGGGCCGCCGGCTCGGTGCGCAACGACGCCATCGCCAACAACCTCAACGCGAACGTCACCAATCCGTTCAACATCCGGAACTTCGCCGCCCTTCAGACCTCCGATCCGCTCGTCTACCGGGACCTGAGCACCAACCCGTTCTTCACCAGCGGCATCATCCGCAAGAACCTGCTGCTGCGTCCGTTCCCCCACATGAACGGCCTCACCAACGGCACCGTCCCGCTGGGCAAGGTCCGCACCGACGAGCTTCAGGTGACCTTCGAGCGCCGCTTCTCCAAGAGCCTGAGCGTCAACTTCGGCTACACGCGCGTCAGCAGCCGCTCGTACACCTTCTACGAGGAGTTCGACGCGGCGCCGTCGTGGCGCTCCACCTATAGCGGCCGGCCGCACCGCATCGTCGGCACCGGCGTCTTCGAGCTGCCGTTCGGAAAGCGCAAGCCCTTCCTGCGCGAGGGCCCCGGCAACTGGCTGCTCGGCGGCTTCCAGGTCGCGGCCACCTACGAATGGCAGCCCGGCCCGTTGCTCACCTGGGGCAACTACTTCTACTCCGGCGACCCGAACAACGTCCTGAACGTGGACCGCACGCTCGACCGCTGGTTCAACACCGAGGGCTTCGAGCGCAACGCCTCCAGGGGCCCCGCGGCCTTCCACCGCCGTGTCTTCCCCGAGTACATTTACGGTATGCGATCGGACATGACCAACCAGTGGAACGTGAATCTCCAGCGCGAGTTCCGGTTCCGCGAAAGCGTCGCGCTGCAACTGCGGCTCGACGCGATCAATCTTCAGAACCGCTCGCAGTTTTCGGCGCCAAGCCAGAACCCGTACTCGACCGACTTCGGCAAGATCACCCAGCAGTCGGCGGCCCTCAACCGCCTGATTCAGTTGCACGCGAGGATCAAGTTTTGAAGGTGGGGCAGCCGTGGGGCAGACGATCGTTTTTTGTCGTCTGCCCTGCTTCAGGCGGCCCGTCGTCCTGAACTCTTCGTCCGCACCACCACATCGACTTCGCAATCTAGAATATGAAGCAATAAAAGAAGCTGATCGACAGTCTTCCGGTAATTCTTCTGATCGAGAAGGCGGTACAACTGCGATGCCGAAGTTCCGAGCCGTCGCATGATCGCGCGCTTGGACAAGCCACTCGCTTCGACGCGCCTCTGGGCCTCCAGGGTCAGTTTGTAAAGCACCTCGTCTCGCAAGTAGGCGGGATCCTGGTTGTGCTCCAAGACTTGTTCCACATGAACCGTCCCCTCCGCGCCGGACCTCAGAGTGTAGGTAAAGCCCTCCCGGCCGAGTTCTTTGTCCACAAACACTCGAATGATCGGGTCGCTGGCACTTGGCCGGGGATCAGCTTTCGAATAGGGAAACAGGAGAATTGCACTGGAGGTTCTCGCTGCGAAAACCTTTTTACGGTTATTGTTAGTTACTGATAGGATCTTCATAACAAGCCCTCCGATTCCAGTTCCTGGATTAGTTTGAGAACTCGCCTGGAGGCGCTGCCCTTCATCGGCTTGCGGTTGTCTAGGTCCCATTTCACCACAAGCCTCTGACTGCGGTAGACGTGTACGTGTCGAGGTGGGTGATCGCCTTCCCAGGCAACGAAGATGTATCCGCCCCGGCGAATCTTGGGCACCGAAGAAATGTTACCGCGTAGGGTAACACTTGTCAACTGGCCGCCACGGCCCGCCACGGCTCGCCACGGCTCGCCACCGCCCGCCACCGCTCACCCGGCTGGTGGAGCACAAATACCCTGCGGGCCCGCGATTTGCCGGCAGCCCGCAGGTCTCAACCGCCTGATTCTGTTTCATGCGACGATTGACTCGTGAAGCGAATGATTCCCCTTCTCACGTTTGCGCTGGCACTGGGTGCGGCCGGTCCCATCCCCATCGTGGTTCCGCCCGCGGCGAGCCCCCTCGAGCGCCTCGCCGCCTCCGAGCTGGCCGCGTACCTCGCGAAGCTCTATCCCGGCAACAGCTTCGCGGTGGCCGCCAACGCGCCCGCGACCGGGCCGGCCATCCTCATCGGCACGCCGCGCAGCAACCCGGAGCTCCGACAGTACGCGCCCTCCGGCGCCGAGAGCTTCGTCATCACCCGCGCGGGCCAGAGAGGCATCGTGGCCGCCGCCAATCCGCCCGGCGTCCTCTACGGCGTCTACGCGCTCGTCGAGAAGCTGGGCTGCGGTTTCTATCTCTCGTATGAAACGGTCTGGCCCCGCGGCGAACCCTTCAGCTTCGATGGCTGGCAGCTTTCCGACGCGCCCCTCTTCGCCGACCGCATCGTATTCGACTGGCACAATTTCCTCAGCAGCGCCTCGACGTGGGAACTGGAGGACTGGCAGCACTACATCGCCCAGGCAGCCAAAATGCGGTTCAACACCGTGATGGTGCACGCCTACGGCAACAACCCTATGTTCCAGTTCCGCTACCACGGCGAGACGAAGCCGGTCGGTTACCTGGCCACCACCCGCGCCGGGCGCGACTGGGGCACGCAGCACGTCAATGACGTCCGTCGGCTGATCGGCGGCGAGATCTTTCGCGAGCCCGTCTTCGGCGCGAGCGTCGCCCGCGTGGCCGAGGACCAGCGCGCCGAGGCGGCCACCGCGCTCATGAAGAAGGTCTTCGCCTTCGCCCGCGGCCGCGGCATGCACGTCACCTTCGCGCTCGACGTGGATACCGAATCGGCCAACCCCCAGAACATCATCCGCACGCTGCCCGAAAGCACCCGGCTCCGCAGCGGCCGCTTCGATCTGGCCAACCCCGACACGCCCGAGGGTTACGCGTACTTCAAGGCCCAGATCGCGCAACTGCTCGAGACCTATCCCGAGATCGACCGGCTGGCGGTGTGGTTCCGCGCCGGCGCCACGCCCTGGCGTAACCTCCAGCCCCCTGATTTCCCTCCCGCCTGGCGCGCCGAATTCGAGGCCGCGCTCAACAAGGCGCCGTGGCTCCGCGAGTCGAAGGACGCGCCCGGCATCTTCGCCGTATCGAAGCTGGTGGCGGCCGCCGGGCGGGCGCTTAAGGAGCTGGGGCGCAAGGACGTCGATCTGGCCACCGGATCGTGGCGGCTGCCCTTCCTGCGCGTCGCCGACCAGTTCATGCCACGCGACGCGGCGATCATCCCGCTCGACTGGAACACCATCTTCGACACCGCCGCCGGGCAGAAGGAGCTACGCACGGTGCGCCCCGGCCGCAAGCTCATCCCGATCGTCTGGGCGCATCACGACGACCGCACTTACATCGGCCGCCCCTACACGCCGTTCGTGGCTTTCTCGTCGCTGCTGCGCCACTCGCGCGCCGCCGGCTTCGGCATCATCCACTGGACCACGCGGCCGCTCGACTTCTACTTCAAGAGCCTCGCCGCCCAGGTCTGGAAGACCACCGAGAACCAGGGCGTGGATGAGGCCGCCGGGCTGATGGCCGCGCGCACCTTCGGCGAGCCGGCCCGCGCGCCCGGCGGCGAGTACCTGTTTCAGTTCGTGACCGAAGCGCCCATGTTCGGCCGCGAGACCAGCAACCGCTTCCTGGACACACCGCTGAAGGAGCCCGAGCAGACCATGGCCCGCATTCGCGCCCGGCTCGACCTGCTCGCGCGCATCGGCGGCGCGGCTTCGGAAGAGCTCGCCTACTTCCGCGACTACGAGCAGTTCATGCTCGGCTTCTTCGAGAGCCACACTGCCTGGGAGCGCGCCGTCGATCTGCACAAGCGCGGCGAGACGGCGCGGGCGCGCGAGGAGCTGGCGCGCGCCAGGCCCGAAGAAGTGATCCGCAAGTACGCCGAGGCCGCCCGCCGCGGGCGCATCAGCCGCGGCGAGGAGGCGCTGATCATCTCGCTCAACCTGCGCTGGCGCCCTTACCTGGTTTCGCTGCGGCAGGCGCTCGGGATGGAGCCTGTCCGCGTGAAGTTCGGCGTAACGCTGCACGAGCCGCTGGCTCAGGGCGCCGGCTCGAACACCTTCTTCATCGACGAGGAACGGCGGCTCTGGAAGACGCTCGGCGAAAAGGAGACCGGCGCCGCGGCCTCCGACTCGGGCCTTGTCGTTGCAAAGCCGCTCAGGCTGGTTATCGCTCCGATCATGGGCGACCGGCTCGTCCCCGGCCGCTATCGTCTCGAGCTCCAGTTCGCCCCCGGCGGCGTTGTCGAGGTCGAGACCGGTTCATCGAAACACACCACCCCCGTGTTCGACGTCGAGGTGACCACCGCCGCGCCGGAGATCACCCTGCGCCCGGTCCGCGGGACGGCCTCTCTCGCCGCCGCCGTCCTGACGCCCGTGCCCTGAGCGGCCCGGTCTCCATTGCTTGCTGACCACAGCGAAGGAGGCCGCCCTCTGGCCAGTGATGCCGTGAAGGGCAGTTCACGGGATTTGCCACCACGAACTCAGCACCTCTACGGATTGCGCGTCACTCGGGCAACTCGACCGCCACCGGTTTCCAAACCCCGCCAA
>JBBTDS010000401.1:0-2340 GCA_038060875.1 Acidobacteriota bacterium | reverse complement strand
GGATTGCGGAACCCAAGGCTACCTGATAGGCTGGAACCCCGTACTCTCAAGTTCCGCACCAAGGTCGAGAAACAGCGCTTCGAGCGCGAGTACTCGGCCGAGGAGATCTGGAGCAGTTACACCTACTTCATGAAGGCCGTTCTTCCAGTGGCCGAGGAGGCGGGCGTGAAGATGGGGCTGCATCCGGACGACCCGCCGCTGGCGAAGATGAACGGCGTGGCCAAGCTGTTCGTTCACTACGACGGCTACAAGCGCGCCGAGGAGATCGCCGGCGGCAGCCGCGCCTGGGGCATCCGGCTTTGCGTAGGCACCTGGGCCGAGGGCGGCGATCAGATGGGCAAGGACGTCTTCGAGATGATCCGCGACTTCGGCGGCCGCGGGAAGCTCTTCGACGTGGACTTTCGCAACGTGTCGGGCCCGCTCCCGAGCTTCGTCGAGGCGTTCCCCGACGACGGCTACCTGGACATGTACCAGGTCATGAAGACGCTGCGTGAGGTGCGCTTCAACGGCTCGGCGGTGCCGGACCACGTTCCCGAGCTGGCGGGCGACAAGGGCATCCGTACGGCCGGCACGGCTTACTGCATCGCCTACATGCGGGCGTTGCTGCGGCGGGCGAACCAGGAGGTGGGGTGAGGGGCCGGGTGACGTCCGGCCCTCGACGGACACCGTCGAAGTCGATGTCTTCGGATTCGAAAAAGCCAGGCGGGTGATCAGCGTGCCCGGCGAGGCGGCGGTGGCCTGGGACTTGAAACTGCGGCCCGCTTCCGCAGCCGCGTGGGCGGCTGCGCAGCGGCTGGCGCTGAACCAGACGGTCGAAAGCGAAGTGCTGGCGGAGTTACCTGCGCCTACACCCAATACGCAGCACTCGGAGCTCGCTCAGAACGCGAACGAGTCGTTCCTGGTCACCGGGAGTCTGAGCCGGGGTTTGCAGATGCCCCGGCAGGAGGATATGCCCTTCGTTCCCGGCGGCTTCGGCGGCCGAGGCGGACCGGGTGGACCCGGTGGACCGGGCGGAATTCGCTCACCGGCCAGACGGTGGAGAAGCCCTCTTACGCGCAGGCCCGCTTCAGCTTGTCCGGCGGCGGGCCACTGCGGATTCCCAAGTTGATCCAGAGCGACCGCGCCTTTGTCTTCCTCAACTACTTCGGCGCCCGCAGCCGCAACCCGTTCAACGCCGTCTCCACACTGCCCACGGCCGCGGAGCGGAGCGGCGATCTCTCCCAGTCGGTGGCCCGCGGCCCGGTCGTGATCCATGATCCACTGACGCGCCTGCCGTTCGCGGACAATCGCATTCCCGCCTCGCGCATCAATCCGGCCGCCAGCGGGCTGCTTTCGTTCTTTCCGCCGCCGAACCAGAACGGCCGCGGCACGTTCACCTTCAGCGGCTTCGCCACCAGCGGCTTCGACGCCGACGGGCAACCGCTGGCCGGCACCGGGTTCGACGTGGCCGACTTTCTGCTCGGGCGGCCGCAATCCAGTTCGGTGCGGTTTGGGGGCGCGGACACCTACTTCAGGAGCTCCAGCTTCAGCGCGTTCGCGCAGGACGACTGGCGCGCGCGCCCGAACCTGACGCTGAACGCCGGGCTGCGCTACGAGTTCCGCCCGCCGCTGGCGGAGAAGTACAACCGGATGGCGACCCTCGACATCGCGCCGGGCTTCATGGCCGTGGCCCCGGTCACGCCCGGGGCCAGCGGGCCGTACACCGGCGTTTTCCCCCGCGGGCTCGTCAACAGCGACCGCAACAACCTCGCGCCGCGGTTCGGGCTGGCGTGGAGACCGTTCCCCAAGGGCTCGACGCTGGTGCGCGCCGGCTACGGCTGGTATTACAACGCGTCGGTCTACAACCAGGCCGCCTCGCTGCTGGCGCGAGCTGCCGCTGGCGATGGCCGCCGAGGTGCGGCTCACGCGGCGCTTCCGCGGAGGAATTTCGGCCAACGCGCTCTACACCTGGTCGAAATCCATCGACAACGCCTCGACGTTCGGCGGAGGCGGGGCGGTGGGCAGCGGACGCGCCGACGCCACCGGGCTTCCCGTTTCCCTGGCCGGCTTCCCGTTTAACCCAGCGGCGTTCACGCTGCCTGCGGGCGGCCGTTACGGCAACGCCGGCCGGAACACGATTCCGGGAGCGGCCAGTGTGGTCCTCAACGCGGCCGTCGGCCGCTCGTTCGCGCTCGATGACAGCCGCCGCAGCGTGGAATTGCGACTGGAGAGCAGCAACACGCTGAACACGATGAACGTCACGCGCATCGGAACTACGATCAACGCGTCCAACTACGGCTTGCCGCTTGGTACGGGTGCGATGCGGACCATGCAGGCGAGCCTGCGGCTGCGGTTCTAGCC
>JBBTDS010000400.1:0-11979 GCA_038060875.1 Acidobacteriota bacterium | reverse complement strand
GGCCTCCTTTCGGAAACAGGATACCACAGAAATGCTCTTAAGTGAACAGTATTGCACTTAACCGGCCAATTCTGTGAGCGACACCCCCCCGTAGATCGCGTCGCGCTGTTGCTGGTTCAACCAACCGGCGATGGAAACCAACAACAGTCGAAACGGGTCGAAGGTCCTGCGCATTGGCACAGGATAGCGGCGAAGGCCGCCGTAACGGGATCTCGAAACCGCACGATCTGAGGCAGACCGAGTTTTTGGACGCTACGGGGATTACGGAAAAGCTCTCCGCGCTCTGCGTCTCGGCGGTGAATCGCTTCTACCAGGTCAGTTGCAGCGTAAGGTCCATGAAGGGCATGCCGCCCCAGCTTGCGGTGCGCGGGTCGTCGCTCACCTTGCCGAAGCGCCTTGGATTCTGGAGGTCCACCGTGGTAGTGGGCGCATTGAAATTGAAGGTCTTCAGCGGGTTGTTCATGTCCCAGCGGAGCTGGAGGTTGAACCGCTCGGTGATCTTGAAGTTCTTCTTGGCCGAGCAGGTGGACCAGACCAGCGGCAAGCCGGTGACGATGTTGCGTCCCGAATTGCCGGGGGTGAAGGCCGCCGGATAACTGAAGGGGCTGATCTCGATCACCGCGTTCGAGTTGTTCGTATTGAAGCGATCCGGGCCGATGTCGCGCCATTGGTCGCGAATCTTCGGCTCGCCGGTGACGTTGGCCCGCTGCGCTCCCACCCAGCCCGGGTAGTAGTTATAGGGGCTGTTCGAGAACCCGAAAGTCAGGGGGTTGCCGCTCTCGAGGCTCTGGATCCAGGCGATCTCCCAGTTGCCCAACACGTAGCCCAGGACGCCGCCCTGGTTCAGCCAGCGGCGGCCTTTGCCCACGGGCAACTCGTAGGTGACATGGGCGGAGTAGCGGTGGCTGCGGTCGTAGCCGGCGCGCGCTTTCTCCAGCCCGCGGTTCTGGAGGGGCGCCACGCCGCCGCCGGCGTTGTCGTCATCCTGGCTGGTAATGGCCTTCGAGAACGAGTAAAAGGTGATGAAGGTCAACCCCGCGGAGTACCGCTTCTCCAGCTTGATGGTCCCCGAATGGTAGGTTGAATGCCCCACGTTGGAGCGGAACCGCACAGTGCCGAAGTTCGGGTACGGCCGGTAGTTCTGCGCCGCGGCGAACACCTTGTCGCGCAGCACCGGGTCGTTGCTGGCGAAATCCACCGGGAAGGTATTGAACTCCCAGCGCTCGATCAGCCCCACGCCCGCTGAGCCCTGGTAGCTGAGCTCCGCCACGTAGTTCGAGGTCAGCTCGTACTGCACGCTCATGTTCCAGTTGAACACGTAAGGGTTGCGGAGCTTGGGGTCCCACCATTCCGCCCCGCGGGAGCCGTAGTTCGTCCCCTGGTAGGGCGATGTTCCGTTCGATCGGATGGCGTAAGGGATGCTCGGCGGTCCGGCGCTGATGCGGAAGATCGCTCTCGGGTCGCCCGGCGGGCTTTGCAGGTTCGCCAGGGCCATGTATTCCTCGAACTGGCCGCGGTCCGAGGGGAACTTCACGTCCACCGTGTTGACGGCGAAACCCCCGCGGAACACCCACTTCTCCAAAGGGTGCCAGGCCACGCCCAGGCGCGGCTGAAAGTTGTTGTTGTCCCGCTGGTTCAAGCCGCTGGCGGGGTGCACAAAGGCCCCCTTGGCGCCCGCCGCCACATCGTCGGTGGCCAGGGGGTCCCAGTTGGTCATCCGGCCGTACTTGGTGTTGAACGGGCTCTCGTTCGAGTAGCGCAAGCCCAGGTTCAGGGTCAAGGTCGGCGAGAACTTCCAGTCGTCTTGGAAGTAGAAGCTGTGGACGGCCGACCGCGGCAGCCAGCTCGTCAGCTCGGATTCGAAAGTGGCCTGGCTCACGTACCCCAACAGGAAGCCGGCGAAGCCGTTCCCGGTGCGGGGCATGGCATTTCCAGTGGGCTGGAGGCCGACGCTGCCGCCGGAGAACTGGAAGTTGCCGCTCGGGTAGCTGGTCGAGGTGGAGTTGATGCGGAACCGCAGCAGCTCGTAGCCAATCTTGAAGGCATGCCGGCCCACGATCCTGGTCAGGTCATCGCGAAACGAGAGCGTCTCCCCGATCCGGCGGTTCGGACCGCTGACCGTCAGGCCAAACACGTTGAACCGCGGCATCAGGTCTTGCGGCACGTTAGGAATGCCCAGCTTCTGCGGCCAGTTCTGCCCCCAGGAGGGCACCCGCTTGTCGTTCCGCCAGCGGAAGTAGCCCACCCGGGCGTCGTTGATGGTTGTGGGGCTGATTACCCAGGTCTTGCCGGTCGAGTAGTTCTGCGAGGTCATCGGCGTTTCGTTTCCGTTGTCGCCGTCGAACTCCTTCAGACGAATGATCGACGGACGGCCGATGCCGTTGCGGTGGTTGTAAGTATAGCTGCCGTAAATCTTGAAGTTGGGGCTGAACTGGTGGTCCAGGCGACCGTTGTAGTCCTCGAAGAAGGTGCGCGACTTCTCGTCGTAGAGCAGGTTGTTGATCGGCCCGTTGGCATCGAAGCTGCCGGAGACGTTCGGCAGGTTCCAGGGATCGTACTTGAGGACGGCCTGCGCCACCGGATCGATGCGGCTCAGCGGCACGCGCCGGTCGGGTAATAGGTCGCGCGTCCAGGCGCCGTCCGCCAGCCGGCGGGTGGTCGCCGGATCGTAGATGGGGTTGCCCAGCCCGCCGAAACTGAAGTCGCCCTGCTTCATCTCCGCACTGGGCGTCGTGGCATAGAACTGGTTGACCTTCTTCTCGATCAGCTTCTGGTAGCCCACGAACCAGAAGCTCTTGTTCCGTCCGTTGTAAATCCCCGGTAGGACGATGGGGCCGCCGCCGGCGCCGTCCGGGAGCATGAACCACGAGTCCTGCGGCACGCACCCCTGGTCGCTCTGAGAGGTCTTGCAGCGGTCGAAATAGCGCCGGTGCGTCATGCTGCGCGTCCGCCCGTAGTCCGAGGCCAGACCGTGGAAGGTGTTGGTGCCGGTCTTCTTGACCACGCTCATGATCCCGCCGGCCGAGTGGCCGTACTCGGCGGGTAGCGCCGTGGTGAGGATCTTCACCTCCTCCAGCGAGTTCTGCACCGTGATGATGTTCTGGGTTCCGCTCTCCTGGTCTTGAGCGTTCACCCCGTCCTCGAAGTAGCCGATCGAGCTGGCGCGCTGACCGGCGATGTGATAGCCGCCCAGGCTCCCGCCCCAGGCGAAGCCGCCCTGGGTCATCCCCGGCACAAGCTGGAACGTCGAGTTGGTCCAGCGCTGGTAGATGGGCAGCTTGTACAAGGTTGTGCCCTCCACCGACGTCCCGGTCGCCGAGGTCTCCGTTTCCAGCAGCGGCGCCCGGCCGGTCACTTCGATCTGTTCGGCCACCGCGCCGACCTCGAGGACCGCGTCCAGCGCCAGCGTGTCGCCGGCCCGCAGGTCGGTGTCCTCCCGCACCACGGTCTTGAACCCGCTGGCCTGGAACGTGACCTTGTAGCTGCCGGGTTGCAGCGACTGCACCCGGAAGATGCCTTGTTCGTTGGTCTCGGTGTTGAACGTGAAGTTAGTGGCCGTGTTAACCACGGTCACTTTCACGCCCGGCACCACCGCGCCCGTCGGGTCGATAATTCGTCCCGTCATGATTCCGACACCTATCTGCGATAGGACCGGAATCGCGATGACCGCCGCCAGGACGCACAGCGCCAGAGCTTTCTGTTTGGACCCCATACTCTTCACCTCTTAACCGGAACTTAGATTCTGGGTTCCGGGCTGCGATACAGTATACACCCAACCGGCTTCGTTCGAGCCGTTTCTCGCATAGTTTCCATCCTGAGCGGCCCGGGCGCCCTGCCACAATGGCGCCCTTGGCTCTTCGGGACACTAGGATACCTGGAACTGCCTGTTTACAAGGGATTGCACCGACACCTCCCCGTCCCCTCCCCCCTTACTCGGCCAGATCTTCACCACCACCCCCAGCCGCTACCCCGCCGACACCGGCAGCGCCGGGGTGCCCTCTGGTCCCCGCCGCAGCATGGCTCCGAACAGCGGCCGCGTCAGATGGCCCTCGGCCCGCGGCGACGATGCCCCAATGCCGGGGGATTCGCGGCCCCCGAACGCATGACGGTCCCAGGGGCAGTGTTCGTCTACCCAGCCGCCGCCGGCTTCACCGATGGCTTGGCCGCCTTCTTTGCGGCCGGCTTTCGGGCCTTCTTCGCCCTGATCTCAGCCCACCGTTTTCTCGTGGCCTGGATAATGTGTCTCCTACCTTCGGCACTCAGCCTGCGCTTCTTGGGCGCGGACTCCTTCTTGGCCTTTTTGAGCGCTGCCCACCTCCGGCGCTGGGCCGCAGCAATGCGCTTCCTGCCGGCAGCGCTGATGGTACGCTTGGGCTTGACGCTAGCCGGAGCCGCGCCTGCTGTCGGTTTGCGGGCCGCCAGCAGGGTGCGGACAGTGGCGATGTTACTCTCAACTTCGAGCCGTTGCTGCTCCAGGCCTTCCAGTGCAGCTTGAAGCACGGTGGCATCCAACAGTGGTTTCCTGGGCATGGGTAGCTCCGAGTATACACCGGCCGGCAGGAAGGACGGCGGACTCCCTGCCACTGTCCCTGCGGTGCCGCGGGGCGGGTTCGCAACCGTCGGGCAAAGGTGGCTGTGGATGGCCATGGGTGATCTGACGCGGCCGCTTTTCGGGGCGATGGTGCGGCGGATCGCAGCGCTCCCGCTCCCGGCGGGCTGGCCGGGGGCTCGGACGGGAGCAAAATTGGGTGGACAACGCGACAGAGGGGGGCGAGGTGTCTCGGAAGTCGCTTGCGGCCGACGCTGTTTTCAGCCTTCGAGGCCCTGGCAGGCGGCAAGATCGACCCATGCAGGCAATGCGGAAGCCCTCCGGTGCCGGAAGCCGTGCTGGGGGTTGCCCCGTGCAGGTGTGGGGTGTATATTCAACTTGGCCGGGAGTCCAAAATGGAAATCCTGGTTAACTCCTGTTGAGGAGGTCGAACATGCTTCAGGGAACAATCGCGAAGTCGATACTGTGCGCCGTTGCCGCCGTGGTTGTGGCGCCGGGCAGCGCATTCGCCCAGGAATCGCGCGGGACGATCGCCGGGCGCGTCGTTGATCCGTCCGGCGCCGTAGTGCCCAACGTCGAAGTCGCTGCCGTCAACCTCGCCACCAACACGAAATCGACAGCCAGCACGAACTACCAAGGCAACTACCTCATCCCCTACCTCCTGCCAGGCGCCTACCGCCTCACTGCCAGCGCGGCGGGGTTCAAAGCCGTGACCCGCGGCAGCCTGGAGGTGCGCATCAACGACCGTCTTCAGGTAGACATCCACCTCGAACTCGGCCAGAGCACCGAAAGCGTTACGGTCACCGCCGAAACGCCACTGCTGCAAACTACGAACGCGAGCGTCGGCCAGATCATCGACCAGCGCCGGCTATCGGACCTGCCGGTCCTGCACAGCAACCCGATGTTGCTGATGCAGCTCTCCCCGGCCGCAGTCAGCGTGGCCACCAACATGGGTTTCCTGGACACGCGCGCCGGCGACAACGCCCGGCTCACCGAGTACTCGATCGCCGGCACGCCCGCCAGCACCCACGAGGTCACCCTTGACGGCGCGTCCAACACGACCACTTCCGGCGGCACCAGCGCCAGGCAGCGGACCATCGCCTTCGTCCCGCCCGGCGAGATCGTGGACGAGTTCCGCATCGAAACGGCCGCCTTCGACGCGAGCGCCGGGGCCACGCCCAGCGGCCTGATCACCATCAATCTCAAGTCCGGAACCAATGTCTTCCACGGCGCCGCCCGGTATTTCAAAACCAACCCCGGCTGGAACGCCAATGACTTCTTCAGCAACCGCTACGGCCGCCCCCGCGCCCAATTGAAGAACTACCACTGGGTCCTCAGCGGCAACGGCCCGATTTTCATCCCGAGGGTCTACGACGGCCGCAACCGCACCTTCTTCCTGTACGGCTTCGAACGCCAGAAGGACGACGCCCCCTGGGCCGGGGGAGTCTACTCCGTGCCCCCGGAAAAACAGCGCGGAGGCGACTTCTCCGACCTCCTCCGCCTGGGCGCCCAGTACCAGATCTACGATCCCGCCACCGCCTCGCTGGTTAGCGGCCGCGTCAATCGCAGGCCCTTTCCCGGCAACATCGTCCCCGCCACCCGCATCAGCGCGGTTGCCCGCAAGATCATGGAGTACTACCCGGCGCCGCGCTCAGCCGGCCTGGCCGACGGCACGCAGAACTATCCCTTCCCCGACCTGCAACTCCACTCGACCATCTGGAGCCAGACCGGACGGATCGACCATAACATCACCTCCAGGCAGCGGATGTTCTTCCGTGCCTACTGGGGCGACAAGAACCAGGTCTACCGCGATTACTTCGAAAACCTGGCTACCGGCCTCGATAACCAGTTCCTCAACCGCGGCGCCACGCTGGACCACGTGTATGCTTTCCGCCCCAGTTTCGTCCTCAACGTCCGCTACAGCTATACGCGCTTCCTGTTCCCCCACGTCCCCAAGAGCCAGGGCATGGACCTCAGCATCCTCGGCTTCCCCGCCTCTTTCGTCAGCCAGATTGACCGCGCCGCCTCCTCCTTCCCGCAGATCTCCGTCAACGGCCTGTCCAACCTCGGCAACGAGAAGCCGGACCTGTACATCACGAACACGCACCACTTCAGCAGCACCGCCAACTGGGTGCGCGGCAGCCATATGCTGCGCTTCGGCATCGATCATCGCGTCTACCAGGAGAACTTCCGCATCTTCAACGAGGCAAGCCCGAGGCTCTCGTTCGGCGCCGCCTGGACGCAAGGCCCGGTAGACAACTCGCCTTCGTCACCGAGTGGCGTCGGGCAGGGTTTCGCCGGCTTTCTGCTGGGACTGCCCACGGGGGGCGCCGTGGGCCGCGAAGCCAACTCCGCCGTCTCCTCCCCACTCACCGGCCTTTTCATCCAGGACGACTGGCGCGTCACCCCGAAGCTCACGCTGAACTTCGGACTGCGATACGAAGTGGAAGGCGCACTCACCGAGCGCTTCAACCGCTCCGTGCGCGATATGGACTTCACCACCGTCAATGCACTCAATGACCGGGCCCGCGCCAACTACGCCAGGAACCCCACGCCGGAGCTCCCGTTGGATCGCTTCCAGGTGAAGGGCGGCCTGCGGTTCTCCGGTGTCGGCGGCGTCCCGCGCGCGCTGTTTGACACCGGCAAGAAGAACTTCGCTCCGCGATTCGGCTTCGCCTACCAGTGGAACGACAAGACCGTGATCCGGGGCGGCTACGGCATCTTCTTCGCCTTTGTGGGCCAGCAGGCCGGCGAGAAAGTGAAGCAATACGGTTTCAGCCGCTCGACACCGTTCCAGGCGTCGCTGGACGGAGGCCTCACCTTCGTCTCCAGTCTCGACAGCCCGTTCCCCGGCGGCATTCAGGGGCCGGTCGGCGCGGCTGACGGCCTGAACACCTACCTTGGCAACTCGGTGGCCTTTTTCAATCCGAACCCTCGCACACCTTACAACCAGCGCTGGTCGCTCACCATCCAGCGGACGCTCCCCGGCGCCTTCCTGTTGGAAGTGGGCTATGTGGGCAACCGCGCCGTGCGGCTGGAGACTGCGGTGGACTTCCGGCCATTCGATCCGGCTTTTCTCAGCCGCTCTCCCGTGCGTGACCAGGCAGTGATCGACTACTGGACACTCCGCCTGCCGAATCCCTTTTACCCGATGCTGCCCGGCACAGACCTGGCGGCTTCGGTGATCACCCGTGAAGCGCTGGTGCGGATGGGCAACTTCCCGCAGTTCACCGGCACGACCAGCATCGAGAACGCCGGTTCCTCCTGGTACCACGGCTTCGAATCCAAACTGGAGCGGCGCTTCAGCGCGGGATACACGGTGCAGTTCGGCTACACCTGGTCGAAGTACATGAACCTCAGCGGGCGCCTCAACGGATATCTCTCGCCGCTGGAGAAGGTGATCGCCAGCCAGGACCGGCCCCACCGCTTTACCGCGAGCTGGATCTACGAGCTGCCGTTCGGACCCGGCAAGAAGCTCGCGCCGCGGAACCGGGTATTATCCCGTGTGGCCGGCGGCTGGCAGGTGCAGGGACTGACCGTTTTGCAGAGCGGCCCGCCCCTCGGCTTCGGCAACTCTCTGCTCCTTGGGAGCATCCGGGATATCCCGCTCGAAGAGGGCCAGCGGACGATCGATCGCTGGTTCAACACCGACGTCTTCAACCGCAGAACGGTTGAGCAGCTTTCTTACAACTACCGCGCACTTTCCAGCTTGTTTAACGGCATCCGCGCGGATGGCCGGGCGTTCATCAACGGCTCGCTGATCAAGGCGATTCCGGTCCGCGAGCGCGTAAACCTGCAGTTCCGCGCCGAGCTGTTCAACGCCATCAACCACCCGAACTTCTCCGCGCCGAACACAAGCCCGACGAGCACGGCGTTCGCAACCATCACCGGGACCACTCTCAACGCACGGATCATACAGCTCGGATTAAAGCTGGGCTGGTAACCGGATACAACGATGAAGAGAGTATTTCTCTCGTCGTTCCTGCTGCTGGCGGCGGGACAAGCTCCCGCCGCTGAGAGCGGGCACTGGACCTTCGAGAAGATCTCGAAATACGACCGCTCCCTCGAGCCGGTCGCTCTCGGGATGCCGTTTCCACGCGGCGCGCTGCGCCACGCCGGCCGGTTCGTGTTAAGTGACGATGGCGAGCGCGTGCCTCTGCAAGCGACGGTGACCAGTTCGTGGCCCGACGGCAGCGTCCGCTGGCTCTTCGTCCGCGCACTGGTGAACCTGCCCGGTAATCGGAGCAAGCGAATCGAATGGACCATAGAGGATAATCCCGCGCCGCCGAAGCCGGGTCTGCGACTCTCGCAGGCGGCCGGCGGCGCGGTGGAAGTCGATACGGGCCCCTTGCAGGCGAAGATCCCCGCCGAAGGGTTTCACCCGCTCACCGATGTCCGCCTGAACGGCCGGCCGGTCGGCGCCGGCGCGTGGATGCGAGGCTTTACCATCGCGTCGGGGGGCGCAGCGTGGTCCACCGCCCAGGCCGGGCCGGTCAAGATCGAAATCCTGGAACAGGGACCGGTGGCGGCCGTGGTCCGTGTCTCCGGGCGGCACGGCGGCAATGGTTCCGCGTTCGACTTCTCCGCCATTTTGACGTTCTGGAGCGGCAAGCCGTACGTGTCGCTCGAATACACCGTGCTCGCCGCGCGCGCGGCTGGCGACACCCCGGTGAAGCTCTGGGAGTGGCGCGGCGCACCGGGAGAGGGCGGCCGTGCCCGTCTCTCGCACGGCAGTAGCGCGGGGCAGGTTTCCGAATCCACGGAGAAACTGTCCTACTCGTTCGGCGCGCGCCAGTTCCGGTTCGATTCGGTCGAGCATGCGTTCCAGTCCTATTGGGGCGACTTCTGGTGCGACTGGACCGGCGGGGAAAACGGAGTGGCGGTCACGCTGCGGCACGCGCAGCAGAATTTCCCGAAGGCGATGGAGGCGGGTCCCGAAGGGCTTGTGCTCTCCCTCTACCCCGCTCAGGAGGAGGCGCTCGCGTTCCCGCTCGGAGCCGCGAAGACCCACACTCTGTTGTTTCACTTCCACGCGGCGGACGAAACCCGCGAGCGCATCTCCGCCCGTTCGCTGCAATTCCAGGTTCCGGACCTGCCGAAGCTCGACCCGGCGTGGTTCGCCCGCGCGCGTGTGTGGGAGGACCGCGTCTTCGAAGGCCCGCGCAGCCGACGGGTGGACGCCGCGCTCTCCGACATCCTGGACAATCGTCCCGTAGGCATGGGCATTCTCAACTTTGGGGACGAAATCGAATGGGGCTACACAGCCCAGGGCCGCGGCCAGGATGATGTTGTCTGGTTGAACAACGAATACGACTTCACGCACCAGTGCTTTCTCGCATGGGCGCGCTCCGGCGAGCGGCGGTTTCTCGATTATGCCCGTGTCAACGCGCTGCACTGGCGGGACGTCGATATAGCGCATGTCTCGACGCGGCCGGAACGCCGCCAGGGCCACATCGCTCACTCCGCAAGGCACGTGACCGGAGGTGTCACTCCTTCACACCAGTGGGTGCAGGGCCTGCTCGACGCGTGGCATGTCTTCGGAGATACCGCGGCCAGGGACGCCGCGATCGGCGTTGGCGAGAACATCCTGCGTGTCCTGCCGAAGCACCTCGGGGCGGGCGGCTCCACGCGGGACGCGGGATGGGCGCTGCGGGCGTTGCTGGCGCTATACAACGAGACGGGAGACGCGAAGTACCTGGAGCCGTGCCGCCAGATCGCCGAGCTCTTCAAGACCTGGCACCGGGAGTATCCCGGCCTGCTCTCGCGCTACACGGACCACTCGATGGTGCGGGTCATCTTCATGAACTCGCTGACCCTCGTTTCGCTTGCGCGCTACTATCTACAGTTTCCGGACGAAGAACTGAAGAGGGTCCTCCTCGAAGAGACCGATGACATGATCCGCCATGGACGCAACGCCAACGGCCTGTTCATTTACAAGGAACTGCCTTCGCTCAAGCACCAGGGATCGACGGCGATGATGCTCCAGGCGCTGGCTTATGCGTACCTGATATCGGGCGATCGCCGCTATCTGGAGGCAGGTTTGCCCGAACTGGAGTACCAGATCCTGAACGGCAACCTCCGCTTCATGGTGCACACCGGGGCCGCGGAAAAGTTCGCGACCCCCGTGGGAGGCTACTCACGCCCCCTGTTGTATGTCCAGGGAGGGAAATTCGTCGGGGTCAGCCTGATGCCGATGATCGAGTTTCTGCACATTGCCGGCAGTCCCGAACTGGCCCGCCAACTCGACTTCCAATTGCGGCTGCCGTGATGGGAGCGACGAGACGGCGTTTCGGGGATTGAGGCGGGGGAATTTCGAGGTTGTGTAGACTGTCCCCGAAATCGGATCTTCTCGGCCATTTCGGGATTGCCGGTATCGATGGACCGCAACAACTCCACCAGCTTTTCGATTTCCCCCTTGTCGAGCAGGCGCTGCTGGTGGATCTTCATCCACGCTTTCTGGCTGACTTCGTCGTGGGGGTGCAGCCGGCGAGCCAACTCCCACAGATGCTGGCGCGCGTGGTAGAGGTCGACACTCTGAATCGCGCCAGGGAAGTGTTCTGCGGCAAGATTCCAGATCCATTCGGCGCCGTCCCCCACAACGACTTTCTTCTGCGCCCGGCTCCAGCCGCGTTTCCAGGCCTCCAAATAGATCCGCTTGCCAAACTCTTCGGCGGTCTCGATGGCGCCGGTATAGCAGGACTTGCATCTGCTGGCGGCCGTGATCGAAGGGGGCATCCTGGCCCACCTCGGTCAAGGCGACGGCTGCGCGCAAGGTGGCCGCTACGGCTTCCAGGTCGGTCCGGCCGCTTTTGCGGCGTTGCGCAAAGACACGGCTCAGGAGTTGGTTCACCTCCCGCGCCATCTCCTGATGGATTGCAGCAGCCGTTTTTTTTCCTGTGCGGTCCAGCCGCCCCGTTGCTGCTCTACCGGGCGCAGCTTACAGATTGTTTGGTTGATGGTGACCAGCTCCTGGAGGAGCTTTTGGAAACGATGAAACTCGGCGACCTCCTGCTGTGCCTTGCGCAGCGCGGTTGGATTGGGAAAGGTCTCCGTCACCGTCTTGCCGGCCACTCTGCGAGTCAGGCGAAATTGCGGATCATGTCCGGGATCGTGGGGCTTGGCGCAATGGCAGGAGGGCTTGCCGCAGCGCCGGGTGACGGCCGTGATGGAACCAGGCCGAAGATCGCCCAAGCGGAGGAACTGCTCCAGGAGCTTGGATCGTTCGGCCTCCAGAGTTGTGAGATCGTCGAGCATTGAAGGCTCCCTTCTGGACGTATATATACGCGCAGCATTATGCCACAAGAAAAGGAAACCCGCCACAAGCCACTTCCACGTAGCGCACCCGGAGATAGGCGGCCATTTGCAAGCCGAAGAAGGGGACGCCACAGGGCGGGGTAGCCTCGCCGCTGCCGGCGAACCTGTATTTGCAC
>JBBTDS010000399.1:0-9763 GCA_038060875.1 Acidobacteriota bacterium | reverse complement strand
AGCGAGCCAAGCGGGCTGGACCGTGTGCGACAGGCAGCCAAGAAGGACAAGGGGACACGGTTCGCATTTCTACATCCCGCTGCTGCACTGGGTCTACGCCGGCAACGTCGCCGACAGCGTCGAGTTCCGCTCCATTACCGGGAACTGGCCCAGACCTGCGAGCACATCACGCTGGTGTTCGACAAGGGGAACAACAGCGAGGCGGCCTTCGACACGCTGGCCGCCACCCCGTTCCACTTTGTCGGCTCGCTGGTACCCAGCCAACACGCGGATCTGCTGGCGGTGCCCCGGCGTCATTAGCAGTTCCGCCGCCTGCAACTGGACAAGACCATCTTGTTCACCGACAACGCCGCTTGGTCCGACCAGGAGATCGTGCTGGCCTATCGGTCCCAGTACCACATCGAGGATGCGTTCAAGCAGATGAAGAATCCGCACTTCCTACATTGGAGCCCGATGTTTCACTGGACCGACTCCAAGATCCGTGTCCACTCGTTCTACTGCGTGCTGGCGTTGATGCTGAGCTCGGTGCTGCAGCGGGAAGTCTGGCACAAGGGGGAGGAACTCAGCATCAACCGCCTGCTGGAGGAACTGGGCCGGATCCGCGAAACGCTTGTCATCTACCCGCGCCGGCCACCCGCTGACCCGACCCACTTAGGAGATACACCCGCGTCCTCCGCAAGCGACTAAAATGCCGTCACTTGCCCCGTTCACAGGGAAATATCTTGTAAACTCCCACTAGGTCCGACCTACGATGATCGGCCCGGGTGAATTGCGCCGTTTGACTGCTCTACAGCCCGGTGACCAGCGTGCCGATCTGTTTTCTGAGTAGGGCGCGATGAACCCAGCCTTAGTCTCAGCGTTCATTTACCTGCTGACCACCGTTTGCGCCGTGCTGCTGGCGCGGCGAATGAAGAACTGGCGGATGCGCCTGCTCACCGCGGTGCTGGCGGTGATGTCCTTGAACCAGATGCTGGCCCTGTTGAGAGAAAGGAAAATCTGGTCGATGCCGGCGCCCAACGAGGTGGGCGAATTCGTCGAGCTCATCGTGAGCTCGGTGTTCCTGCTGACGATCCCGGTGCTGGAGATGGAGATGAGGGAACGGCGCCGCACCGAAGCCCGGCTCCGGCTGGCGGAAGCCGAAGGGAGCGGCGCGATCCGCAAAGTCGTCAGGAGAGTTGTTCGTTACCGTTCTCCGGATCCGCTCCGCCGCCGCAAGGCGCCGGAGGCAGCCCCCAATCTCCCTGACGCCGGCCCCGCCCCGCCAGTCGCCTGATCAGCGCACCTCGATCCCGTAGGGCATCATCCGGAACACGCCCCCCTCCAGCCAGGACCGGGTGGCGTAGCGTCGTAAGAAGGCCGCCAGCCGCGCGTCGGGCGCCGCCAGTTGCGTCTGGCCCAGCGCCCAATCGAGGATCGTTCGCCGCGGAGGGTAGCTCACCAGCCGGATCTTTTCGGCGGCCGGAATCCCAGCCTTCTGTTTGACCAGCTCGATGGCGCGGTCCAGCCCGCCGAGGTGGTCGATCAGCCCGTTCTGCCTGGCCTGGCTCCCCAGCCATACCCGCCCCTGGGCCAGCGGCTCGATCTCGCCCGCCTTGCGCTTGCGGCTCTCGGCCACCCGCGCCACGAAGCTCTTGTAGAAGTCTTGAACCGCCGCGGCGAGTTTGGCCCGTTCCTCGGGGCCTAAGGGCGCGTAGTCGGAATCGATGGCCGCAAAGCGCCCGCGCTTGAGGATTTCCTTGGTGATGCCGAGCTTGTCGTAAAGCTGGCGCAGATTCAACTTCCCATAGAAGACGCCGATCGAGCCGGTCAGCGTGCCCGGGTAGGCCACGATCGGGTCCCCGGTGGCGGCGATGTAGTAGCCGCCGGAAGCGGCCGCGTCCGACATCGAGATCACCAGCGGCTTCTTTCGGCCCAGCAGGCTCATCTCGCGCCAGATCTCGTCGGAGGCCGCCCCGTCGCCGCCGGGCGAATCGACCCGCACGATGACGCCGCGGATGCGGCCGTCGCCGGCGATCTCGCGCAGCAGCCGGGTGAACTCCTCGGCGCTCACCAGTCCTTCCATGCCGAAGCCGTCTCCGCCGCTGCGCACGATCGCTCCCTCGGCCACCACCAGCGCGATCCGCGACCGCCCTTCCAGCCCCAGCGATTCCGGCGGGATGCGGCGGTAGTCGCGGGAGGCCACCTTCCTGGTCTCGGCCAGCTTGAGCCGGTTGCGGATCTCCTCGAACACCTGGTCTTCGTACTGGAGCCCGTCCACCAGCCCCTTGGCCCGCGCCTGCGCGGCCGTGAACGGCCCCGCGTCGATCGCCGCCCGCACATCGTCCGGCCTCTGCTTGCGTGCGGCGGCCACCGCTTCGACCAGGTGCCGGTAGGTCTCATCCAGGATCGAGTTCATCACCTCGCGCGTTTCCGGGCTCATCGAGGTGCGGGTGAACATGTCCGGTGCATCTTTGTACTTGCCGGCCGCGGCCACTTCGACGTCCACCCCGATCTTGTCCAGCGTCTTCTTCAGGTACATCAGCTCGACCCGCAGGCCCTTGAAATCCAGAAAGTCTTCCGGCCCCAGGTAGAGGCGCTCGGCCGCCGTGGCCAGGTAATACTCCCGCGTGCCGGGGCGCCGCAGCCAGGCGTACAGCGGCTTGCCCGACTTCTTGAACTGCTCCAGGCTCTCGCGGATCTGTTGGAGCTTCGCCCAGCCCGTTCTCAGCCCCTCCGGCATCAGCAGCACCGCCCGGATGCGGGAATCCGCCGCCGCCTTGCGCAGCATGTCCCAGTGCTCCAGTACCGTCGTCGCCTGCGTCCTTTGGAAAGTGGGCAGCGGGATCTCCATCGGCGGCGCCTCGGGCAGCTCACCCTCCACCCGGAGCACCAGGATTGAGGCGTCCGGTATGTGCGGCGGCCGCCGCCCCAGCCGCAGGAACACGAAGAACAGGACCACGGCCGTCAGGGCCGTCATCAGCAATCCGACCACAATCCCAAGCAGGAACTTCTTCATGGCAATCTACGCCCCCGACAGAATCAGGTCCACCCGCCGGCTCACCTCCTGGAGATACGCTTCGTCGCCGCCAGGCAGCTCCACCGTCGCCGTGCCCGAGTAGCCCGTCTCGGCCAGCGCCTTGTGCACTTCCGGCCAGTTGATGTCTCCCTCGCGGAGCGGCACGAACTCCGCCAGCCGTTTCTGGAAGCGGAAGTCCTTGAAGTGCAGCTTCAGCGTCCGCTTGCCCAGGGCGCGGATCCAGTCCTGCGGGTAGCCGAACAGCACCATGTTGCCCACGTCGAGGTAGGCGCGCACCCACGGGCTCTTGAATTCATCGACGTAGGCGGCGAATTCCAGCGGGCTGAGCAGGAACTTGTTCCAGACGTTCTCCACCGCGATGATAACCTTGCTCTTCTGCGCCAGCGGGATCAGCTCGCGGATCTGCCGCTGGGAGCGCACCCACGCGTCCTTGTAAGAGGTCTCCGGATTCACCACCGCCGGCACCAGCAGCACCGCGTCGGCGCCCCAGTAGCGCGCGTTCTCCAGGCTCGTCTTCATCCCCTCCATGCTCTTAGCCACCACCGCGGGGTCACTGGAGGAGAGCGGGTATTTCCAGTGCGCCTGGTTCATCACCGAGTGGATTCGCAACCCGGCGGCCGCGGCCGCCTTCTTGATCTCCTCCGCCTCGCTCGGGCTCTCGATGGTTGGACACTCCAGCTCCTCGAAGCCCACCGCGCGGGCCAGCTTGAGCCGCTCCGCGTAGCTCATCGCCCTGGGCAGCATGCCCAGCAACACGCCTTTGCGGATGGGCAGCTTCGCCGCGGCCAGCGGGACCGCGGCCGTCACTCCAACAAACAAGCGTCGATTCATCTTGGTTCCTCCTACGCGAAACTCAGCCCCAGCTCCCTGGCAATCCCCTGGATGTACTTCTTCCCCTCTTCGTACTCCTCCGGCGTCTTCAGGTGCTCGATCATCAGCGGGGCCTCGACCGGCAGCTTCGCCAGCTCACTCAGATAGGCCCGGTAATCCACCTGCCCGCGTCCGGGAACCACCTCGACGAAGTGCACGTTCATCTCGGGCACCCATTCCAGGTCCTTGGCGTGGCAGGAGACCACCCAGGTACCCAGCGCGCGGAAGCAATCGGCGATGAACCCGGCGTTGCGATAAAACCGCTCCGGGCTGTTGATGCCGTTGGCGACGTCGATGTGCACGCCGAACTGCTTGCGGTCCACCGCCTTGACGAGCTTCAGGTAGCTGGCGGGGCCGTCGGGAATGGCCCAGCCCATCATCTCGATGGCGAAGCGCGTGCGCCGCGGCCTGACTTCATCGATCAGCCGCCGGCAGTTCTCCACCGTGGCGTCGAAGAACTCCTGGGAGAAGTTCTTGGGATGCGGCCCGTACCAGACCTTGGGATTGTAAGAGCCGGCGATATCGACGCAGCAGCGCGCGCCGGCCGCCTCGGCCAGCGCCAGCCGCTCGGCGACGTAGCGAAAGTTGGCGAGCCGCTTCTCCGGGTCCGGGTCCAGCATGTTGCGCCAGGCGCCGACCTCGGCGATGACCACGTTCTCGGCCTGGAAAGCCTTCTCGATTTCCCGCAGCCGGGCCGTGTCCTCCAGCTTGGCGGCGGGGCAAAAGGCGGCGCTGTAGCCGAGCCGGCGGTGTTCACGCGCCAGCTCGCGGGGATCTTCGCTCTTGAGGAATATCGGGCCGCCGAGGCGGAGGGGGCGGCCAGCGGGGCCGGCCAGCACGGGGGCGCTCATCGCCCCCAGCGCCCCCCGGCGAGTGATCGTGTGACCCATGCGATGATTCTACATCGCCGGACAGCCGCGGGGCGCGGCAATCAGAATTTCGGTGACAGGCTACGCTTTCACTAATTTCATCTCCCGCGGCCCGCACCTAATCGGTGAAAGCGTAGCCTGTCACCGAAATTCCCGGCAATCAGACCAGCACGGGGAGCCTGATGATCTTCTTCTGAATGGCGTACTGCACAAGCTGCGCCTTGTTGTGAATGTCCAGCTTGCGCATCAGGTTGAACTTGTGGGCCTCGATCGTCTTTACGCTCAGGCTCAACTGGCAGGCGATTTCCTTCACCGAGCTGCCCTCGGCCAGCATTTTGAGCACTTCCTTTTCGCGGGGGGTCAGGGTGGCGAAGCGGGGGACGCGGGCGGCGGACTTCAGCCGCGAGCGGAAGTCATCGACCAGTTGCGAGAGCATGCGCGGGCTCAGGTAGCTGCCGCCGCGGTTAATGTCGCGGATGGCGGCCAGGCACTGCGGCGCCGGGCTGTCCTTCAGCACGTAGCCGTTGCCGCCCACCTCCATGCCCTCCACCAGGTAGTCCTCGTCGTCGTACATGGTGAGAAACAGGACCTTGGTCTCGGGCCGGTTACGCTTGATCTGCCGGGTGGACTCGAAGGCGCTAAAGCCCGGCATGCCGATGTCCATCAGCACCACGTCGGGCCGCAGTTCGGCGGCCTTGGCAATGGCTTCGTTGCCGTCCACCGCTTCCCCGACTACTTCCATGTCGGATTCCGAGGAAATCAGCGTTTTCATTCCCTGGCGAAACAGGGTGTGATCATCCACCAGCAGGAGGCGAATCTTTGGCATTGTCTGTGTCAACCTTCCCGTTCACGGTGCGATGGGTTGGATTCAGGCAACTCGACTGCGATCTCGGCGCCCTCGCCTGGCCGGCTTCGGATCGCGAACCGGCCGCCTAGCAGGAGCACCCGCTCCCGCATACCCGCCAGACCATGACAGTGCTGCCTGGCCAGCGCCTGTTCGACCGTGAACCCTACACCATCGTCTTGGACATTCAACCTAAGAACCCTATCGGCGCTGGTAAGGGAAATGTTTAGATGGGCGGCCGAGGAATGCCGTCCGGCGTTCTGGCAGCACTCCTGGACCAGGCGGTAGACCACTCGCTGGAGGCCTTTCGGCAGCGTCCCTGTCCGGTTCAAATGCAGCTTCACCTCGATGGGGTAGAGGCGCCGGAGACGGCCCAGGAGGCGCCGCAGCGCCGCCGGCAGGCCCAGGTGCTCCAGCACCGCCGGGCTCAGATCGGCCACCAGGCGCCTTACCTCGGTGATGGTCCGCTCCACGGCCTGGCGCGCCTCCGTGAGGCCGGGTTTGAGTTTTTCCGGCGCACGCTGCTCCAGCATCTCCAGTTGGAGCCGCAGCCACAGCAGCGACTGGCCCGCTTCGTCGTGCAGCTCGCGGCTGATGCGCTGCCGCTCCGACTCCTCGACGTGCACCAGCGCGGACGCCAGCCGCCGCACCTGTTCCTCCCGTGCCGCCAGTTCCTCGGCCAGCCGCGCCTTCTCCGAGGCCTGCCGGATGCGCTCGGCCGCCGTCGCCAGCAGTTCCAGCTCGCGCGGCAGCCACTGGTAGGCCTTCCGGAAACCGAGCTGGATGACCCCTTCGATGCGGCCGTCGTGGAGCAGCGGGACCGACCAGCACGACTCGTAACGGCCGCCCCATTCCCCATCCAACACAAGCTCCCCGGGGTCCAGATGCCGCGGGCGGGACAACTTTCGCTCCAGGGCCGCCGAACTCGGCGCCTCCGCTGGCCCCCCCAGGCCGGCCATAGCCACCCAGGTTGAGCGTTTGCGATCCAGCAGGAACAGCCGCCCGGCATTGGCGTGGCAGAATTCGGCCAGGACGGCCAGGAACCGCTCCAGCAGTTCGGTGTGGCTGCGTGCGTCGAGTTCAGCCCGGAACAGTCCGTAGAGTGCCTCGGTCTCGGCCTCCCGCACGGCGTAGAAGGCGTTGTTCAGCGTCAGCACCACGCAGAACTGGAGCTGCTCGCGCACCCAGGCGAAGTCGCCGGCCTGCCGCCGGTCTCCATGGCCCAGGGCCGCATCCACCAGCAGCCCCGCCTCGTCCAGCTCACCGACGATCCGCGCCGGCGGCAGCGCGAGCTTAGCCAGGCGGCGGCCGTTGTAGTCAACCTGCTCGAAGAAATCGGCCAGCGGCCGGCCGTCGAGCAGCACCCTCGCCGCCGCCATGGGCGTGATCGCCACGAGCGCCTTGCGCTGTTTCGGATCGTAGCCCTGCTTGTTAAGGTGCGCGAGGAACTTCCGCTCCAGCCCGTCCAGGCGCTGGCGCAGCGCCCGGGCAAAGCGCCGGACTTGAGCCAGCAACTGGCTGCCGAGTACTTCGGCGGCCGCCGCCAGCACTGGAGGTTGTTCGAGTGGCACCGCTACTGCTCTATCGTGCGTTGCGGGCCGTCTCTTTAGCCGGTCAGGCCGAATCGCCCAGGATGCGGCCGCGAACCCAGACCCGCTCAGCGCCCGTCGAAGCAGCGCCTCGCGCCGCTTGGGGGGCATGCCGGCGGCTTGGTCAGGGAAGAAGGGGGCGCCGGGAGGGGGATCGTTCAGGGCTCGAGAAAACGCCGGCCCGCGATCTTGATCGCCTCGATAAACGCCTTGGTCTGGTACGCCTTCTCGGCACAGTCCGGGCAGCCGGCGACATGGTCTTCAAAACGGCGGGCGTCGCTGGCCGGCAGCCGCCGCATCCAATAGCGCTCAGCCAGTTCGGCGGCGTCCCCAGGACATCCCTTGACGGTCACACTCATCGCTAACCCTGAGATCGTCCGTGTCACACCGGGACTTTACCGGCGATCTACAATCCCATGGCCCTGGCGCTCACTGTGTGCGAACGGCAGGCGTGGACTCTGAGCGAGGTCCGCTTCCACCACTCCCTACACGTCACAAATCTCCACCGCCTCCTTGAGCGACGCCAGCGGATCCCGCTTCGGGATGAACTCGTGGGCGAAGTAGCCCTGGAAGTTCAGGTCCACGATGGCCTGGGCGATGGCCCGGTAGTTCAGCTCCTGGGTGGCGTCGATCTCGTTGCGGCCCGGGTTCCCTCCGGTGTGGAAGTGCCCGATGTGCGGGATGTTCTCGCGGATGGTGCGGATGACGTCGCCCTCCATGATCTGCATGTGGTAGATGTCGTAAAGCAGCTTCACCCGCGGCGAGTTCACCCGCTTGATCGCCTCGGCCGCCCACGGCGTGCGGTCGGCCTGGTAGTCCTTGTGGTTTACCTTGCTGTTGAGCAGCTCCAGGCAGATGGTCACGCCCTTGTCCTCGGCGATCGCCTTCACCCGGTTCAGCCCGATCACGCAGTTCTCCAGGCCCTCCTCGTCGGACATCCCGCGCCGGTTGCCGGAAAACGTGATCACGTTGGGAACCCCGGCCGCCGCCGCCTTCTCGATGTTCTCCCGCATCTGCTGCTCGATCTTGGCGTGGTTCTCCTTGCGGTTCAGGCCGTCGCCGATGCTCCCGCCGCCCGGCGCCATGGAAGGAGCCAGCCCGAGCTTCTGCGCCACCGGCCACTCCTCCGGCCCGATCAGGTCAATCCCTTTGATCCCCAGCCGGACGCAGTTCTGCGCCAGTTCCTCCAGGGACCACATCTTGAAGCACCACCGCGCCACCGCCTGCTTCAGGCGGCCTTTGCGCGCGACGGGTTGAAAAACCGCTCCGGCCGCCACCGGCCACAACTCTCTCCGGGTAACCATGGCCTCTATAGTATCAGTCACAAGCGGAGCGGGAAAATCGCTGCGACCGCCAACCGCTTGCTCCTCCGTGACTTCCAGCCGTTTTGCTTCCCGCCGCACCGTTCCACCCGCCGGTTTCGCGCACTGCCCTCTGTATAATCATTCGGTCACCTGCGATGACGCACCTCGCTTCACTCGACCCCGGTCCCGGCACGGCTTCCGAGGTTCCCCTAGCCGCTCGGCCGCGCCTCTCCGATGCGGAGGGAGTGCTCGCTGCCGCCCTCCGCCTGGTCACAGCCATAGACGAGAATGCGCCCGCCCCCCGCCTCAGCCTCAGCTTCTCCGACACTCGCCAGCCAACGCCCGCGCAGGCGCGCTCTGCGCTGCCGCCGCTTCTGCGCGCCTACGGCTTTGGCCCTGAGGTCGAGCAGTGGTTGGAGGCGGCCCTTCCCGGCGCCACCGGGCTGGAGGCCTCCTTCACCCTGGCTGTTCCGGGCGAGACGGCGGCCGCCTGGCTGGAAGCCCCCGTCGAGCACGATCCCCGCTTTGGCCGGGTTTACACCGCCGTGTCGGTCGCCGTGCAGCAGGCGATGCGCCGCTGGCTGCCCTATGTCTACTTCAGCGACCTCGCCCGCTACGACGACCGGCCCAGAGCCTTACCGCTGGTTGTCTACCAGTGCACGCTGCCCTTCCGCACCAAAGCCAGAAACGAATTCGCCTACGACATCATGAGCGCCGACAGCGTGGCCGTCGCCCGCCGCTCCACCGTCTGGGCGCTGGCCGCCGAGATCCACCGCATCGAACGGATTCTCGCCGTCACCGGGCGCAGCGCCACCGCCCGCTTCTACCGGCCCTCGCGCCGGGCGGCCATCCTCGCCTCCATCCAGCGCCAGCCCCGCTTCTTCCACGCTTTGCTACTGGCCGACGCGTTCTTCGTGGACAATCTCATAGGTCTCGGCGTGATGGCTGGCCAGCTCCGCCACCGGCTGGAGCGCGATCCACAGCGGGCCGTCCGAGAGATCCTCCGCTTCGCAGGAGAGATCGCCACCCTGTTCCGGCGAAAGCTGCGCCGGCTCTATGGGGGCCAGAACTGTGCCCATTTCGGCTCTCTGCTGCTGGTGGAAGCCACCGCGGCCCTGAGATCCGGCGCCGCCGTCTCGGCAGTCCTGCGCCTTTCGGTCACTCCCGGGCCGCTCACCCAGACCTTCGTCAACGCCAGACCGTGACAGGCGAGAACGCCTGTCTCTGGAGTTCCTACATTTGGTGGTCGTGCGCTGTGGGGTGAGCGTCCA
>JBBTDS010000398.1:0-7695 GCA_038060875.1 Acidobacteriota bacterium | reverse complement strand
AGAACAACCCGGACGCCTGGGACGCCGCCCGCCTCAAGGCCGGGGAACTCATTGCGGCCCCTCGGTGATCTCCACGTACCCTCGCCGCGCCAGGAACCGGAAATAACCGGCGAAGTCGAACTCGCCTGCCCCCAGTTCCAGCCGCGTGAGCCGAATCACTTCGGCCAGGTTGCGCCGTCCGTCGCACCAGTTCAGCGCCGTGATCGGAGCCAGCGCCCACGCCGCCGAGGGGTAGCCTTCGCGCTGATCCACCGGCAGGTCGTCCAGCGTGATCGTGCCGAAGCGCTTCCGCTTGACCACCATGCGCGCGGCCTCGGCCATGCGCGGGTCCGCTGCGGACCGCACCGGCTCGACGCCACCCGCCCCCGCGCGCAGCCGCGCTTCCTGCTCGCGGCCGAAGCGGCGCAGGTTGTCCACCAGCGGCGCGAGCTCACGCCGTACGGCCTCCCGCCGCTGCGGCGCGGCCAGCCGCACCACTGAGAGCACCGCGGCCTCCTCGCGTTCCACGGCGTATGCGAGCTTCTCCAATCCTTGATGGAGGAGCTGCCCCCGCTCTTCGCCAGCGGCGAGCAGACGGTCCAGTAACGGGGCAGCAGTGGCCAGCACCTGTTCATAGCCCCGCGTAAGGGTGATCTCGGCCAGCCACCGCGCCTCGGGATCGCCGGCGGCGGCGATGTAGTAGAGGTACGCCGCGTTCATCACCGCCAGGTCGCGCAGCGAGCGTGCATCAACGTTCTCCGGCTTGTCCTCGCTGTTGTGATGCGTGTGGACGCCGCTGCCGCTGTACGGCCACACCGTCGGGATGCCGATGGTCGGGTCCGAGAGATGCGTGTCGGTGCCGGTCATGTAAGGCTTCCAGTGAAACGGCCGCGGCGGCCTCAGCCGCGCGAGCCACGCCTCGGCCACCCGCAGAACGAGCGCGTCAGTGTACGACTTGGCCACGTGCGGGTTCAAGTAGAAGGTGTACTCGGTCCCGGCCAGGTGATAAAAGGCCGCCGGCGTGTCCAGGCACATCGCCGCCACCGTGCGGCCGATGCGCTCGGGGTTGGCCGCGATGTAGTGCATGGTGCCGTACATCTCCGGCATCGCCAGGATGCGGATGCTGCGCGCGGGCCGGGGCAGCTTGCCCGCCGCTATCAGGCGGTTCAGCGCCGCCAGCGATTCCAGCATGGCGGCCACGCCGGTGGCGTTGTCCTGCGCGCCCTGTTCGGCCGTGTGCCCCAGCGTCAGCACCTCTTCGCCGGAGCCGCTCCCCGCAAGCACCCCGGTGACGTAAGGGTAAGTGCCGGTGTAGTAGCGGCTATCCACTTCGGCTTTGAGGCGTACCGTGCGGCGCGCGGCCAGCAGCTTGCGCAGCAACTCCGCCTGGCGCGGGGTGATCGAGAACGAGACCAGCGGCGCGCTGCCCTTGGTGAAAGCCCAGCCGTGGTCGCCCCAGGAGTTGATCCACTGGCGGCCGTCTTTGAGGTCCGCGTTCTCGGTGAAGGTGTTGATGGCGCCAAGCGCGCCGCGGCGGGCCAGCAGCCATTTGATGCCGGCTGGATTGCGGCTGGTCAGCACCAGCTTCCCCTTGAGGTCCAGCTTCTCGACGGCGGCCGGCGAATCGTCGTTCAGTTCTACAACCTCGGCGGTCACGCCGCCCGGCCGCGTCGGCCCGCTCCACATCCCGAGTGAGGCGGGGACCTTTTCGTAATCCGCCAGCACCTGGGACTCGGGCTCCACCATTTCCAGCCGCGCGCGCTTGACGTCCCAGGCCAGCGGCATCGTCCAGTAACCGAACTGGCTCACCCCGTCGGCCGGCGCGGGAACGACCTCGACGTCCTTGAGCCCGATTTCCCGCATCGTGCGCTCCAGGTAGCGGGCCGTCTCCTCCATCTTCGGAAAAGTGAACCAGCGCTCGGTTGCGTAAATGCGCCGCATGTATTCCATCGCCTGCTCGGGCTTCACCTCGGCGCCGATCGCCCGGACTGTGCTCGGCAAGTCCGCGCCGACGGCCGCCAGCGGGACCAGCGCCGCCAGCAGGCGCCAGCGAATGTGTTTCGGCAGCATGCTACGAGCATCGCACGATCGCCCGCCCGCCGTGAGCTAGAATATGAAGATACGCCCTATGTCTCGCACTCTGCTGCTGGTTCTCTGCGCCGCATTGGTGCTTCCTTCCGGGGCCGGCTTTCAGAAGCGCCCGGCGGCGGCTAAGCCCGCGGTCAAGTCGGCGCTCGACAAGCCGACGCTGGAAGCCTACGTCCGCCACCTGTTCGTCTGGGGGCCGCAGATCCAGGTCACCGTAGGCGATGCCAAGCCGGCCGCCCGGCTGCCTGGCTTCCTGGAGGTCAGCGTGCGCGGCGCCACCGGCAACGCCAGCCAGGAGGAGCTCTTCTACGTCTCCAAGGACGGCCGCAGAATCCTGCGCGCCGCCGTCTACGACGTGGCCGAGAACCCCTTTAAGCCCGATCTCGACAAGCTCAAGACGGAGTTCCAGCCCAGCTTCGGCACCCCCGGCGCCCCGGTCGTGCTGGTGCTGTTCAGCGACTTTCAGTGCGCCTACTGCAAGGAAGAAGCCAAGACGCTGCGGCGGGATCTGCTGCCTGCCTATCCCAAGCAGGTGCGCCTGTATTTCAAGGATTTTCCGCTGGAGAGCATCCACCCCTGGGCCAAGCTGGCCTCCATTGCCGGCCGCTGCATCTTCCGCCTGAACCCCAACGCCTTCTGGACTTACCACGACTGGATCTACGAGCACCAGCAGGAGATCACGCCGGAGAATCTGAAAACGAAAGTGACGGAGTTCGGCCAGGCGCACGAGAAGGAGATCGACACCCTCCAGCTCTCACGCTGCCTCGATACGCGCGCGACCGAAGCCGAGGTGGACAAGAACGTCGCCGACGGCAAAGCCCTCCAGGTGAACTCCACGCCGACCATATTCGTGAACGGGCGGCGGCTGGTCGGCCAGCTCGCCTGGCCAAACCTGCGGCAGATCATCGACTTCGAGATCAAGTATCAGGAGACGGCCAAGAACGCCGGCGAGGCGGCCTGCTGCGAGGTCAAGCTGCCGTCGCCCATCACCAATTAGAGAGGTGTGCTGAATGTCGAAACTAAAGCGCCCGGCCTATCGCGTCCTGTGCCTGCTGGCGGTGGTGGGCCTGCTCGGCGCGGCCGAGATCGATCCGAACCGCTACCTGGAGCACGTCAAGTACCTCGCCTCACCGGAACTGGCGGGACGCGGCGCGGGCACCGAAGGGCTGGAGAAGGCCGCGGCCTACATCGCCAGGCAGTTCCGCTCCCTCAAGCTCCAGCCGCTCGAAGGCGCGGACTATCTCCAGCCGTTTCCGGTCACCACCAACGCGCACCCGGGCCCCGGCAACCGCTTCGAGTATGCCGCGGGTGGCGAGAGCAGGGCGCTCAAGGCCCAGGGGGATTTCGCCCCGTTCAACTTCTCGGCCAGCGGCGGCGTTTCCGGCGCCGTCGTGTTCGCCGGTTACGGCATCACCGCTCCGGAGCACGGCTACGACGACTACGCGGGCCTCGACGTCAAGGGCAAGCTGGTGCTCATCCTGCGGCACGAGCCCCAGGAGACCGATGAGAAGAGCGTGTTCGCCGGCAAGCTTCTGACCGCGCACGCCCAATTCTGGAGCAAGGCGGTCAATGCCAAGCAGCACGGCGCCGCCGGCGTGATCCTCATCAACGACCTGGCCAGCCACCAGGGCGAATCCGATGAGCTGGAGAAGTTCGGCCGCACCGCCGGACCGGCCAACGCCGGCATCGTGTTCGTCCAGATGAAAGCGGAAGCGGCCGAACGGTGGCTCGCCAGCGCGGGCAAAAAGCTGACGGAGATCCAGGCGGCCATCGACAAGGATCTCAAGCCGCAGTCCTTCGCCCTGCCGGAATCTCTCCAGGTGAAGGTCGCCGCCGACGTCCAGCGCGAGGTCAGGACCGTCCACAACGTGGGCGGCTTTCTGCCGGGCGAGACGGCCGAATACATCGTGATCGGCGCTCACTACGATCATCTGGGCCTGGATACCCAGTTCTCGATGGCGCCTTCGGAAGCGGGCAAGCCGCACCTGGGCGCCGACGACAACGCTTCCGGCACCGCTGGCGTGCTGGAGCTGGCGCGCTGGTTCTCCTCACAGCCAAAACAAAAACGCGGCATTTTGTTTCTGGCGTTCGCGGGCGAGGAACTTGGGCTGCTCGGCTCGCGCTACTACGTGGACAACCCGAAGTGGCCGATCGAGAACGCCGTGGCCATGATCAACATGGACATGATCGGCCGCCTCCGCGGCGGCAAGGTCTACATCGGCGGCACGGCCACCGGCGCCACTTTCAAGGACCTGCTCAACCGGCTCATGCCCAGGCACAAGCTGACGGCCGATTTTTCCGGCAGCTTCGACGCCGGCTCCAGCGACCACACCTCTTTCATCACGAAACAGGTGCCGGTGCTCTTCTTCTTCAGCGGGTTGCACGCCGACTACCACAAGCCGAGCGACACTTGGGACAAGATCGACGCGCCGGCCGCCGCCGAGTTGCTGCGGGCCGTAGGCGACGTGGCCGCCGCCTTGCTCAGCGATCCCGGCCGGCCACAGTTCGTCAAGGTAGCCCAGCCGCCAGCGGCTCGCGGTGCCGGCGGGCCTGGTTACGGCGCGTACTTCGGCAGCATCCCCGACTTCACCGAGATCCCGAACGGGGTGCGGTTCGCCGATGTCCGCGAAGGCTCGCCCGCTCAAAAGGCCGACCTGCGCGCCGGCGACATCCTGGTGGAGTGGGACGGTAAGCCCATCCAGAACCTCTACGATTTCACCTACGCCCTCCGCGCCAAGAAGCCCGGCGAGGAAGCTGTGGTCAAGGTGCTTCGCGGCTCGGAAACCATCCAGACCACCGTGCGCCTGGAGCAGCGCAAGTAGGGCGGGCTTTCGGGCCGGTGGTCTCGGGCCCGAGGCGGCAACCCGCCCCCGGAGCGGGCTGCCACCCAAGAGGACGCCTACCGCCCGGCCGCGACGGTAGCTACCTCAACGGTGCCGATCACTCGCGCCAGCTCGCGCTCGCGCTTGGACCTTTTGAGCGAGATCCCCTCGTTAGTGCCGGCGCGCCAGATCTGTGCGAGGAAGTACGTGTCGCCGTACTTGTTGAAGATCAGGCGAGACTGACTTTCGACGCTGCGGCTCCGCGCGGGTTGGGCCAGCACCACCGCGGCCGCCTTGTTTTCGAAAGACCGGACCGCGAGCGTACCCGCCGTCCCCATCTGGTCCATCTGGTACTGACCGGCCGGCAGAACCGTGCCGCCCACGTAAAACTCGAACGGGATGTCGGCGTTGAGCCGCGGTGTACTCTGCGGGAAGGCGACCAGCGCCACCGCTAACAGACCCAGAATCAACCGAAACTTACTTGTCATCGTAGCTCCTTTTCGTGAATCGATCGTCAGCGGCTGAGGGGAACCGCCACCGGTTGCCGCCAGCTCCTCTGATTGCGTTATATGAGATGCAATCGGGCTGCCAAGGGATTCACCGCCGGCAATCCCTTGAAACTGCGTTGTTCCGGCGGGCGCGGTCCGCGGAAAAACCTAACCCAACGGTTAGCGGGACGAACACACGGGCGTGACGCGTTGGCGCTGGACACCCCCGATGTGGTAGAAATTCGCGGAGGAGATCATTCAACATGCACCGTGCAATTCTGGTCCTCACGACCGCCGCCATCGCCTGGACGCAACAGCCACAGCCGCGCCCCAAGCCGCCAGAGACCGGCTGGGTCTCGGTGTTCAACGGCAAAGACCTCACCGGGTGGGTGAAGATCGGCAACGAGAAATGGGAGGTCGAGGACGGCGTCATCCACGGCCAGGGCATCACCAAGGAATACGGCTACCTGCAAACCGAGAAGACCTACAAGGACTTCGAGCTGTCGCTGCGCTTCAAGGCCGAGGCCGACGGCAACAGCGGCGTCTTTTTCCACGTCGATTTCAAGCCCGGCACCGCCGCCGTCAGCCAGGGTCTCCAGTTCGAGATCGACCGCGGCCTGGGCCGCCACAGTTGCGGCATTTACGGCGACGGGCGCGCCTGGGTGGCTTGGCCGGCCCCGGAGAACGAGACCGTCATCCGCCCCTACGACTGGAACGACATGTACATGAAGGTCGAGGGCAACCGGTACATCTGCCGGCTGAACGGCGTCCCGATGCTGGACTTCGTTGACCCCACGCCGCGCTCATTCGACGGCTACATCGCGATGCAACTGCACTCCGGCGGCCAGGGCGACATGAAGTTCAAGGAGATCTCCATTCGCGACCTGACGAAGCGGTAGCGGCGGGGGAAGACTGCTTCTCGCGCGCGGCGTCCGGCCCGCTGAGCACCGGCCGGGCCAGGCGAACGGTTCGCTATGACACTACCCCAGGTCAGTGGCGGGGGGATTGAGCGGATCGCGCTGTTCGTGAGCGGTCTCTTCAACGGTAGGGGGACACTCCGCCGGCTTACGCTGCATCCGCTTGGCCGCCTTCAGCAGTTGCTTCTCCTTCCGAGCCTGTTCTTTCTGCCGCTTCTTGAACGTAGTATGTGATCGCGAAGACAAGGCACTCCCCCTCTCTATTTATGCGGGCCGATCGAAACCGGCCCGCCCGGGATGCGAACCGGACTACCAGCGTGGCTCGCGACGCTGCCGGGGGCCACTGCTCCTGTCGGTTTTCGGTCGAGCCTCGTTGATATTGAGGGCGCGGCCGCCCATCTCTACGCCGTTCAAGGCGGCGATGGCCTGGTCCGCTTCAGCCGAATTCGTCATTTCAACGAAAGCGAAACCTCGCGACCGGCCGGTGTCCCGGTCCGTGACCAGGTTGACGCGTTCCACGGTTCCATGCGCTTCGAACAGCGAGCGCAGCGATTCTTCGGACGCGCCGAAATCCAAGTTGCCTACAAAAATGTTCTTCATTGGGTCTCCTTACAATTGATCGCGGGCTACACGAGGCAGAATGAAAGTTCGGCCGGGTTTTGCGGGACAATCAAGAGCCCCCTCAGTATAGCAGGTTTTCCCGCACCCCGCTTGGCTGCTAGCAGCCCGGCCCTGTAATCCAGCACGAAGAACGCCTTCATCACGGTTCAAAGCGGCCGGGAACGAGCGGCGGGGTAGCTCGCGCGCAGGAGAATCTGCCTCGCCGGTTGCGAACGGGAAAGAGGCCCACATCCGTACCTGTACTGCTCTGGATGAACCAGAGGATAACCCCGTGCTCCATGTTCGGTGCGGTCGGCTCCGGTTGTTTGTCCCCCTGCCCGGCGCTCCCGTCGCCCGGAGTGAACCGGCGTTTGGGGAGGCAATGTCAGGCGGGCGTGTATGAATTCTGTCCAGGGGAGCGGCCCCGGAGCTGGAGGCGCCTTCCACCGCTCCTGGCACACACCTGAGCAGGCCTTTCTAGTGGAATCCGTCCGCCACGGGGATTCCGCGGCAGAGGCGCAATTGGCCGGGTTGTACCGCGAGCGGGTCTTCGCGATGGCGGTGGTCCGCACCAGGGACCGGGACGCCGCCGCCGATCTGGCACACCAGGTGATCCTTACCGTCCTGCTGGCTCTGAGGAAGGGGCAGTTGCGGGAGCGGGAGAGCCTGGCTGCCTTTGTACACGGCACGGCGCGCAACCCCATCAATAATCACATCCGATCGCAGTGCCAGCGCAGGGAGGAACCGCTTTCAGAGCGACTGGCGGCCAGCACCTCCGCGGACGGCCCGGAAGATGCCTAG
>JBBTDS010000397.1:0-17137 GCA_038060875.1 Acidobacteriota bacterium | reverse complement strand
GCTCGAGCTGCACGTCAAGGCCGTGGTAGTTGGACGCGGCGTAGGCGCTGCGCAGACTGACGTTGTTCCATTGCGGGATGCGCCGGCGCTGGCGCTCGGTGGCCGGGGGCCCGGGCTCGGAGCCGTTCCAGTTGTAAGCGTCCATGATGTAGTTGGAGGAGGAACCCACGTAGGCGGTGGTGAGTGACAGGTTGGCCACAAGCTCCTGCTGGATGGCGAAATTCCACTGGTAGATGGTTGGCGCCGGGAAGTTTCTCTGCCAGACAGTCCAGTTCAGATTGTCAGGCGGGACGCCGGCGCCGCCCAGGAAGTCCGGCGGAATGCCGTCCCGAAGCCACAGTGCCGGCCGGATCGTCGTGGACTGCGCGGTGACATCGCGAGTGTAGGGCCAGTTGCCAACCTGGCGCCCGTTCGCTCCCAGTGATCCCTGCCCGGCATAGAACACCCCGGCGCCGGCGCGAATCACGGTGCGACGCCGGAGCTGATACGCGAACCCCAGCCGCGGCGCCCAGTTGTTGGTGTCGGTCGAGACCAGCCCGCGGCACGACCACGAGCGGCCGCACCAGCCGGCGTAAACAACCTTGTTAAAGTCGGGGCCGGGCGCCAGCTCGAGCTGGTTCATGTTGTCGTACTTGGAGAACCAGGGCGAGGTCAGCTCGTAGCGCAGGCCCAGGTTCAGCGTCAGCCGCGGCGTGAGCTTCCAGTCGTCCAGTGCGTAGAACATGAAGTTGCGAAATCGCATCGCCCCGGCCAACTGCGTCGTCAGGCGCGCCGCCGACGGCATTCCCAGCAGGAAATCGGCGAAGCTGATCCGGGTGAACTGGCCGTCGAAGGTGAAGCTGCCGTGCGATCCCTCACCCCCGAAAATGTCGGAGCGGTTCCAGCGGAGATCGGCGCCGAACTTGAAGTTGTGATTGCCGCGGTTCCAGGAGAGGTTGTTCAGGTACTGGTGCACCTGGCTGATTTTGAAGTTGGGCATCGAGCCCGGCTCGCCGAGTCCCTGGTAGCCGATCGCCCCGCTGAAACTGAACTGCGGCAGCCCGAACAGGCGATCATTGCCCGGAAGGCCGCGGATGCCGTAGCGCCCCGTCAGCTCGCTCAGCAGTTCCTTCGACAGCTCGCGCTTATCGACCTTCTGGCGGTTGAAGCCGTAACGGAATTCGTTGATCAGGTTCGGCGTGAAGATGCGCGTGTAGGAGTATGCGACGCTGCGGGCGTCGTTGTCGTCGAAGGCGCGGTCGTTGTTCTGCCCGCCGCGCGCAGGGGGAGGGAAGATGGAGCCGCGCAGGTTGTCGTAGCGGTTCAGGCTCACGCGAGCGAACATCTTGTCGCTCGCCGAGAGGTTGTGGTCGATGCGCGCGTCGTACTGGTCGCGAGTGGTGCTCCAGGGCGGGTTGTGGATGTAGTTGGCGCGGGTGCCGGAGCCGGCGAAGTTGGGCTGCGGCCACAGTTCCAGCATCTTGCGCGCGGTGGCGTCGAAGCGGTCGCCGGGGACCTGGTTCGCCGGGAACGGCTGGCCGCTGACGGGATCGCGGATCGTCGCCAGCGCGGGCGAGAAACGCCCGGCGCGCTCTTCGGCTGTCGGGACGGTGGCCATGTCGGTCTGGGCGCGCCGCTCGCGGCGGCCTTCCCAGCTCGCGAAGAAGAAGGTGCGGTCGCGCAGGATCGGGCCGCCGAAGGTGGCGCCGAACTGGTTCTGCCGCAGCACCTCGGGATCGGCCTTGCCGTCGCCGGTGCGGTCCACATAGTTGAAGGCGTCCCGGGCGTCGAAGACGTCGTTGCGCAGGTACTCGAAGGCCGAGCCGTGGAAGGCGTTGGCGCCGGACTTGAGGCTGACGATCATCAGCGCGCCGGAGTTGCGGCCGAACTCGGCCGAGAAGTTGCTGGTCTGCACCTTGAACTCGGCCACCGCGTCCAGCGACGGCACCACCACCTGCATCTTGCGGTCCTGCATGCCCATCACGTTGTTGTTGTTGTCGATGCCGTCGATGATGAAGCTGTTCTGGGTCATCGGCTGGCCGTGGGCGTTGAAGCCGCTCTCGCGGTCGCGGCTGCTCGTGGCCGGGATCACCCCGGCGGTGAGCCAGGCCAGTTGCTGGAAGTTGCGCGCGTTCAGCGGCAGGGAACTGACTTCGCGCTGGGCGACCACGTGGGCCAGCGAAGAGGTCTCCGACTGAAGCAGCGGCGCTTCGCCGGTGACCACCACCGACTCGGCGAGCTGGCCGAGCTCGAGCTGGAAGTCCACGCGGACGCGGTCCTGGGCGTGCAGGTCAATGCCTTCCCAGATGGCCTTCTTGAAGCCGGCTTTCTCGACCTGCACGTTGTAGCTGCCGATCCGCATCGGGCCCACAGTGTAGGTTCCGGTTTCCGAGGTCTCGACCGGCCAGGTTTCGTTAGTCGCGCGGTTCACGGCGGTGACCTTGGCGGCGGGCACGGCCGCTCCGCTCGCATCGGTGACGACGCCGGTGATGACGCCCATGTCCTGCTGGGCGCAAAGGGAGCCGGCCCCCAGGGCCAGCCAAAGAACGAGCACAAGGACCATACAGGCATCCCTCGGCTAGTATTGTAGGTCCTCTGAGGGCCGGGCGGGGGCCGGTTTTCATGGGGGCGAGTACAATGGGACGAGGCCCATGAAAAACCCACAACTGCGGCCGGCAGTCTGGCCGCGAATCGCTTTGCTCGTCTTGCTCTGCCCGGTCGGCCTGCGGGCGCAGGTGACGACCGCAAGCATCCTGGGCACGGTGACCGATCGCAGCGGTGCGGTGGTTCCCGGCGCTCAAGTCACGGCCACGAGCGTCGAAACCAACTTCTCGCGCGCGGTGAACGCCGACGCGGCCGGCCAATACGCGATCCGGTTTCTTCCGATCGGGACTTACCGCGTCGAGGCAACGGTCTCCGGCTTCAAGAAATTCGAGCAATCCGGCATCGTGCTGGAGGTCGGCCGCAACGCGCGCATCGACCCGGTTCTGGACCTCGGCACGCTGACCGAAACGGTCTCGGTGACCGCCGACGCCCCGATGGTGAATACGGTGGACGCCACCATCGGCCGGACCGTCAGCAACACCGAGATCCTCAACCTGCCGCTGGTTGGCCGCAACGTTTACTCGCTGCTGGACCTGACGCCCGGCGTCGGATCTCTGAACACCGGCGACAACGTCTTTGGGTTCCCGGAGACGCGCACCATGATCAACGGCTCGGTCAACGGTGGCGCCGGCTCGGTGAACTTCTTCCTGGACGGCGGCAACAACGCCACCGGCTTGCGCAACACCGGCAACGAAGTTCCCAACCCCGACGCGGTCCAGGAGTTCCGGGTGATCACCAACAGCTACGGGGCCGAATTCGGCCGTTTCGGCGGCGGTGTTATCGACGTGGTGACCAAGTCGGGCACCAACTTGCCGCACGGCTCGTTGTTCGAGTTCATGCGGAACGAAAAACTGAACGCGCATGACTGGAAGGTGACCGACAAGACGCCTTTGCGGCGCAACCAATTCGGCGGCACGCTCGGCGGGCCGCTGCGCAAGGACCGCCTGTTCTTTTTCACCAGTTACTCCGGCCTGCGCCAGCGCTATCCGGTGACCAGCCGGAGCGGCGTCCCTCCCACGCCGCTGGAGCGCTCGGGGAACTTCTCGGCCTCGGCCCGGAAACCTAATGACCCGTTGACGGGCAGGCCCTTCCCCAACGCCATCATCCCCATCGACCGCTTCGACCCCGTCGCCAGGCGCATCCTGGACGAGTACATCCCCAAGGAGTCCAACTACGAGGGTGGCCGCTATCTCATCCAGGAGACGCGCCCACTCGAGACCGACCACTTCCTCTTCAAGCTCGACGCCGCCACCTCTACGAATCATCAGGTCGCGGGCAGTTACTTCCGGAACCAGGGCGAGGACATCGAAAAGCTGGTAGGCGGCGCCAACTTCCGCTGGTCGGAACGTCAGTTCTCCTGGAAGCAGCAGAACGTTAACTTGAGCGACACCTGGACCGTGAATCCGAACACGGTCAATCAGGTCCGCCTCACTTACGTGCGCCATTTTGGCGGGCGTTTGAACCTGCCGGCCAAGTCGCTCGGCGACCTGGGCTCAACCTATAAGATCCAGGGTGCGCCTTCGCTGCCGCGCATCCAGGTGCGCCAGGGGTACTTCACCTTGGGCCAGTCGATCGCCGGTCCCGCCGCCGGCAGTAACTACTACGGACTCCGGGAGGTGCTCGCCCTCACGCGCGGCCGCCACTCCCTCAAGCTCGGCGGCGACTTCTCGCTGGAGAAGTACATTCACGACACCACGCTGGACAATTACGGGACCTTCGATTTCACCGGCGCCAAGACCGGCAACGCCCTGGCCGATTTCTACCTCGGCTTCCCGAACACCTGGAAACAAGACGCGCCAGTGACCAAGATCGACAACGGCTGGTACTGGGGCTTATTCATCCAGGACGATTTCCGCATCCGCCCGAACCTCACGCTCAACGTCGGCCTGCGCTACGAGTTCCAGTCGCCGATGCTCGACCCGCACGACCGCAAGCTCACGTTCGTCGCCGGCCGGCAGTCGCGGGTGGTGCCCGGCGCGCCCGCGGGCCTGCTTTTCCCTGGCGATCCCGGCGTCGGCCGCGGCGTGATCTCCGCCGACAAGAACAACTTTGCCCCGCGGCTGGGCCTCGCCTGGGATCCCTCCGGCAACGGCCGGACCTCGGTTCGCGCCGGCGCGGGCCTCTTCTACGGCAGCATCTCGGGCAACGAGTGGAACGCCAGCGCCGACAACCAGCCCTTCGCCATCCGGCAGACGTTCTACAACACCGAGATCAAGACGCTCTCGGATCCCTACAAGACCGTGCCGGGCGGCGTCTCGCCTTTCCCCTATGACTACACCCCGTCCAACCCACGGTTCCTGTTGCCCGCTTCGGTCATGGGCCCCAGCCTGGATTTCCGCTGGCCGTATTTCTACCAGTTCAACCTCTCGGTGCAGCGGCAGGTGCTCTCTGACGTGAGCGTGACGGCGGCTTACGTCAGCGCCCTGGGGCACAAGCTGCCATTCCAGCGGGACATCAACTACCCGATCTACGGGCGGGGCGCCACCGCCGCGAACGTCAACCAGCGGCGGCCGTTCCTGCCCGGCACCCTGGCCGGCATCAGCCTGCTTGACTCCATGATGAACACTGCCTACCACAGCCTCCAACTCAGCGCCGAGAAGCGCATGTCGCGCCGCTTCTCGCTCCAGGGCTCGTACGTCTGGGGCAAGGCTTTGGAGGGCGCGCGGCTGACCAACGACACCACCGGGGGCGGCGCGCAGAACATGAACAACCTGCGGGCGGAACGCGCCCGCACGGAGTACGACAAGCGCCACGTCGTACTCCTGTCCGGCATCTGGGAGGTGGCCTACTTCGGCGGCGCCAACCCCGCTTTGCGCCACCTGCTCAACCACTGGAGGCTCACCGGCATTTACAGTTGGCAGAGCGGCGACCCCTTCACCGTCTCCAGCGGCGTGGACAGCAATCTCGATGGCAGCAGCGACCGCGCTCATTCGCTGGGCCGCAGCGGGCGTCTGGATCCGAACCGCCCGCGCAACGAGGTGCTCCAACTGTGGTTCGATCCGACCGCCTTCGCCACTCCCGCGACGGGTGAGGACGGCAACGCCGGCCGCTTCGTCCTGGATACCCCGGGTTACACGCGCCTCGATCTCGGGATCTTCCGCGACTTCCGGTTGCGCGAAGCGCTGACGCTCCAGTTTCGCTGCGAGATGACCAACGCGTTCAACGTGGTGAACCTCAGCGGTCCGGCCTCGGATTTGAACAACGTGCGGGTGGGTCAGATCAGCGGCGCCGGCGCCATGCGCCGCGCCCAGCTTGGCCTGCGGCTGATTTTCTGACGCTCACGCATAGCACCGCACCTCGAAGATGCGGGCGAAGTCGTCGCCGTTGGTGGCCCGCACCTGGATGCGGATGGCCTGAAGCTCGACCGGCTCGAAGCGGCGCCGGTTCAGACGCTGGTAGTTCCCTCTGGCCGACGCCAGCTCGACCCATTCGGTCGCGCCCGGCTTGCGGCCCAGCACCGTGTAATCGCGCACCGTCTCCGGCTGCGGGGCGCGGATGATGCCGCGGTTGGCGCTGTCGGAACCGGTGAGGGTCAGCTCGCGCTCGAAGCCGGTGTCGAAGGTGATCTGGACCTCGCCGATGCGCTCGGGCCGCTCCCAGGCCAGCTCGACCCAGGCGCCGTCGGGCGTCATCGGCGCCGCCCAGTGGTTGACCTGCTTCCCCGGGATGTCGCGCACCCAGCCATTGGCGACGTTCGACGCCGGGGCGCCGTCGCGCTCGGCGGAAGCGGTCAGGCGCGCGCGGCGGGCGAGATCCAGCGGGTCTTCGTTGCGGCGCCCGCGGATGGTCTGGTCGTCGCGCAGCAACGCCTGCTGGAGCGCCCGCAAGCGGTCCTTCCGCTGGTAGAGTTGGCGCGGCGTGAGGCCGTTGCGGCAGCACATCGCGGCGGCAGTGCCCACCACCTGGCCTTCCACCGCACAGGTGGCCATCACCCGCGTCGAAGTGAAGGCCGCGTGGCTGGCGCTGATGTTGCGGCCGGCCATCATCAGGTTGGCGATGTTGCGGCTGTAAAGAGAGCGCAACGGGATGTTGTAGACCTCCGGCGGGCGCAGCACGGTGTTGGGCGGCAGGTCCGGACGGTCGAGGCCGCTCGGGGGATGGTCATCCATCGGCCAGCCGCCGATGGCGACGGCGTCCTCGAAGTCGCCCGCCAGCAGGTCGTGCTGCGTGAGCATGTGGTCGCCGACGATGCGGCGGCTGCCGCGCTTGCCCGGCATCATGCCCACCCAGTCCAGCGCGTAGTTGGCGCTCGATGGATGGTCGCCGCTGTTCTTGATGTAGTCCCAGACGCCCAGCACCATCGCCAGCAGCTCGAAGCGGATGCGCTCGTTGTCGCGGATGGTGTTGAGCTGGCCGCCCCACTCTATCCACCAGTAGCCGTATTCCCAGGAGCTGATGCGGCGCAGCCGCAGGTGCTCCCTGGTGATCTTGCGCGCCCATTTCGGCGCGGTGAACGGCATGGGCCGCTGGTGCAGGCGCGAGGTGAACAGGATGCTCGAGCCGAGCGTCTGCTCGTCGGCCTTCTCCGGCGCCAGCGATTCGTTGAACTCGCCGCGCGCCTCGCGCCCGTAGCGCATCTCGGCCCCCGCCTCCAGCGCCAGCCGTGAATCGCCGGTGCAGTCGCAGAAGATCTTGGCCTTGACGCGGTAGAGGTGCTCGGACTTGTCGCAGCGCACCATCACCTCTTCGACCGCGCCGTTCCGCGTCCGGGCCGCGTACAGGGTGCTCTCCAGCAGCAGGGTGATGTTGCGCTCGCTGACGACCTTGTCGTAAAGCAGCAGGTCCCAGAGCTCGAAGCAGCGCTGCGGGTTGTTGACGGCGTCGTCGAGCTTGAACTCCTCGATCAGCCCGCCCTCGCGCCAGCCGGGCCGTCCCTTGTGGCAGTTGGCGCCGACGACGTGCATCTTGACTTCGCTGGAGGAGTTGCCGCCCAGCCGCGAGCGGTCCTGGACCAGGATGACCCGGGCGCCGTGGCGCGCCGCCGCCACCGCCGCGCCAACGCCGGCCACGCCGCCGCCGGCCACCAGGACGTCGCACTCCAGTTCCACCAGCCGCATGTGCGGCTCGCCGGCCAGCGTGGGCCCCTCGGCGCCCGGCGGCGCGATGCGGTCGAAAGCCTGGCGGACCTCCTCCTGCGGCGGCTCGGCCGCCGGCGCCGGCCCGTCAGCCAGCACGATCAGAGAGTAGGGGCCCCAGCCGAAGAAATCCCGTCGCTTCATTGCGCCTCCCTCACAGGTACTTGTCGAACCAGTCCACCATCTTCTGCTTCATGTCGTCGGTGTAGACGTGCCCCGTCTCCGGGTAGACGATGCTGCGGAACTGGTCCGGCTTGCCGTAGAGGCGGTAGAACCGGTTGAGGATCTCCTCCAGTTTCTTCATGCCCTCGGGCGGAGAGCCGGCGTCGCGGTCGCCGGTGAGCGCCAGGAACGGCCGCGGCGCCAGCAGCGCCATCACGCCCTCGCTGTCAAAGTGCTTCAGGATGCCGGGCACGAAGTAGTAGATGCCGTGGGCGCGCAGGGCGCGGATCGCTATCAAATCCTCATAGCGCGTGAAGCAGGCCACGCCGACCAGCGCCTTGATGCGGTCGTCAATCGCCCCCAGCCACCAGGAGCGCGTGCTGCCCATGCTCATCCCCTGGGCGCCGATGCGGCCGGCATCCACCTCGGGACGCGAGGCCAGGTAGTCGAGCGCGATCTGCTCGTCGCGCAGCATCATGCCCCACAGCGTGCGCCCCAACCAAAGGTTCAGCTTGAACTGCGACATCTCCTGGTCCGAGCTCTTGGCCATCACCTCCAGTTCGCCGGCCGGCCCCTTGCCCTTGCGCTCGCCGCCGAAGTAGTTGTCGATGGCCAGCACCACGTAACCGCGGCGCGCCAGCAGGCCGGCCACGTCCTGCGAGGACGGCGCCACGCCGAAGATGTTGTCCTTGCTGCTGCCGTGGCCGTGCATGGCCAGCACCGCCGGCAGCCGGCCCTTGCGGTTCTCGGGGATGGCGATGTAGCCAGGCGCCTCGGAATCCACGCCGTTGTCGAAGACGAACTTCTCGACCGTGTAGCCGTCTTTCTTCTCAGTCGAGAGCGTGCGCACCCGCGGCGGTTTCGGGCGCGCGGGCTGCTCGCCCAGACACGAGACCACGATGGCACGGACCTTCTCCCGCTGCCGCTGCCACTCCTTCAGGCTGGCCGGAACCTGGAGCTTTCCAATCGGCAGCTTGCGGAACGCCTCGGGCACGCCGTCCCACGGTTGTGGCAAAGGCGGAGGCGGCGCCTGGGCCGCCAGCAGGCAAGAGATCGCAAGAAAACAGTAGAGTCGCATCGCACACTTCCTCAGGCTGGTTCTATCATAAGGCGAAGTGCCCCCGGAGGTGGGTGCGGCTCGCCGCCCACGGAGAAAAGTGCTAGAGTAGACTAACATCAGAAGACTGGACTGGGGGAGAGTCAAAATGAGGGCCTTCGGCATAATCGCACTGGCCGCGGTGGCGGCGGCTTACACACTGTTTGGACAGGACCTCGCCGAGCGGGCGCGCCAGCGGGAGCGCAGCGGCGATGTACAGGACGCGCGGCAGATCTTGCAGCGCGCGGCCCGCGGCGCGGCGCACGACGCGGCGGCGCTGGCCGCCTATGCCGAGTTTCTCGACCGCTATCGGGATCCCGGGACCCGCGGCGCCTATGAGCGGCTGCTGGCTGCGCTTGGGCCCAGTGAGCGCGAACAGCGGGTGCGGGTGGCGCGGAGACTGCTGGAGCTGGACCTGCTGGTTGGCGACCGCGCCGCCGCTCGCAAGCACCTGGAAGCTCACCGCGCCGCCGGCGGGCAGCTCGCCGTTTCACCGTTACCCTTCGAGCGGGACCAGCCCGCCACCGCCGGACCGTCCTACATCGAGATCCCCGGCCCGCTCAGTTCCTTTGAGCGCATGGCCGCGGTGTCGCAGGACGTCGGACCGGAGGACCTGCTTCCGGCGCTCGCCCGCAACGTGGTCACCAACGGCTACCAGGCCTCCACCAGCAGCGAGGCGCTGGAGCCGACCGAGTACATGAAGCTGATCCAGCGCTACCTCTCCCAGGCGCGCGAGCTGGAGAAGCTGGCCGGCGCGGAGAAAGTCATTCGTATCGACGCCTGCGAATCGACGAAGACGGGTGAGCTGCTGCGGGTGCTGGGCTACCGCATCCGCGGCGCCTGCGGCAGCGAGCTGGTGCTGGACACGGTGAACGCCACCCGCGCCTTCCTGACCCTCGACGCCGGCTTCCCGCTGGCCGAGCTGGAGCAGGCGCTGCGCACCAACCGGCCCTTCGAGCACGATTTCAAACCCACTCGCGTGGCTGTGCTCTATGGTCCGGACTACTGGATCACGTCCAAGGAGAAGCAGGCGGCCGCGTTTATCGACGTGTTCCTCAGCGATCCCTCGCTGTGCCGGCTCTACCTGGGCTTCTCCAAGCTCGACCGCGCCACCGCCGATGCGCTTCGCGAGACGGCTGGGATGGCGCGGCTGAAGCCCTTCGGCCACGTGCTGGATTTCTTCGGCGGCATGTTCGAAATCCGCGGCGGCAAGGCGGAGGTTCCCGGCGGGGCCCGTTGCGGGCCGATGTGGGCGGAGATGGTCGGGGTATCGCCCGATCAGGGCGCGGCCTTCTTCGAACGGCTGCTGACTCGCGACGACGGCTGGATGGCCAGCTTCTTCGACGCGCTGGCGCGGATCAACGGCCCGGCGAAGGAATACCTCACGCAGCCAGAGCGCATGAAGCGGTTCTATATGGCCGTGCGCGGGCGGGTCACCAGCCCTGGGCCGGCCCGGCCGGTCTTCCGCTCCAACACCGATATGCTGCTGCTGACGACGCGGGTGTGGCTGGAGGCCGACGGGCGGCCGCATGTGCCTGGCAACCTGGAAGTCTGGAAGAACCTGTTCATTAAGCATCCGCACGGCAAGTACGACGGCCGCCTGACGCGCGCGGCCAGCGGTTGGAAGGAAGCCGATGACCTGGTTGAAGCGCTGTTCGGACTCTGCCGCAAGGCGGTGGAGAACGAGCCGCTGAAAATCTACATGGCCTTGAGCGACCTGAACCGCCGCCGGCCGAAGCCGCTGGAGCCGGCCACGGTGGACCGCCTGGCCCGCGAATACCGCGCCTTCGGCGCCCAGTACACCATCTTCAGCGAGGCAGCGCTCGCCGACGCGACCGTTCTCCAGTTCCTCGACACGACCCAGAGTATCAGCCGCATCGGCGACCAGCTTCTGCGCGCCAATGTCGCCGGCATGATGCAGGCGCAGGTGGGGCTATGGCAGATCTTCTGCCGCCAGGGATCCATCCCCCCCGCCGAGGCCGACCAGGCGCTCGCCGGCCTTCTCACGGGCATCGCCAAGGTGCGGAACAGCCGCGAACTGTTCGACAGCGGGCGCGCCGGCGTCAAACTGCTGCTGGCGGCCACCCGCTCCAGCGAGCGCGCCTCACCGCAGGACCGCCTGCTGGAGTTGCTGGCCGGCGTATCGCAACCCGGCGACCGGGAGGCGCAGAACCAGGTCACCCAGGAGATGATGCGCCTGTTCGAGGCGCAGCGGCTGGTGCGGCTGGACACCCTGTTCGAGCTGGCCGATCACCTGGAGGCGCTCTCGCGCGGCGAAAAGCTGAACACGGCGCTGGTGAACCGGCTGGCCGCCCGCATCGGCGAGATCCAGCTCCCGCGCGCCAGCCTGACCAGCCTCGAGAAGAACGCGCTTGCTTACGGCTACTGGACCGAGCGGCACATCGAATCGCAGCGCAAGGTGAACCTGCGCTCGGCCAGCGAGCGCGCCGCAAAGGATCCCGAGGAGATGCGCGACATCCGCGGCCAGCTCGCGCCCTTCCTGCGCGACACGCTGGTCGGGCTGAATTACCTGCATTATGCGCCGCCGGGCGGGCAGATCCTCCAGACCAACCCGGTGTTCGTGCGCAGCCACGACTTTCTCGGCGTGCAGGGCAGCCAGCAGACCTGGCGCCACACCGAGGTCTTCGGCACCGGCTGGCCTTCCAGCGCCGGCGGCCGCCTGGAAGGCTCGCTTTCCGGCCTGCCCTACGCGCTGGCCGAAGCCGAGCAGAACTTCATGGTTCCCGCTCGCGAGCAGGCGCTGATCTGGGGCGACCTGGTGCCGCAACTGATCCTGAGCGCCAAGATTCCGCGCTGGTGGAATGTCACCCCGGCGCAGATGCACTGGGTGGGGCTGCACCTGCGGTACGGAGAATCGTTGCTGGCCGAAGCGGCGCTGGACCCGCGCCGCCGCGAGCAGCTTCAGGAGACCCTGGAGCGGCAGGCCGCGCCCGGCCGCACGCATCTGGTGCTGCAACTGCTGGCCGAGAGCGAGGTGCGGGCCGCGTTGGACCAGGTCACGCCGGCGGAGCTGTTCCTGCTGGCCGCGGCGGCGCTGGCGCGCGAGAAAGAGGCCGGCGGCCCGCTGGCTGGCGAAATCCGCCGCCTGGAGCGCGAGTCGCCTGACCGGATTAACTACGCCGCCATCTCCCGCGCCTTCGGCACGCCCAAGCCGACGCTGACGACATCCTATCAGCCCGAGCTGCTGCACCTGCGCACGTTCCCCACGCTGATGGGCTTTTCCAGCCGCATCATGGCCGAGAGCTGGGAATCGAACACGCTATACTGGGCGGCGCTGGCCGACGAGGTGCACCTGCCGCCGGCGCAGCTCAACCTGCTGATACCGGAGTGGACTCAGAAGACGGTCGAGAAGATTTTCGCCACGCACCTGGAGGACTGGCCGGCGGTGCTGCGGTCGATGCGCCTGGTCGGCGAGGACGTCCGCGCCAAGATGCGCGAGCAGACGGCGGGCGAGCAGAGGGCATCGGAATAGGCCCGCCGTGGGCCGGACCAGCGAGGAGGGACCCGTGAAGGCAATTGCGAGACTCATGATGCTGGGAGCAGGGGCCGGGGCGCTGCTTTCCGCACAGGAAGGCCAGCGCCCGGTGTTCCGCGTCAAGGTGGACATGGTGGTGGTGACCTTCACCGTCACCGACAGCAAGGGGCGCTACGTCAGCGGCTTGAAGCCCGGCGATTTCCGCCTTCTCGAGGACGGCATCGTACAGCGGATCGCCACCTTCGCCGAGGGCAGCAAGCCGGTCGTGCAGGTGCTGGAGGACGGCAGCACGCGCCCGTTCATTTCCCCCGACCGGGCCGCGCCGAAGCCGGGTCCCGAGCCCAGCGCCGATGCGTTCGTCGGCACCAACGTCTTCATCCTCTTCGACACCAGCAACTACATGTACCGCGGCTTCGTCTACGCCTCGGACGCGATCGCCGATTTCGTGCGCGGGCTGGACCGCGCCGATTCGGTGGCCGTTTACACCTTCAGCCGCAACCTCTCGCGGGCGGCGCAGCTCACCCGCGAGCGCAACAACGCCATCGGCGGCCTGCGCAAAGCGGTGGCCGGCGACGACGCCGCGCTGTACAATTCGCTGCTGCTGACCCTGCGCGACGCCGCCAAGGTGCCCGGCCGCAAGGTGGTCATCGTCTTCTCCAACGGTCCCGACAACGCCAGCATGATCGCTCCCGACGACGTGCGCACGGTGGCCGAGGACGAGGGCATCCCGCTCTACGTCATCTCCACCAACGACGTCAACAAGGACCCGATCTCCAGCGCCGTGTTCCGCCGCATCACTTCCCGCACCGGCGGCCAGGCCTACTGGGCCAAGACCTGGCAGAAGCAGGTGGAGGCTTTTGAGTCCGTTCGCGAGGCGCTGGGCAACTCCTATACGCTCACCTACTACCCGCAGCCCAACCCCAACGAGGGCTTCCGCAAGATCGGCGTCGAGGTCATCTCCGATGTGGCCAGGAAGCTGCGTGTGCGCGCCCGCCCGGGCTATCGTCCCAGGCCAGGCGTCTAAAACCGGGGACAGACGGAACCGTCCCCGGGTTATGCCGCCTGCCGTTCAGCAGCGCGCCCAACCAGGTCGGCCGCACCAGAAAGTGGTAGCTGAGAAGCAACAGCGGCGTGGCCGCCAGCAGCACGAAAGCGGCCTTCAGATGAGCGGACCACGGCATGGCGCCCACCGCCATCTGGAGAACGACCAGCAGCGGCGGGTGAATCAGGTACAGCCAGTAAGCTGAATCCGACAGGTACCGGAACACCACCGAGGGCCGGCTGAGATAGCGCAGAAACAGCCCGATGAAACCGAAGATCAGAAACCAGCACGCCAGCGCCCCGGTGGCCGCGGTGCCGAGGATCAGCGGCGTATTTGTGGCGGGCAGGATCGCCAGTTGCCCGGCGGCGAACCAGGCGTTGGCTCCGCTGGCGGCCACTCCGGCCGCCATGGCGGTCCAGGCCCCCTGCCGCAGTTCGGCGAGCAGGTCCCGGTGCGCGTAGAGCGCCCAGCCGAAAAAGTAGAACACTCCGTAGGCAAGCAGATTCTGCCCGTCAGGCGCCAGATCCTGGGGCGCTTCGAGTATGCCGTACTTCAGCAGGCACATGGTTGCCAGCGTGGGCAGCGCGAAAACCACCGCCCGCCAGTCGGAGAGGACCGCGCGCCGGAACCACGCGCCGCTGGCCTCCCGGAATCTCCTGGCCACAGGGCTTTCCAGGATGGGCATCGCCATCAGGGCGGCGATCGAGAGATAGACCAGGTACTGAAGGAACCACAGGTGCATCGGGAAGATGCGCTCCAGGAACCGTCCCGAGCCGATGAACTCAACCGCCCCAGCCAGCGGGTCCGTGTCGCCGTGCCTGAGGTGCCAGCTCACCGAGCCGAGGAACTGCATAGGCGGGAACAGGATGAGCATCCCGCCCAGCAAGGGAACCACCACGCGCATGGCGCGGTTGCGCATAAACCCCAGCGGCCCGCGCCTCCCGTAAAGCAGGGCCCCGAAAAAGCCGGCCATCACGTAGAACACCGGCATCCGGAACAGATGTATGAATAGCACGCTGAAGTCGTAGAAGGCGCTCCTCCGCTGGTCGTAGTACCACCAGGTGTCCGGCAGGTTGGAGTAGGCGCAGGCGGTGTGGATGAAAATGCCAAGCAGCATCATGCTGGCGCGCAGGGCGTCCAGCCCGTGGTAGCGATCATTGCCTGTGTTTGCGATCATGATCGCAGAGTGCCACGAGCCAGCCGGAAAAACGAGTAGCGCGGGGTAGGATTAACGGTATACTCTAAACCTAACCTGTTGACGTGGAAAGACCTCTGTGCCGAACGGCTCTGCTGCGCCCTCCCGTGAGCAAGTGCTCGCCGCCCTGGAGCGGGTGCTCGCCAGCGCGGGCTTTGTCGAGGCGGGGAGGCTGGGGCCGTTTCTGCGGCACCTGGTCTCGCAAGCCCTGGCTGGAGAGACAAACCGCCTGAAGGAGTCTGTCCTCGGGGTGGAGGTCTTCCGGCGCCCGGCGGACTATGACCCTCGCATCGACCCGATCATCCGCGTCGAGGCCCGGAGGCTGCGCAGCCGGCTGGAGGAGTACTACCAGAGGCCCGGCCTTCCCGACCCGGTTCGCATCGAGCTCCCCAAGGGTACGTACATCCCTGTCTTTCTAGCCGGCGAGGTCCCGGCCCAGCCAGCGAGCAGGCCTCGCCGTCTTCGCCCCGCCTGGCTTGCCGCCGCCCTCGCCGGGATCCTGCTGCTGGCCGCCGGCGGCTGGTGGCTCCTGCGCGTCCCGGGGCGGCACGTCCCGTCGAACCCATCGCTTGCTGTCTTTCCATTCGTAAACCTCAGCCAGGATCCGGAGAATGAATACTTCAGCGACGGCCTGACGGAAGAGCTGATCGACGCCATCGCCCGCGTGGAGGGCTTCCGCGTCGCCGCCCGCAGCCTGACCTTTCAATACAAGGGCAAACCGGTGGACGTGCGCGCCGTGGGACGGCAGTTGAACGTCACCAGCGTCCTGGAGGGCAGCGTGCGCCGCGCTGGCGACCGTCTTCGTATCACGGTGCAGCTCATCAACGTCGCCGACGGCTACCAGCTCTGGTCGCACACTTACGAGCGCCGGGAGAAGGACGTCTTCGCGGTCCAGGAGGAGATCGCCCGCGCCGTGGTCAACGCGTTGCGCCTGGAGCTGCGCGGCCCGCCAGGACAGCTTTTCGAAAAGCGCTACACGGAGAACCTGGAGGTCTACAACCTGTACCTCAAGGCCAGGTTCCAGGCGAACCGTTTTTCGGCGGAGGGTGCGCGCAAGGCGATCGAATACCTGGAACAGGCGCTGGCGCTGGATGACCGCTACGCTCCGGCCCACGCGCTGCTGGCGACGGTCCATGGCCTGATCGGCTACTACGAATTCGAACCGCCGGCGAAGGCCTGGGGCCGGGCCAAGGAGCACGCGCGCAAAGCGATTGACCTGGATCCTTCGCTGAGCGAAGCCCGCGCCGCCCTCTGCTTCGCGCTCGGCTTCCACGACTGGAACTGGAAGGAATGCGAAGCCGAGGGGTTGCGCGCCATCGAGTTGAATCCCGCCTCGGCCGAAGCGCATGGCTACTATGCCATTGCCTGTCTGCTGCCGGCGGCGCGCCTGGAGGAAGCCAACCGTGAGCTGCGTCGCGCCCTGGAGTTGGACCCGCTCTCGGTTCTCGGCAATTACACCTATGGCTTTTCGCTGCTGGCGGGTGGCCGGTATGACGCCGCGGTCTCGCAATACCAGAAGACGCTGGAGCTGAAGCCGGATCAGCCCGACGTCTGGTGGGACCTGGGTATGGCGCTGGGCTATGCGGGCCGGCACGAGGAGGCGGGGAAGTACTTCCGCAAGAGCGCCGAGCTGCGCGGGCAGGGCGGGGTGTGGGGTCCCGGGCCGCTGGAGTTGTTCCTTACCGGAAAGAAAGAAGAAGCGCGTCGTGTGGCCAGATCGTGGATGACGGATCTGGCGAAGTGGCCGGAGTCGAAGATGCACATGGCCCGGCACTTCGCCACGGTGGGTGAGAAAGAGATTGCCTTGAGGCTGCTCGAAGAATCCGTCCGCGCCCGCGAATCCCAGGCGCTGTGGATCAAGTTGGACCCGCGCCTGGCGCCGCTTCGCGGCGACCCGCGCTACGAGGCGCTGGTGAAGAAAGTCGGGTTGTGGGGCTTACGATGAAGACCGTCAACATCCGCACCGCCAAGGCTCACCTCTCCAGGCTGGTGGAGGAAGCCGCCGCCGGGAACGAGATCGTCATCGCCAAGGCGGGCAAGCCGAGGGCTCGTTTGGTGGCACTCGCGGCCCAGCGTGCGCGCCGGGTACCGGGTTCGTTGAAGGGGCGCATACGTATCGGAGAGGATTTTGACGCGCCGCTGCCGGAAGCCATTGCCGATGCTTTCGGAATGCCGCGATGAGACTGCTGCTTGACACGCACGTGCTGCTCTGGTGGCTGGGCGGCAGCCGCCAGCGCCTGGGAGATCGCCATCAAGGCAGCTCTTGGCCGGCTCGATTTTGACGAACCGCCGGAGACCTGCCTACCGCGCGAATTGGAGCGGTATGGCTTCCGGCCGTTGCCGGTCTCACTGACGCACGCGCTGGCGGTGCGGACGTTGCCCTTGCTCCACCACGACCCCTTCGACCGGCTTCTGATCGCCCAGGCGCGCCTGGCCTGACTTTCGCAGTTCCGAGCGGTTTTGGGCCAAAATCGAGCCCAAACAGGAT
>JBBTDS010000396.1:0-1960 GCA_038060875.1 Acidobacteriota bacterium | reverse complement strand
TCCATGACGGCGACGAGCTGTGGCTGGAGCCGTGGCGGGCGCGGGCTTTCCCGCTCATCCGCGACCTGGCCGTGGACCGCTGCGCCTTCGACCGCATTATCGCCTCCGGCGGCTACATCTCGACGCGGGCCGGCAGTGCGCCCGAGGCCAACTCGATCCTGGTGGCCAAAGAGGCGGCCGAGGCGTCGATGGACGCGGCCGCCTGCATCGGCTGCGGCGCCTGCGTCGCCCAGTGCCCGAACGCCGCGGCGGCCTTGTTCACCGCCGCCAAGATCTCGCAACTGGGCCTGCTGCCGCAGGGCCAGCCCGAGCGCTGGGCGCGCGTGCGCAAGATGGTGGCCCAGTGCGCCCGCGAGGGCTTCGGCTCCTGCACCAACATCGCCGAGTGCGAAGCGGTCTGCCCCAAGAGCATCAAGCTGGAGACGATCGCCCGCATGAACCGCGACTACCTGGCGGCGCTGTGGAAGCACCGCGAGGTGAGCGCCGCGGCCGGGGCGGGCTGAGCGGCGAGCGCTCGGGCGGCGGCCGAAAACGGTGTAGGTGTAGAAAGTGATGAAATCCGATCAATCGCCGGGGGTTGGGCTGCGCCCTTCTCACGATTCCAGAGTAAAGCCGACTGTCAAGGCTTGGCTGCCGGGTGGCGGCTGGGGGCGTGTGTCTTCAAGAGATTAGCGACGACGGAAATGTTGTGACTGGGCAGGCGGCTTGTCCGGTGTGAGGAGACGGTTGCAGCCTCGCAGTCAGTATGGGCGCTGCGGCTGCGATGCCGCTCGAACAAGTGCAGCGAGCATCCGGGGCATCTCCATGGACTGGATCGTCGATTCAGGCGGCAAGGTGGTCTTCCACCGGAGTGTGGGCACAGGGAGCAGTTTCGTGGAGCCGGTCCTGGCCACGCTGGAGCGTGCGAAACACGGGTGGAAGCCGGCGCGGGGCGAGCCGGCGAGGCGGGCCCCGCAGCGAGCCGGCTCGTGAACTGCTGAAAGACGAGCCTGGTGGAACGAGCCGCTCCTTCAGCTTCCCAGATGGGGACTTGGGGCCCGCGTGGCCGAATCCAGTTGTACGGGATGGGCGTTATGCAGCCAAGTGGCAAGAAGTTCGTGGCATCACTGACGGGAAGGCGACTTCCCGACGCACTGGCAATCGCTTGCAGTGGTGCTTCTGTGTACAATATGGTGGCGGTCGGAGCTTTCAAGGAAACAGTCCGGAAGGGCTCCACAAAGCCATTGATCTCGACAGCCGTCTAGGCGGCCGCGCACAGGCAGGTCAAACCGCCTTGAGTTCGAGGGAACTGAATGGCCGTGTCAAGCCTCTTGGGGGTTTCTTTGACAGCTATTGCCGCTGTTTTCCATATCTCGCCAGACGGTAGCACGAGCGTTGTGATGGGCGCTGACGGCCTCGATACAATCACTTCGGGCAACAGCGAAGGAAAGGTAATCACAACACACAGCAAGATCTGCAAAATTGGAAGTACCGCCGGCTTCTACTACGCCATGAATGGCCTCAGGGCCGCTAAATCCTATGACGCCTACAGGGAAATAGAGCGTGCCCTCATTACGCCCGGCGATTTCAAGGCGCGGATTGCGCATCTTGAATCAGCAATTGTCGCATCCTTAGATGAGATTTATGCTCCTCTATCTGAGAAACGCATCGAGATACTGATAATCGATTCCGAGCATTTTCCTAGATACTACTTTGGTGTGATTGATCGAGAAGCGAGTGGGAAGTGGCACATGCGATCAAGTTCCGGAATACGAGAGGGTCCGATGACAACTAATACTTTCTTCGTCGGAATGGGAATCGGAAAACGCGCAGCCGAACTTCAGTCTCGACTTCCGGCCGAACAGCTTACCACAATACGGGAAATGCTCCAACGGGAAGCGATTGATCGTCCGACTCGTCAGAAGAATTCATGGGTAAGCTCTGGCTCCGGCAGCTTGCCAAGTGAGTGATAGAGCGCGAG
>JBBTDS010000395.1:0-3264 GCA_038060875.1 Acidobacteriota bacterium | reverse complement strand
TGAGCGCGAACAGCAGGCCGAAGACGGGGCCGCTGGTGGGATCGGTGGAGAGGTGGTCGAAGTCGCCGCGGAGGGCGTGGCGGAGGGCTTCCACGCGGGCGGGGCGCCAATGAGAGAGGTTGGCGAGGGTGCGCTTTTGGACCTTGCCGTGTTGGCGGAAGGACTCGCGGAGGAGGATGGCGGGCGGGGAGTTGCGGTTGGGAACGGACTCGACATACATGGAGACAGAATATCATACTTCCTTCGGCAACACAACAACACACTTACAATAGACATGGGTACACATCTGAACGAAATCGAATGGCTGCTTGAAACACAGAAAAGGGGTTAGGTCAAAAAGTGCGCCTTACGGCAGGGGGAAGATCCGTCGGGGCGCGTCCCTGGACGGCGCCTTGCCCACCAGGCCGCTGGGCAAGATCGGCTTTAAGGAGAGCCTGCGCAATCTCCAGACCGCCCACCTCGACTGCGTGCTCATTCACAACATCAGCCGCGAGGACCGCTTCCCGAACTTCGAGGAGACGCTCTCGGAGAAGAACGCGCTGGACGCCTCCCGCCGCACTGCGTTATACACGAGAGCGGAGGTTCCCATGTTCGACACATTGCTCCGTCTCTCTCTTTTTGCGCTCGCCATGCCGGTCGCCCAAGCGCAGGACAGTTTGAAGTTCGGCAATCCCGGCTGCACCGGTGACGACCGGGAGCAAGCCGACCGGCAGTATTTCCAGCTTTGTCACAGCGCCGATCTCAAGGTGCCGCTCTGGGTCGGCTATGAGCTTTCCAAAGACGATCTCAACGGTCCGGCTGACCGCCCGAGCGGGTTCCGCCAGGATCGGGATCTCAGCCGTCCCGGCGCCAAAGACAAGGATTACGAGCGCAGCGGTTACTCGCGCGGTCACATGGCTCCCGCCGAGGACTTCGATCGCAGCGTGGAAGCGATCAGGACAACTTTTCTGATGTCGAACGTCGTGCCACAATTGCAGGGCGTCAACGGTGGACGCTGGGCTCAGCTTGAGAGCGCCGTGCGGAGCATCGTTCGCCAGTCAGGCCGCGCCTACGTCTTCACCGGGCCGATCTTCTCGGGCCAGGAAGTCGAAACAATTGCTGACGGAGAGGTTGGCGTTCCGACGCACACATATAAAGTGGTGCTGGCTGTCGGCCAGGGCGGCGCCAAGAGGATGTATGCCGTCATCATGCCCAATGCCGACAACGTGACCAACCCGGTGAACTCCTATGCCACCACCGTGAGGAATGTTGAGCGCCGCACGGGGTTGGACTTTTTCGACCGCCTCAGCGACGACGAGGAGCGCTCGCTGGAGGCAAGGAAAGAGACCTTCCCCGTGCCGAAGACCAAGAAGAAGCCCAGCGGCCACCAATAGCCCCGCTCGCTGTGCTCGCGGCTCAGCAGAAACCACCCTCTTGCCGAGCCGCGACCAAAGGGAGCGGTCAGGCGCTTTCGCCTGCCAAGCGCCTTTTCAGACCTTCTCCGGCAGCACGTACGGCTCGCGGTAGGTGCGAGTCAGGTATCGGTCCGCCTCGCGGTCGCCGACGAAGCGCTCCGTCTGCGGGTCGAAGACCAGCTTGCGCCCGGTGCGGTACGAAATGTTCGCCAGGTGGCACAGCGTCGCCGACATGTGGCCTTCCAGGATGTCGCAGTAGAGGTCCTCCACCTTGCGCGAGCGGACGCAGTTGACGAAGTTCTCGAAGTGGCTGACCGTCGGCTCCTCAGCCGGGGGCGGGACCGGGGTGTAGGTCGCCCTGGGGAAGCTGGCGTTGGTCGCTCGCTCGGACACTCCGGCGGGAGAGACTTCGGCCGCGCCGGCCCGGGACGCGAACACCCCCCGGAAGGCCTTCCACCCGCCGTCCGACGTCAGGTAGCCTTCCGAGGTGTAGTAGATGTTCGACCCTTCCGTGGGCGGCGAATACAGGTTGGTCAGCTCGAAATCGATCACCGTGCCGTCGGCGTACTCGAGCGTCCCAACCTGGAAGTTCGGCGTTTCCTGGTCCGAGTCCCACGCGTAATACCCGCCGGTCGAGTGAATCTTCACCGGGTGCACGTGCTTGTTCAACCCCCAGCGGGCCGCGTCCAGATGGTGGACGCCGGTGTTGCCGACATCGGTGGTGGACGTGTCCCAGAAGAAGTGCCAGCCGTAGTGGAACCGGTTCGTGGTGAAGGCGCGGTACGGGCTCGGCCCGAGGTAGAGGTCCCAGTTCACGCCCTGCGGGATCGACGACTCCTGCACGCGTCCGATGCTGCCGCGCGGTTTGACGATGTCCATCTTGGCCCGGTAGACCTTGCCCAGCTTGCCTTCGTGGAGCATCCGCATGGCCGCGCGCATCCTGCCCTCGCTGCGCATATTCTGCCCCGCCTGCACGATGCGCTTGTACTTGCGCGCCGCCTCCACCATGCGGCGCCCTTCCACCACGGTGAACGAGACGGGCTTCTCCACGTAGACGTCCTTGCCGGCCTGGCAGGCCCAGATGGTCATGAGCGCGTGCCAATAGTCCGGCGTGGCGATGGAGACGGCATCCACGTCCTTCCGCTCGAGCAGCCTCCGGATGTCGGGCTCGGTGGCGGGCCGGTAACCGGCCAGCTTCTCGACTTCGGCCACCGCCTCCGGGAACAGCCGCTCGTCGGCATCGCACAGCACGCTAACGCGCACGTTGGGTATCTTGGCGAACGCCCGGTAGTGCGCCCGCCCGCGGCCGTGGAAGCCCACGACGGCCACGTTGACACGTTCATTGGGACTGCCCTGCGTCAAGACGGCTCCCGCCGTCATCATGAATTGTCGCCTGCTGGCTGCCGGCATTCGAGCACCTCCTTGGGGGGACACACAATTCTACATCGGGGGCCAGTCCCGCGTCGCCCTCACCGCCGGTACGGGCGCCGCAGCAGTGGCTGCGCCGACGAAGCCCCGGCCGTTGGGAAGACCATGAATCATGATGTCACCGCCGGGATCGACTCCTTGCCGCCGGGCCCGCATCCGGTCGGCAAAGTTGGGGTACGAGATGCGCAGTGACCTGTGATACGCGCTGGCCGCATTCCGCCCACTAATGGTGTAGGCTCCTTCCGGTGTCTTTCTGTCGCCCTTACGCAGCTTCGGACCGACCGGATTCCTCCCCAAGGCGATTCTGTAGGACCGTATCATCTTCCCGCTCTGGTAGAGCAGAAGCTCTCGTTTCGACTTGTTGACCACGACCCTGTCCGCCCGGTTTCCTGTACTACTAAATCCCCGCTTCTTTGCACGGCGCGAAGATTCTTGTCTCATG
>JBBTDS010000394.1:0-11274 GCA_038060875.1 Acidobacteriota bacterium | reverse complement strand
AGCCTCTTCTCCCCAATTCCGGCTCTGCTGCGTTCAACCGCACCCGCGCACCGCCCGAACCCTTCGCCAGTGTCTGAATCGCAGGTCAGTAGCAACTTTAATCTTGCGCTGTGGGGCAACTCGCTGTATAATTGCGGACACAGCATAGCCGAACGTGCAACAGCCTGAAGGACGGATCAGCATGAAGCGCGTGGCGGCGGCTGCGGACGATTAGGACGCAACGAATCTGGGCTGGGCACGACACCTAAACTCACAGAAAAAAAAGGAGAAGACGTGTATAAGTTGAAACGCATAAGCATGGTAGCTGCGCTGCTTGGCGCAGCAGTACTGGTGTGGCAAGTAGGCGGCATCGCGCAACAGCGCCTGGACTTCCAGTTCCTGGACGCTGTGGCCCACTCGAAGGGCCTCCCCGTTGGAGCTCTCGAGGTCGGCGATCGGGTAACCCTAAGCTACCCGGTGACCGGGGTCACTCTCGATGTCGCCAAGGTGGTCGACCGGGGCACGGGCGAGGCTTACCTGGTGGGCTTGGATGCCCAAGGCAGAGCAGTTGATCCGGCCGCCGCTGAGGCGGCTGAGGCGCGCGCCCGGGAACAGAAATACGGCAAGCTCGACCCATCCCTTCACGGTCAGATGGTGAGGGCGGAAGCGGCCGGTGGACGCGGGGACAACGAGATCCCCGTGGCCATCTGGGTGAAGGCAGCCGATCCCCCGTTTGGCCGGCCCCAAGTTTCCGACGAGGAGCTCCCAGGCGCCTATTCGGCGTACTTGGCAGCGGTACAGCAGTACATGGCTGGCAAAACGCAGGGAGTGTTGAACGAACTGCGCGGCGCAGGGGCCGCGAGCCGCGCGCCGAAATATGGTCCGGCGGTGTTCGCCAAGCTCAACCCGGGCCAGCTCCGGCGGCTGTCGAAGCATCCGGACGTGGCGGCCATTTACGGGCAGGCGGACTTTACGACCTTCTCGGACGATGCCGCCACCACGCTTCGCTCCCACCGGGTGTGGGCGGGGGCCAACCTGGGCGCCGGGGCGTCCTCGCGCCCGGCGGTCCACGAGCCCGGCGGGGTCGCCGACGGTAACATTTACCTCAACAACGCGACCCATCCCGTGCTCTTCTGGTGTTCCGACCCGAATGCGATGTGTACTGTGGGCAAAAACACCGGCTCCGGCGGCGGCCACGCCACGATGGTGGCGGGGATGATTTCCTCCACTCACGCTTTGTACCGAGGCAACGCGCCCAACGCCCAGGTCATCCTCAGCGCCAACAGCCAGGATTTCTCCAACACCAATTTGGTGGAGGCGGCCGAGTGGGCCATTGGCAACAGCGCCGGGGTGACCAACATGAGCTGGGGCACCACTTGTGGTGCTGGCGCCCAGGAGTTCATGGGCCGTTACATCGATTGGGCCGTGAAGAACCTGTGGCACACCTTTACCATCGCGGCTGGCAATCAGATTGGCGGTTGCCCCACCGATCGCTTCGTGTCGTCACCCGGCATAGCCTGGAGCGTCATCACGGTGGGCTCCCAGTATGACCTCAACGGCGGCTTCTGGTCCGGGGACGGCATGAGCGGGTTCTCGCAGTACGTGGATCCGCCGAGCGGACAGCAAAAGCCGGAGGTGGTGGCAGTGGGCGAAAACGTCAGAACCACGGACCACCTGGGCGGCGACCACCTGACCCCCGCGGGCGTGAGCGGCACCAGCTTCTCATCCCCCAGCGTGGCCGGCGTAGTGACCCAGATGCTAAACCGCAAGCCCGGGCAGCGCATCTGGCCGGAGGCCAACAAGGCCGCCATCCTCGCTTCCGCCTGGCATGACATCGAGCCCGGCACCACCCGGGACGGCGTCGGCTCGGTGGTTGCCACTGTCGCCGACGACACGTACAAAAACACTCGCTTCGCAAACGACAGCGCCGCAGGCTTCCCGCTTACTCCCGCCAACTTCGTATCATCCTGCGCGCCGGTCGGGGGCGCGAATTGCCGCCGGTTCGACAACAAGTTCACTGCGACGGCCGGAAACCAGGTGCGGGTGGCCATCGCCTGGGACTCCTGGTCCACTGGCGGAGCCGGCCCGGACATACTCGGGGCCGACATCGACCTCTACGTGATCGCCCCCAATAACGTGACCGTCGTCGGCTCGTCGATCAGCGTCCCCAACGCCTGGGAGATGGTCCAGTTCGTCGCCCCGGCGACGGGCACCTACGACATAGTCGTCAAGTTGTTCAGCTCTGCCGGAGGTTGGCCGGGCACTTTCCTCGGCGCCGCCTGGTCGTTCAACAACGCCACCACCATGCCCAACTTCTGCGCCGGCGAAACACTCCGCACCGTTTCTGTCTCCGGCACCCAGACCGCGGCGGTCAACACCGCCAACGGCGGGACGTACTTTGACGGGTATACCGGCTGGGTCTTCGATCAGTCTGGCCGCGAGGGCTTGATCAAGCTCACGCTCACCACCATGAAGGACATAACTCTTTCGGACACCAACGCGGGTCTGGACCTGCACCTCGTCCAGCTTACCGGAGCCGGATGCAGCGCTGACCCGGTGACGTACACCGCACTCGGGCACACCATCAACGGGCCGATTTTCTTCGACAACCGGCCCGCTGGTACCTACTACATTATTGTTGACGGCTTCAACGGCGCCGTCGGCTCGACTACGGTTACGATCACCGCAGCCGGTCCGTAGGATCGGGAGCCGTTCCCCAGGGGCCGGGCCCGCCCGGCCCCTCCCATCGATTCACGGATGCTGGGCCAGCGTCCGGCCCTGACTGTCAACCAGGGTCCAGGATGACGGAACAGAGGGACCCAAGGCCCCGCGCCGCACGAGCACGACATGATAGGGGCTCGTGAAGGCAGGGAGGACGAACGAGCCAGGAGCCGGGTCTTCCAAGCGAACGACGATGCGGAGCCGGCCGGTTTCCTGCGAGACCCGCTGCACCGTAACGGAAGAACCGCTGGTTCCTACTGCTCCCCGGAAGACCGCCACGACAACCTGAGACGACAGATCCACCCGGGCGAGCGCCTTCTGGTGTTCCGGGTCGAGGAACCGTTCAAAGACCGCAAAATCATCCTTTCGCGCAGCCAGGTGCACCGCGGGCGTCTTAGGCGCCGAGGCCACCGGGGCTCCCTGCCCCAGCGATTGAAACACCAGCCCGCCGGAGGGCACGCCCGCCGTCGCCACGATCTGGCCCCGGTCATCCAGCAAGACCCAGGAGGACGGAACGGAGTCGCCGAACTCCGCCCTCGGCACTGCCAGCATGTGGTAGGCGTTGGCAGGGCCGGGCCCCGGAAGCTCTCGCGACTGCAAGCCAGCTACCACCCACAATTGCCCGGCCTCCACGGACACCCGCTGCGCCGTGAGGGTGTAATTGCCGCCCTCTTTCGGTCCGCCGAAGACGGTCAGGACGACGTAAGCGGCGAAGTCCACCTTGGCGAGCACCTGCTGGTGCTGGGCATCCAGGTAGTGCGCGAAAGAGGCAAGGTCTTCCGGCGCGGAGGCCAGAAAAACTGCGGGGGCTTCCGGTCCGGCTCCCGCCGCGGCGCCCTGGACGAGCGACTCGAAGGAGAGTTCGATCGAAGGCTCGCGGCAGACGGCTGGGGAAGACTGCGGGCCCCCTGGCGGAACTTGCTCCGGGGACGCCGGCATGACGGTTAGAACGAGAGCCAGCGGAACTACCGCCCGAAGCAGACACCAACTCGCCTTTCTCATAGAGGCTCCTTCCTGGCGCGCCCGGAGGGACTCGAACCCCCGGCCTGCTGGTTCGAAGCCAGCCGCTCTATCCACCTGAGCTACGGGCGCGCGTCAGGTCCATTATCTCTCACGCGGGCCGTGGGGGCCTAGAACGTCGCCAGCCAGCCGCCGTCCACGTAGATCACCTGGCCGGTGATGTAGTCGGCGGCCGGCGCGGCCAGGAACAGGGCCGTGGAGGCAACGTCGTCCGGCGTGCCCCATCTGCCCAGCGGGCACCGCTTCCTGACCCAGGCGTCGAACTCCGGGTCCCGCCACAGCGGCTCGGTGAGCGCGGTGGCAATGTAGCCCGGCGCCACCGCGTTGACGTGGATTCCCTTGTCGGCCCAGTCCACCGCCAGCGCCTTGGTCAGTTGGCCGATGCCGCCCTTGGAGGCCGCGTAGGCGGCGGTGGTCCGCCGGGCAGCGGCCGTCATCAGCGAGGCGATGTTGATGATCTTGCCGCACGCGCCCGCGGCGATCGAGTGGCGGGCAAAAGCCTGGCTGAGCAGGAACACCGCGGTGAGGTTGACGGCGATGGTGTCGTCCCAGTCAGCCATCGACGTCTCCTCGGCCGGCGAGCGCCGGGTGATGCCGGCCGCGTTGACCAGGAGGTCCGGCCGGCCGTGCTCGCTGACCACTTCGTCGTACCAGCCGGGTATTTTCCCGGTTTCCCTCAGGTCAAAAGGACACCGGGCGACCCGGCGGCCCCCTTCGCGCAGACCGGCGGCCGCGCTTTCCAGGTCCGCCGGGTTGCGGGCCACCAGAATCAGGTCCGCTCCCGCGCCGGCCATCGCCCGCGCGATGCCCAGCCCGATCCCCCGGCTGGCCCCGGTGACCAGCGCGAGCTTTCCGTCCAACCGGAATGCGTTCATCTGTCGCTGCTCTCTCGACGCGGAATTCGTCTTAGTACAATGCTACCAATGGCCGGAGGGCGCTCCAAACGCGAGACCGAGATCAAACTGCGGCTGAGCAGCGCCGCGCAGGGACGGCGGCTGCTCAAGCGGGCCGGGTTCCGCCTCGCGCGGCGGAGGACCTTCGAAGCCAACACGATATTCGACACCCCTTCGCGCGACCTGTTCGCCGCCGGCTCGCTGGTCCGCCTCCGCCGCAGCGGCCGCGTGCATACCCTCACCTTCAAGGGGCCCGCGGTCTTTGCCAAACACAAGTCCCGCGAGGAACTGGAACTGGAGGTCGCCGACGCCGGGGCGCTCGGGCAGATCTTCGCGCGCCTGGGATTCCGGCCGGTCTTCCGCTACGAGAAGTTCCGCGCCGAGTACGCCCAGCCGGGCCATTCCGGGCTGGTTACTCTGGACGAGACGCCCGTCGGGGTGTTCCTGGAGCTGGAAGGCCGGCCGGAGTGGATCGACGCTACCGCGCGCCGTTTTGGCTTCGCCGAAGCGGACTACGTCACGACCACTTATGCAGGCCTCTACTTCGCTTACTGCCGCCAACGCCGCCGCAAACCTGGGGACATGGTGTTTGCTCGCGCTCGCAAGCGAGTGCTATCCTAAGAAAACAAAACGATGTTGTCGGATCTGCTGATCGGCCTCTTCGCGTCGGTACTCCTCGTCTACTGGTTCCGCCGTAACTGCCGCTCGATTCTCAAGTCGAAGTCGGGCCGCGATTACGCCCGCCAGGCGGCGACCGCGAACCGGCTCAGCTTTCCCGAAGTTCACTCGGCTTTGCAGACCGACGCGGCCCCGGACCATTTCGATCCTCTTGGCAGGCTCCTGCTGCGCGACTACCGTATCCTGAGCTACCTGCTTCGCCACACGGCCGCCTTGCGCTTCACTCCCGACGGGGTCAACGAGCGCATGCTGATGCTGGACTTCCGCCTCATGCAGTTCTGGTACACGCTAACGCGGCGGCTCCACCCGCCGCAGGCGCGCCGGGCGCTGGAGGAGATGTCCTGTGTGCTGGGCGGGCTGGCGCACCACATGGGCGAGCGCGCCCTGATGCACCGCTCGGGGCTGTCCAGAGCCTGAGCGGCGGCAAGCCAGGAGGCTTTCCCCACCTATCGCGTACAATGGAAAGGTGCAGGCTGAGGCGAGTGTCCAGGAAGCGGTTTCGCGGCTAGACCGGGTGCGGCGGGAGATCGGCAAGATCATTGTCGGCCAGCAGGATGTGGTCGATGGGGTGCTGATCTGCCTGCTGGTTGGCGGCCACGCGCTGCTGGAGGGCGTGCCGGGCCTGGGCAAGACGACCCTGCTGCGCACGCTGGCCCGCGCCCTGCACCTGAAGTACTCGCGCATCCAGTTCACGCCGGACCTGATGCCGGCCGACATCGTCGGCAGCATGATCATCGAAACCAGCGACCGCGGCGCCAAGGGGCTGCGCTTTCAGCCCGGTCCGATCTTCGCCAACCTGGTGCTGGCCGACGAGATCAACCGCGCTACCCCGAAGACCCAGTCCGCCCTGCTGGAGGCCATGCAGGAGCGCACGGTCACCAGCGGCACCACCACCCACGAGCTGGAAGCTCCATTTCTGGTCATGGCCACCCAGAACCCGATCGAGATGGAGGGCACCTACCCGCTGCCCGAGGCCCAGCTCGACCGCTTCCTGATGAAGATCCTGGTGCAGTATCCCTCGCGCAGCGAGCTGAGCCTGATCGTCGAGCGAACGATCCAGAAGGAGGAACCCCTGGTGGAGCGGGTGATGGACCGGCAGTCCATCCTCGAGGTTCGCTCGGTGTGCCGCGAGGTTCTGGCGGCGGCTCACGTGCAGGAATTCGCCGTCGATCTGGTGTTGAGCACGCAGCCGGACCATTCCCAGGCGCACGAGCTGGCGCGGAAGTACATCCGCTACGGCAGCTCGCCGCGCGGGGCGCAGGCGCTGGTGGAGTGCGGGCGGATGCTGGCCCTGATGCGCGGGCGGTATCACCTTAGCGTCGAGGACATCCAGCACGTCGCCGCCGCCGTTCTCCGCCACCGCCTCATTCTCAACTTCGACGCTCACGCCGACGGGCAGACGGCGGACAGCATCCTGACCGAGATAGTCCGCAGCGTGGCCGCGCGCGCGGCGGCTGCATAGCAGCACACAGGCAGTACCGCGAAGATGCCCGACGAGCCACTGGTCGATCAGAAATTCCTGGAGCGGCTGGAGCGGCTGGCCCTCCGCTGGCAGAAGTCCTTTCCCGGCCTGATCGGCGGCCATAACATCTCGCGCTTCCCCGGCGCCGGCCACGAGTTCGTGGACCACCGCCACTTCCACTACGGCGACGACCTGCGCGCGGTCAACTGGCGCGCCTATCTCCGCTTCGAGAAGCTCTTCCTGAAGATCTTCCGCATCGAGCCGCACACGCCGGTGCGCCTCCTGTTGGACACCAGCGCCTCGATGACCACCGGCGCCCGTTCCAAGTTCGACCATGCGCGCAAGCTGGCGGCCGCGCTCTGCTACATCGGCCTGGTCCGGCTGGACCGGATTGTCCTGCTGCCCTTCACCGACCAGCTCACCGACAGCTTTCGCTGCGCCGGCGGCCGCCACCGCTTCGCCCCGGCGGTGGAGTTCCTCACCCAGCTCCGGCCGGCGGGCCGCACCGACTATTTCGAGGTGTCCCGGCAGTTCCTCTCCCGCTACCGCGACCGCGGCCTGTTGATCGTCATCTCCGACTTCCTGGCCGACGGCGATTGCGAGAAGGCGATCCAGTACCTGGCCGACTTCGGCCACGAGCTGCTGCTCGTCCAGCTCTGGGCCCCGGAGGACCGCAGCCCGCCCTGGGACGGCCAGCTCGAGCTGGTGGACGCCGAAACCGGCGCGGGGCTGGAGCTGGATTTTGACGCGCACGCGCGCGAGCGGTACGCGGCCGCCTACGACGCCTACATACGCAACGTGCGGCAAGTGGCGCTGCGCAACGGCGGCCGCTTCGTGAGCGTCTCGACCTCGATGGAGATCGAAGAGACGCTGTTCGGCCCGCTGACGCTGGCGGGGGGAATCGAGTGATGTTCCTCGCCAACCTCACCCTGGCCCAGTTCCTCGCGCTCGCCGGCGGCGCCTCCGCCCTGGTGGTGGCGCTCTACTTGCTTGATCGCTCGCGGCGGCGCCAGACGGTGGCCACGCTGCGGTTCTGGGTGGCGGCCCAACGGGCGCCGGAGAAGCGCCGGCGGCGCATCCAGCAGCCGCTGTCGCTCGCGCTGCAACTGGCCGGCATCGCCCTGTTGCTGCTGGCCCTGGCCCAGCTCCGGCTGGGCTCGCGCGGCCCCGCCGCCCGCGATCACGTCCTCATCCTCGATACCGGCGCCTGGATGGCCGCCCGCTCCGGCAGGGGCACGCTCATGGATGAAGCGCGGGCGTTGGCGCGCGCTTACGTCCGTGCCCTGCCCGCCGGCGACCGCGTGATGGTGGTTCGCGCCGATGCGCTGGCCACCCCGGCCACTTCCTTTGAGACGAACCGCCGGGTCGTCGAGCAGGCCATCGCCCAGTCGCGTCCCGGCGCCACCGCGCTCCATCTCGCGCAGGCTTTCGCCTTCGCCGCCCAGGCGCAGAAACTGCACGGCGCCACCGGAGGCGAGGTCGTATTCGTGGGGTCGGCGCGGATCCTTGAAGACGAGGCTGGCGCGCCGCTGGCGCCGCCGTCGAACCTGCGGGTGCTGCCGGTGGCCGCCAACGTCGAGAACTGCGGGCTGCGCAAAATCGGCCTGCGCCGGTCCGCCGCCGACCCGGCCCTCTGGGCGATCTTTGTCTCGGTGCGCAACTACGGCGCCGCGCCTCGCAAGGCGCTGCTGTCGGTTCAGTTCGGCGGCGCTCCGGCGGGGACGCAGGAGCTCGTGCTGGCGCCCGCATCGGAGCAGAACGCCCGCTTTGAACTGCGCACCCGCGCGGCCGGCTGGCTCAACGTGAGCCTGGCGGGCGGAGACGCGTTCCCCGCGGATGACCGCGCCGAGCTGGAGCTGCCTCCGTTGGGGCTGCTGCGGGTGATGGTCTGCTCGGAGCGGCCCGAGCTGCTGCGCCCGGTGCTGCTGGCCAACCCGTGGGTCCGCGCCGAGTTCAGGAAACCGCAGCAGTGCGACCCGGCCGCCACGTCCGACGTTGTCATTCTTGATCGGATCCGGGCCGCACCGCCCTCGCGCAGCCACGCGATCTGGATCGAGCCGCCCGCCGAGGCGTCGCCCGCGGCGCTGCGCGCCACGCTGCGCAACGTGACCCTGACGCGCTGGCGTTCCGATCACCCGCTGGCCGCCGGCATTCGCACGCAAGACTTGCGCCTGGATGAGACGGCTGTCTACCAGGCGGCCGCGGGCGACGTTGCCGTCGCCGAGGCCGAGGGCGGCCCGGTGATTGTGGCTCGCGAGGGCAAGTTCAAGACGGTGGTGCTGGGCTTCCACCCGGGGCGCTCGGCGATGCGCTACGAGCTGGCCACACCGTTGCTGTTCGCCAACATCCTGCGCTGGATGGCGCCCGAAGTCTTTCGCCGTTGGGAGGCCCATGCCGGCAGCGCCGGGACGGTGAATGTCGAGCTGGAAGCCGGCGCCCAGCCGGAAGACCTGCGCGTTCAGGCCGACGATGGCAGCCCGGTGCCGTACACCATTCAGGAGGGAAGCGTGCGCTTCTTCGCCGCCACCTCGGGCACGGTGCGGATTCTCACCGGCGCGAGCGAGTTGGTGTACTCGTTGAACCTCCCGCAGGTGGCCGAGTCGCGCTGGCAGCCGCCGTTGAAGGTCAGGCGCGGCCTGCCGGCGGCGGCCGCGACGGGAACGCCGTACGTGGAATCGTGGCCGTGGCTGGCGCTGGCCGGCGGCCTGGTGCTGCTGATCGAATGGCTGCTGTTCGGCCGCTGGCGGATGGTGGGGGCCGCTCCCTCACGGTCGCGGCTCGGTAGATTGTGGGCTCTGCTGAGCCGCGAGCGTCAGCGAGCGGAAGCGCCGGGGCGCGAGCGTCAGCGAGCGGAAGGAGCCCGCTCATGAGCTTCGAGCGCCTCTGGCTCCTCCCGCTGGCCGGGCTGCCGCTGGCCTGGGCCGCCTGGCGCTGGCGAAGCAGTCTCCGCCGCGGCGCGCTGATCTTGAAGGCGCTGGCGCTGGCGTCCATCCTGCTGGCGCTGGCCGCGCCCTCGGTCACGGTGCAGGAAACCAAGATGGCGCTGGCGGTGCTGGCCGACACCTCCGCCAGCCTGTCGCCGCAGGACCTGGAGCGCGCCTCCGGCCTCGCCACTCGCATCGAAGGTTCGCGCGGCCGCCACTGGGCGCAGGTAATCCCCTTCGCGGCCGCCACTCGCGCGCCCGGACCGGGGGAACGCGCGAAGGGCTGGAAGCTCCAGCCCACCGGCGGCGAAGCCGGCCGCGGCACCAACCTCGAGGCGGCCATCCGCGAGGGCATGGCGCAGCTTCCGGCCGGCCTGGTGCCGCGCCTGGCGCTGATCTCCGATGGCCATGAAAACCAGGGCAGCGCCGCGCGCGCCGCCTGGCAGGCCAGGCAACTGGGCATCCCCATCGACACCTTCGCGCTGGCCGGCCGCCGCCGTCCCGAGCTCCGGCTGGAGTCGGCCAGCCTGCCCGCGGTCGCTTTCACCGGCGAGCAGTTTCCCATCGATGTCACTCTGCATTCGCCCCGCTCCGCCGCCGCCGTGGTGGAGATCGCCGCCGGAGGCAAAGTGCTCGGCACCAGCCAGGTGACGCTGGAGCGGGGCCTCAATCAGGTGCGCGTGCATGCGCGGCTGGCCACGCCCGGCGCCATCGACCTGGCCGGGGCCATCCGCGCGCCCGAACTCGGCGAAGTCCGGTTCGCCCAGGCGCTCACGCTGCGCCGGCCCAAAGTCCTCTTCCTCACCAAGGACCCGCCCGGCGCCGAGGTCCACTTGAGCAAGGTGCTCGAAGCGGCGCAGTTCGAGCTCGTGCTCGCGCCGGCCGGGCCGCCGGAGAACCTCGCCGACTTCCAGATTCTGGTCCTCAACAACTGGGACCTGGAAGCGGTGCCGCCGGCCGGTAAAGCCCAGGTTGAGGGATTCGTCAAGCAGGGAGGCGGCCTGCTCGTCATCGGCGGCGAGAACAACGTCTACGTGGAACACAAGCAGGCGCAGGCGGAGGATCCGCTGGAGCGCGCCCTGCCCGCCAGGCTGGCGCCGCCGCGCACGCCCGAGGGCACCTGCGTGGTGCTGATCCTCGACAAGTCCTCCTCGATGGAAGGCAGGAAGATCGAGCTGGCCCGGATGGCGGCTATCGGCGTGATCGAGAACCTGCGCCCGATCGACCAGGTCGGCGTGCTGATCTTCGACAACTCCTTCCACTGGGCGGTGCCGATCCGCAAGGCCGAAGACCGCAGCCTGATCAAGCGCATGGTGGCCGGCGTCATGCCCGACGGCGGCACCCAGATAGCGCCAGCCTTGCAGGAGGCCTACCGCCGCATCGTTCCGACGCGGGCTGTTTACAAGCACGTCGTGTTGCTGACCGATGGCATTTCCGAAGAGGGCGACAGCCTGACGCTGGCCCGCGACGCCGCCGCCAGCCGCGTCACCATCTCCACCGTCGGCCTCGGCCAGGACGTCAACCGCGCCTACCTGGAGAAGGTCGCGCTGTTCGCCAAGGGCAAGGCCTACTTCATGGTCGATCCCTCGGGCCTGGA
>JBBTDS010000393.1:0-13946 GCA_038060875.1 Acidobacteriota bacterium | reverse complement strand
CTGTGCTCCAGTGCCTTAACTGCATCCGTAAAGCGGGCAAGCAGGTTAGGGGGAATAGGCTCGCAACCAGTCATTCGGGAAAGTGACCCGCCCTCTGCTGGAGATCTGGCTGGTGAGCTGATGCATCGTCAGGCCTCCTGCCTCCCTTTTACCAGGTCCAGGAACGCCCGGGCGGCGTGGCTGAGGGCGCGGCGGGCGGGGTGGACCAGGCGGATCTGGCGCTCGATGTGCAGCTCCTTGACCTCGACCTCGCACAGCGTCTTCTGGCGCACCTCCTGCTCGACGCACATCCGCGGCAGGAAGGCCACCCCCTCGTTGCGCTGCACCATGCGGCGGATCGTCTCCACCGTCGGCATCTCCACGTCCATGTTCAGCGCCACCTTGTGCCGCTGGAACTCGCCGAGCACGCGCTCGCGGTAGGGCGATATAACATTGTGGGCCACAAATGTTTCCATCCCCAGTTCGGCGATCGAGACCGACTTGCGAGCGGCGAAGCGGTGCCTGGGCGAGACTACGAAAGAAAGGTGGTCGGTGTAGATGACGGCGGCGACCAGCCGGTCGTCGGCGGGGTCGTAGCTGATCACCCCCAGCTCCAGGTCGCCGTCGATCAGTTGCGCCGGGATGCGGCTCGACAGGCACCGCCGCACCTGGACCTTCACCTTGGGGTACAGGCGGCGGTAGCGCTGGATGTGCTGCAACAGGTACAGGGCCGAGGACTCGTTGGCGCCGATGATGAGCCGCCCGGCGGCGTTGTCGCGCAGCTCGGCCAGCGACGTCTCCAGGTCGCGGCGCAGGTTCTCGAAGCGCCGCGCGTAGTCCAGCACCAGGCGGCCGGCGTCGGTCAGCAGGATCTCGCGGCCGGAGCGGTCGAGCAGCTTCTCGCCCAGCTCGGTCTCCAGCCGCTGGATGGCCAGTGAAACGGCCGGCTGGGTGCGCCGCAGCTTCTCGGCCGCGCGGGAGAAACTCTTCTCGGCGGCCACCTGGAGGAAGGTTGCGAGCAGGTAGAACTCCATATGCTTACTGGCCCTAATATTAACGCGGCTTATGCGATGAGTCAAGTTTATTGTAGAGGCAAAAAAGATAAATTTGCCTAATCGGGTCGCTCCCCGGCATAATGGGCAGGTAGCCCGGATCGCCGGAGAAACAGGCCGGCTTCGGGTACGACAACCAGAGCGCGGGCGGCGGCTTCTTTACCGGTGGCCCCGCACAGGCCATGAATAATCGCGTTTACATTTTTGACACCACGCTCCGGGACGGCGAACAGTCGCCCGGATGCAGCATGACGGTGGCGGAGAAGCTCCGCATGGCCGGCAAGCTGGCCGAACTCGGCGTCGATATCCTCGAGGCCGGGTTCCCGATCGCCTCGGACGGCGACTTCGAGGCCGTCCAGGCGGTCAGCCGCGAATTTCCGTCGGTGCGGGTGGCGGCACTCGCCAGGGCCTGCACACTCGACGTGGAACGCGCCGCCCGCGCTCTGGAACCTGCCCGGCGGCCTCGCATTCACACTTTCATCGCCACCAGCGACATTCACCTGAAGTACAAGCTGCGCAAATCGCGCCAGCAGGTGCTGGAGCAGGCGGTAGCGGCGGTCGAACTGGCCCGCCGCCACGCCGATGACGTCGAGTTCTCGGCCGAAGACGCAACCCGCACCCAGATCGACTACCTGATCGAGATTTCCAAGGCGGTGGTGGCGGCCGGCGCCGGGACGGTGAACCTGCCGGATACGGTGGGCTACTCGCTGCCGGCGGATTTTGGCCCGGTCATCGGCGCGGTCGCCCGGGCGCTGGGCGACTCGGCCATCGTCAGCGTGCACTGCCACAACGACCTCGGCCTGGCGGCGGCCAACTCGCTGGCTGGCTTGCAGGCCGGCGCGCGGCAGGTCGAGTGCACCATCAACGGCATCGGCGAGCGGGCCGGCAACTGCGCTCTGGAGGAAGTGGTCATGGCCATCAAGATACGCCAGGACATGCTGCCCTACCAGACCGGCATCGTCACCGAGCAGCTTTACCCGGCCAGCCAGTTGCTCACCGAGCTGATCAGCTTTGGCCCGCAGCCCAACAAGGCCATCGTGGGCCGCAACGCCTTCGCCCACGAGGCCGGCATCCACCAGGACGGCTTCCTCAAGGAGCGCACGACGTACGAGATCATGGATCCGCGGACGGTCGGCGTGCCCGAGAGCAAGCTGGTGCTGGGCAAGCACAGCGGTCGCCACGCGCTGAACAAGCGCTGCCAGGACCTGGGTCTCACGCTCACCCGCGAGGAGCTGGACCTGGTCTACCAGCGGTTCACCGCCTTCGCCGACCGCAAGAAAGGCGTGCTCGACGAGGAGATCGCCGCCATCGTCCGGCGGGCGCTGGCCGGCGCGGGCGCGGTGGCCGCCGGACAATGAACCTAAATGTTCTCGTTCTGCCCGGCGACGGCATCGGCGCCGAAGTCACCCGCGAAGCGGTGCGCGTCCTGGAGCACGTCGCTCGGAAGTACCATCACACGCTGAACCTGAAAGAGGCGCTGCTCGGCGGCGTCGCCATTCACAAGACCGGCACGCCGCTGCCGGCCGAGACGCTCGAGCTGGCGCTGGCGGCCGACGCCACGCTGATGGGCGCCGTCGGCCTGCCCGAGTTCGACAACGCGCCGCCGGAGAAGCGCCCCGAAAAGGGCCTGCTCGGCATACGCAAGGCGCTGGGCGTGTTCGCCAACCTGAGGCCGGTGCGCGCTTACGCCGCGCTGCTCGATTCCTCGCCGCTCAAGAACGCGCTGGTCGAGGGCACCGACATGATCATCGTGCGCGAGCTGACCGGCGGCATCTACTACGGCACGCCGCGCGGCATCTCCGGCGAGGGCGCCCACGCGCGCGCGGTCAACACCATGGTCTACACGCGCCCGGAGATCGAGCGGGTGGCGCGCATGGCTTTCCATCTCGCGCGCGGCCGGCGGCGCAAGGTCACCAGCGTCGATAAGTCGAACGTGCTGGAGAACTCCCAGCTCTGGCGCAAGGTGGTGACCGAGGTGGCGGCGGAGTTCCCCGACGTCGCGCTGGACCACCTGCTGGTGGATAACTGCGCCATGCAGCTCATCCTGAACCCGCGCCGTTTCGATATCGTTCTGACAGAGAACATGTTCGGCGACATCCTGAGCGACGAAGGCGCGGTGCTGGCCGGCTCGATCGGCATGCTGCCGTCGGCCTCGATCGGCGAGCGGAAGCCCTCGGGCGCCTGGACCGGCCTCTACGAGCCGGTGCACGGCTCGGCGCCCGACATCGCCGGGCAGAACAAAGCCAACCCGCTGGGCGCGATCGGCTCGGTGGCGGCTATGCTGGAATATAGCTTCGGATTGAAGCAAGAGGCCGCCGCCGTGAACGCCGCCGTCGAGGCCGTGCTCAACAAGGGCACAGTGACCGCCGACCTGAAGCCAGCCGGTGCGCCGGCGACGACCGAAGAAGTGGGCGCCGCGGTTGTCGCGGAGGTTTAGCATGAGCCGCACTATCATCGAGAAGATCTGGGACGCCCACGTGGTGGCCCAGCAGCCGGACGCGCCGGCGCTCGTCTACATCGACCTGCACCTGGTTCACGAGGTGACCTCGCCGCAGGCCTTCGACGGGCTGCGCGGGCGCGGTTTGACGATCCGCCGCCCCGATCTGACGCTGGCGACCGCCGATCACAACGTGCCGACCATTGAGCCGGTGCTGCCGATCGCCGACCCGGTCTCGGCCAAGCAGGTGGCCCAGCTTGAGGCCAACTGCCGCGAGTTCGGCGTCCCCTGCTACAGCCTGGGCAGCGAGCGGCAGGGCATCGTGCACGTGATCGGGCCGGAGCTGGGCCTGACGCAGCCGGGCATGACCGTGGTCTGCGGCGACAGCCACACCTCGACCCACGGCGCTTTCGGCGCGCTGGCCTTCGGCATCGGCACCAGCGAGGTGGAGCACGTGCTGGCCAGCCAGTGCCTGCTCCAGCGCCGGCCCAAAACGTACCAGGTGCGCGTGGAGGGGCTGCTGCGGCCGGGCGTTACCGCCAAGGACATCATCCTGGCGCTGATCGCGCGCATCGGCGCCGGCGGCGGCACCGGCTGCGTGTTCGAGTACTGCGGTGACGCCATACGCTCCCTCGCGATGGAGGAGCGGATGACGGTGTGCAACATGTCGATCGAGGCCGGGGCGCGCGCCGGGCTGGTCGCGCCGGACGAGGCCACCTTCGAATACCTCAGCGGGCGGTCGTTCGCGCCGCGCGGCGCCGGCTGGGATCGAGCCCTGGCGCGCTGGCGGCAACTGCCCACCGACGAGGGCGCCGCTTACGACCGGCAGATCGTACTGGACGCGGATCAGCTTGAACCGATGATCACCTTCGGCACCAGCCCGGGCATGGGCATACCGATCACCGCGCCGGTTCCCGATCCCGCCCAGGCTGCCGATCCGGAATCGCTCCGCAAGGCGCTGGCGTACATGGGGCTGGAGGGCGGCAAGCCGCTGCTAGGTCGTCCCATCGACGTGGTCTTTATCGGAAGCTGCACCAATGGCCGGCTGGCCGACCTGCGCCAGGCCGCCTCGGTGCTCAAGGGGCGCAGGGTGAACCCGCGGGTGCGCGCGCTGGTGGTGCCCGGCTCGCAGCGAGTCAAGCGCGAGGCCGAAGCCGAGGGTCTGGACGAGATCTTCCGCGCCGCCGGCGCCGAGTGGCGCCAGCCCGGCTGCTCGATGTGCATCGCCATGAACGGCGACCAGCTCGAACCCGGCCAATACAGCGTCTCCACCAGCAACCGCAATTTCGAAGGCCGCCAGGGCAAGGGCGGGCGGACGCTGCTGGCCAGCCCGCTGACGGCCGCCGCCTGCGCCGTCACCGGCGTGGTCACCGACGTGAGGACCCTCTTATGAAGCCGTTCACCAAGCTCACCAGCCGCGTCGTTCCGCTGCCGGTCGCCAACATCGACACCGACCAGATCATCCCGGCGCGCTTCCTGAAGGTCACCACCAAGGAGGGCCTGGGGGAAGGGCTTTTCTGCGACTGGCGCTACGACGCCGAGGGCAGGCCGAAGCCGGATTTCATCCTGAACCAGCCGCGGGCGCGCGGGGCCGCGATTCTGCTCGCCGGCGACAACTTCGGCTGCGGCAGCTCGCGCGAGCACGCGCCTTGGGCGCTCGCCCAATTCGGCTTCCGGGCGGTCGTCAGCACCTCGTTCGCCGACATCTTCCGCCAGAACGCGCTGAAGAACTCGCTGCTGCCGGTGGTCGTGCCGCCCGAGATTCACGCCGAGCTGTTCCGGCTCGAACCAGAAGCCGAGGTCAGCATCGACCTGGCCGCGCAGACGCTCACGCTGCCCGACGGCCGAGCGGTCGAGTTCCCCATCGACGCCTTCGCCAGGCACTGCCTGCTGGGGGGTGTCGATGAGCTGGGCTATATCCTCGGCCAGGAAGCGGCGATTGCGGCCTACGAGGCGCGGCGCGAGGGGTCAATCAACACGCTCCCGTAAGGAAGGCCCTCGCTTCCCAGGCGTTACTCGATCGGCACGAGAATGAGATCTTCGACCGCTTGGTAATCCTTGTAGTCGGTCGTGACAAGAGGGATGTCCCACCGCCTGGCGATAGAAGCGATCCACGCGTCGGCAGTGGTTATTGAACGCCCCAGGCTGCGGGAATCGGCCACGATTCGGGGAATTCAACATCGTCAAATCGGTCTTGCGCCTTTCGTTGCCTGTCACCGAAAGTCCTCAATGTCGTAAACGACTCCCCGAGACTGAGAAGGCGTGAAAGAATCGCCCGTTCAGCCACCAAGGCAGACGGAACCGTCTGCCCCACCTTGCTGCCGAAGGACTTGCCCACTCATGGAGCAGGCGCTTTCGCCTGCGCGGCGATTTCTTCACGCCTTCTGAGGCGTTACGCCTCGCCCTTACGTCTTGCGGATACCGATGCCCAGCTCCCGCAATTGCCGCTCGGGCACCGGCGCCGGCGCGTCGCACATCAGGTCGGTGGCGCGGGCCGTCTTGGGGAAGGGAATCACCTCGCGGATCGACGTCTCGCCGGCCAGGATCATCACCAGCCGGTCCAGCCCCAGCGCGATGCCGCCGTGCGGCGGCGCGCCGTACTCCAGCGCGTCCAGCAGGAAGCCGAACCGCCGCCGCGCTTCCTCGCGGCTGAAGCCGAGAGCGTCGAAGACCCTCGCCTGCACGTCGCGGCGGTGAATACGGATCGACCCCGAGCCCAGCTCCACGCCGTTCAATACCACGTCGTAGGACTTGGCGCGGCAGCGCGCCGGGTCGCTGGTGAGCTTGTCCAGGTCCTCATCGTGGACCGAAGTGAACGGGTGGTGCGCCGCTGTCCAGCGGCCCTCTTCTTCGTCCCACTCGAACATCGGGAAATCGACCACCCACAGGAAGCGGAACGCGTTGGGGTCGAGCAGGCGGTGGCGATCGTTGTACTTCTGGCCGGCGAACAGGCGCAACTGGCCGCACGCGGTTAGCACCGTTTCCTCGGGACGGTGACCCTTCGGGGCGTCGGGCCAGCCCGCCAACAACAGCAGGTCGTCTTCGCCGAGGTCTGGCTGCAGTCGCATGCGTAGGGCCAGCATCTGCCCGGGGTTGTCCCGCTCCAGCCGCTTCAGATCGTCGTAGACCCGCAGGCCGCGCTCGGCGCCGAAGGCCTTCAAATCGTCGCGCTCCTTGCGGCTGAGCGGCCCCGTTTTCGGAATGCGAATCGCCACCAGCGGCAGGCCCTCCCCGGTCAGCATCGCGCCGGGGAACAGGTCCTCGACGCAGTGGAACGGCGGCAAGCGCATGTCCGGCTTGTCGGTGCCGTAGCCGCGCATCGCCTCCCGATAGGTGAACCGCGGGAAGGGCAGGCTCGCCTCGTGGCCGGCCGCCGCGCACACCTTCTGGAGCAGCGGCTCGATCACCTCGAAGATCCGTTCCTGCTGCGGGAACGACATCTCCAGATCGATCTGCGTGAACTCCGGCTGCCGATCGGCCCGCAGGTCCTCGTCGCGGAAGCAGCGCACGATCTGGAAGTACTTCTCGAATCCGCTCACCATCAGCAACTGCTTGAAGATCTGCGGCGACTGCGGCAGGGCGTAAAAGCAGCCCGGCTGCACGCGGCTCGGCACCAGGTAGTCGCGCGCTCCCTCCGGGGTGGAGCGCGTCATGAACGGCGTCTCGATCTCCAGGAAGCCCTGCGAGTACAGGAACTCGCGCACCGCGAAGGACACCTTGGAGCGCAGGATGATGTTGCGCTGCATGTGCGGCCGCCGCAGATCGACGTAGCGGTACTTCAAGCGAGCGTCCTCGCTCACGTCCACCGTCTCTTCCATCGGGAACGGCGGCGTGCGCGAGTCGTTCAGTATCCACAGCTTCTCGGCGACGATTTCGACTTCGCCGGTTATGATGTTCGGGTTGACCGTCTCCGGCGTCCGCAGCGCCACCCTCCCTTCGATGGCCGCCACGTATTCCGGCCGCAGCAGCGCGGCCTTCTGGTGCACCGCCGGATCGGCGTCGGCGTGGAAGACAATTTGGGTCACGCCCTCGCGGTCGCGGAGGTGAATGAAGATCACCCCGCCCAGGTCGCGCCGGCGGTGAACCCAGCCCATCACCACCGCGCGGGCGCCGGCGTCGGAGGCGCGCAGCTCGCCGCACATGTGCGTGCGGCGCAGTTCGCCGAGAAAGTCCAGCGGCACGCCCGCCTGTTTTTCTGGTTCAGGGTTTTCCGGCATATGCTTCCAGCGCGCGCAGTCTCTCGAAAAGCTGTTCGCGGGTCACGCTCTCCTGTTCGCCCGTAGTCATGTTCTTCAGCGCGTAAGTCCCGGTGGCGATCTCGTTGTCGCCCAGGATCAGCGCGTAGCGCGCCCCCAGCTTGTTGGCCAGCTCGAGCGCTCTCTTGAGCCGCGCTTCGAAGACCAGCTCGACCGCCAGCCCCGAGCGGCGCAGCTCTCGCGCCAGCGCCGCGGCCTGCCGCGTGGCCGCCTCGCCCAGCGGGGCGATGAACAGGTCGAGCGCCGTCTGGATCTCCCCGGCGCGGCTCTCCTCCAGGCTCATCACCAGCCGGTCCTCGCCGATCGAGAAGCCGATCCCCGGCGCCGGGATGCTCGACCCCAGCGCCTCGGCCAGCCCGTCGTAGCGGCCGCCGCCGAGCACGGAGTCTTGCGCCCCCAGCGCGCCGTGGACAACCTCGAAGGTCGTCCGCATGTAATAGTCCAGGCCCCGCACCAGCCGCGGCGCGATCTCGAAGCCCGCGCCGCGCTCGGCGAGATGCCGCCGCACCGCCTCGAAATGCCCGCTGCACTCGGCGCACAGGTGGTCGAGGATCGAGGGCAGGCCCTCGATCTTCGGCTGGTCCTCCGGCTCCTTGCAGTCCAGCACCCGCAGCGGATTGGTCCCCGCGCGCCGCTGGCAATCCGGGCACATCGACGGCGCCACCTTCCAGAGTTCTTCGCGCAGGCGGGCGATGTAAGCGGGCCGGCATCCCGGGCATCCGACCGAGTTCAACAGCACCCGAAAACCTTGCAGGCCCAACTGCTCGAACAGCTCCACCACCATCTCGATCGACTCGGCATCGACGGCCGGCGAGGTCGAGCCGATCGCCTCGGCGCCGATCTGGTAGAACTGGCGGAAGCGCCCCTTCTGCGGCCGCTCGCGCCGGAACATCGGCCCGATGTAGTAGAGCTTCTGCAACCCCGGGCGCTGGTCGAGCCGGTGCTCGATGTAGGCGCGGATCACCGAGGCGGTCGCTTCCGGCCGCAGCGTGAGCGATGAGCCGTCGCGGTCCTGGAACGTGTACATCTCCTTGGTGACGATGTCGGTGTCCTCGCCGACGCCGCGCGCGAAAAGCTCGGTCGCCTCGAGAACCGGCGTGCGGATCTCCTGGTAGTTGTAAGCGCGGAACACACGCCGGACGACCTCCTCCACGCGGTTCCAGACCGCAGTGGAGGGGGGCAGCAGGTCACGTGTGCCTTTGACTGCTCGAATCAAATCCGGGGGCTGAAGGCCGCGCACGGCGCGGCCCACCAATGTCGAGTGAATTCACCATGTTAACACAGCGCGCGGCGCGCCCCGCCTCGTCACTGGCCCGAACTCACCTGCCACCACAGGAAGCCCAGGGCGTCGGTCGAGTCCTCGATGCGCTTGCCGAGCGGCTGCGCCCCGCCGTGGCCCGCCTTGGTGTGATAGTGGAGAAGCACCGGCTTGCCGGAAGCGGTGGCCGCCTGGAGCCGGGCGGTCATCTTGCGGGCGTGCATCGGGTCCACCTGGGTGTCGGCGTCGCCGCTGACGATCAGCGTGGCCGGGTACTTCGCGCCCGGCTTCACGCGGTGGTATGGCGAGTAGGCGTAAAGGAACTTGAATTGGGCAGGATCATCAGGGGAGCCGTACTCGGAAATCCACCACGCGGCGACGTGGAGCTTGTGGTACCGGATCATGTCGAGCAACGGCACGTGACAGGCCACCGCCCCGAACAGATCGGGCCGCTGGGTCAGCGCCGCCCCAACCAGCAGGCCGCCGTTGCTGCCGCCGGTAATGGCCAGCCGCGAGGGTGCAGTGTAACGGTTCTCGACCAGCCACCCGGCGGCCGCGATGAAGTCGTCGAACGAGTTCTGCTTCTTGTCGAGCACGCCGGCGCGGTGCCACGCTTGGCCGAACTCGCCGCCGCCGCGCAGGTTGGCCACCGCGTAGACGCCGCCCCGCTCGGCCCACAGCACCGCCTCGGCGTCGAAGTACGGAGTGTTGCTCATACCGAATCCCCCGTAGCCGGTCAGCAGCACCGGCCGCGCGCCGTCCAGCCGGAGGCCCTTCTTGTGCAGCACGAACATCGGCACACGCGTGCCGTCTTTGGAGCGATACCAGACCTGCTTCAGTTCCAGCTTTTCGCTATCGACGGGAATCTTCGGCCGCGCCCAGACCTCCTGCTTCCCGCTCGACACCGCGTACCGGTAGCTGGTCCACGGGATGTGATACGACTGGAAAGCATAGAAGGCTTCGTCGCTTTCCCACCGTCCGAACGGGGTTGACACGCTTCCCAGAGCAGGGAAGGCGATATCCCTCACATGCTTCCCGTCCGGCTCGAACACGCGCACGCGGGACACGACGTTTTCCAGGTCGCTGACGCACAGCCGGCCGCCGGCCAGCGTGAAGTACTGGATCACACCGCCCGAGGCCGGGACTACCTCCCGCCAGTTTGCCCGCGCCGGGTTCCTGAGATCCACCGAGAGAATGCGCCAGTTGGGCGCCTGCCAGTTGGTTTGCAGGAACAGGCGGTCGCCGCCGATCGAGCCCCAGAATTTGGCCTCGATGTCGTTGACGATCGGGGTGATGGGACCGCGCCGCGCCAGGTCCTGGAAATAGACGTCGGTCTTCGCGTCGCCGCCGGCGCCGTGGCTGACGTGAATCAGCAGGTAGCGCCCATCCTCGCTGAGCGAAGCCGAGAGAATCTTGTCCCGGCCCAACCCGCCGCCGAACACCTCCGCGTCGCGGGCCGGGTCCGCGCCCATCGCGCGGTGGTAAAGCCGCGGGCCCTCTTTGCCGAGACGCACGTAATAGAACCCGCTGTTGTCGGCCGCGATCTGGAGGCCCATGTAACGGGCCTTAGGCAGCCGGTCCGGCAGTTCCCTGCGTGTGTCCACCTCGAGGAATCTGACCTCGTGCTCCATCTCCCCGCCCTGGCGTACCGCGTAGGCGATCAGCCGGCCGTCGCGCGAGACGTTCCGCAAGTTGACCGACGTCGTGTGGTCGGGGCTCAGCGGGTGCGGGTCTATCAGGGCCTCGTCTTCCCCGTTCAGGCGCCTCCTCATGTAGATTACCCACAGTTCCTGCTGCGGTAGCCTTTTCCCGAAGAAGTACCGACCGGCCCGCACTTGCGGCATGCCGATCTCCTCCACCCGCATCAGCTCGGTGAGGCGTTGTTTCAGCGCCGCCCGGTTCGGAAGGGAGTCGAGGATCGGCCGGGCGTAGGCGTTCTGCGCCTCCAGCCAGGCCCGCGTCTCCGGGCTCGACTGCTCTTCCAGCCAGCGGTACGGATCGACGATCTCCACCCCGTGAATGACTTCTCTGACATTGTCGGTGCGCGTCTTGGGCGGCGCCTTGACGTCCGCCGCCCAGGCGCTCAGCAAGAATAGGGACAGTAGCCAGTTTGCCCTCCCCGCGCCGCGGGGGAAATGGGTTACTGTCCCGGTTTTGGAGGGCGTCCTTGCCTCGACGGAAAGCTTGCTCATACAATAAGAATAGGGCAGGTGGCCCGAAGCGCGCCGATATGGTACGACAGCCTGAGTTGACGCCTCGCAACGCGGAGATTCTGCACGCGATCGTCCGGAACTACATCGAGACGGGCGAACCGGTCGCCTCACGCACTGTCTCCAAGCGGGGCCGTACCAGCCTCAGCGCCGCCTCGATCCGCAACGTGATGGCCGATCTGGCCGAGGAGGGCTACCTCGAACAGCCGCACACCTCGGCGGGCCGGGTCCCCACCGCCAAGGCATTTCGACTTTACGTGCAGTCCCTGGGCGCCGGCCGGCTGCGGGCGGATGAACTCGAGCGGTTGCGCGCGGGGTTCCGCGGGGCGGAGACGGCGGAAGCGCTGGCCGAGTGCTCCTCGCACATCCTCACGGAGATCACCGGCAACATGGGCATCGCAGCCACTATCCCGGCGGCCAGCCAGACGCTGGACCAGGTGGAGCTGCTGGCGCTGGCCGACCGGCGCATCCTCATGATTGTGGTCACCGCCGACCGCGTCGTGCGTGAGCGCGTCGTGTCGCTCGGCGAGGCCGTCTCGCAGCAAGAGCTGGACTCGATCCGCAATTACGTGAACGGGAATTTCAGCGGCTGGGTGCTGAGTGACGTGCGTTGCGAGCTGGCGCGCCGGCTGGAGCAGGAGAGCGCTGCCTACGACGCCACCCTGAAGCGGCTGACTCAGCTTTACGTGAAGGGTCTGCTGGAGTTCGAGCTGGCGCCCTCCCTCTTCATGGAGGGGGCTTCCAGCCTGGTGGGCCTGGATCTCCACCTCACCCGCGAGAGGATGCGCGAGCTGTTCCGCGCCCTGGAAGAGAAGAAGCGCGTCTTGCAGCTCCTGGACCGCTTTTTGGAAAAGCCGGCCGGGCAGGTGGACGTGCATGTGGGCCTGGGCGAGGCACACCCCAGCATGAAGGCGCTGTCGCTGATCGGCGTCCAGTTCCTGCTGCCCGGCGGCCTGGCCGCCAAAATCGCCGTCCTGGGACCCATGCGCATGAACTACGCGCGGGTCATTTCGGCCGTGATGCACGTTGGCGATGCTTTTCGGGGTATCCCCTCCTGAAGGCGGCACAGCCGCCGGGGCTGCTACTCTGGAATGGAGGCATGGAAGAGAACGATCGTGTGATCGAACCCGCCGCGGAGTCCGCTGAGGCTCCCGCGGCCGATCCGGCGGCGCTCCTGGCCAACCTGGCGGCCGAGCGCGACGAAGTGGCCCGGCAGCGCGACGAATACTACGATCGGCTGCTGCGCCGCACGGCGGATCTGGAGAATTTCCGCCGCCGCGTGGAGCGCGAGCGCGCGGAACTGCTGGAGTTCGCCGGCATGGAAGCCGCCGGCGAGTTGCTGCCGGTGCTGGACGACTTCGAGCGGGCGCTGAAGGTAAACGCCGCCGGCGCCGAATACGCCAAAGGGATGGAGCTGATCTACCAGCGGTTCCTGGAGGCGCTGAAGAAGCTCGGCCTGGAGCCGATGGAAACGCAGGGAGCTAAGTTCGACCCGCACCTTCATCATGCGGTCGAGATGGTCCAGACCGAGGAGGTCGAGGATCACACGATCATCGAGGAGTTTCGCCGCGGGTACAGTTTCAAGGGAAGGCTGCTGCGGCCGGCGCTGGTAAAGGTCGCCGTCAAGCCGTAGCCGATTTCGCCGTGGACAAGAGGGACTACTACGAAGTGCTGGGTATCAGCCGGGGCGCCTCCGAGCAGGAGCTGAAAAGCGCCTACCGGAAGATGGCGCTCAAGTATCACCCCGATCGCAATGCGGGTGACAAGCAGGCCGAGGAAAGGTTCAAGGAAGCCGCCGAAGCTTATGGCGTGCTCAGCGATCCGCAGAAGCGGACCGTCTATGACCAGTATGGGCGCCAGGGCCTGGCGGGCGCGGCCGCGCCGGACTTCGATCCGACCGTCTTCTCCGACTTCAGCGACATCCTCGGCGACCTGTTCGGCTTCGGCGACCTGTTCTCGGGCGGGCGCCGCCGCGCGCGCCCGCGTCGCGGCGAGGACGTCCGCTACGATCTGGGTGTCAGCTTCGGGGACGCCGTGCGCGGCCTCTCGGCCGAGATCCAGATTCCGCGCCAGGAGGCCTGCTACCGCTGCAACGGCAAGGGGGCCGAGCCGGCCGACCTCATTACCTGCCCGGCCTGCCGGGGCCGCGGCGAGCGCGTTTTTCAGCAAGGTTTCCTCTCGATCCGCCAGACCTGTTCGCAGTGCGGGGGCTCCGGGCATAGCGCTCGCAAACCGTGCGGCCAGTGCCGCGGTAACGGGTACCTGCGCACCGAGGAGAAGCTCAAGGTGGGCATCCCGCCCGGGGTGGACACCGGCACTCACCTCCGGCTGACCGGCAAGGGCCAGCCCGGCAGCCACGGCGGGCCGCCGGGAGACCTCTACGTCGTGCTGAGCGTCGAGGAGCACCCCTTCTTCGAGCGGCAGGAGAACGACCTGCACTGCACGATACCGATCAGCGTAGCCCAGGCGGCGCTCGGCGCCGAGATTGAAGTCCCGACGCTGGAAGGCGTCGAGCCGCTCCAGATCCCCGAGGGCACTCAGAACGGCGCCGTCTTCCGCCTGCGCAGCCTGGGTGTGCCGCGCCTCAACAGCCACGGCCGCGGTGACCTCCACGTTCATGTGGAAGTGAAAATTCCCACCAGGCTCACCCGCGAGCAGCGCAAGCTCTTGGAGCAGTTGCGCGACCTGCTGCCCGCCGAGAACCAGCCCCAGCCGAAAGGGCTGCTCGAGAAGGTCAAGGATTACTTCATGTGA
>JBBTDS010000392.1:0-3701 GCA_038060875.1 Acidobacteriota bacterium | reverse complement strand
GGCCCGCTGACCTTCATTGAGGTTCAATCACCTGAAGGAACGCAATCGGACCGCTACGAGATTGTCTTGAGACCTGCCGAAGCGCCTGTGCCCGGGAGTCGGTCTCGTTAGCAGAAAAGCGACGCCGCCCCCGGGCGCGAAGGCGCGCCCTGGCCGCCGCGCGGTTAGCGCTCAGAAGCTGTACCGCAGCGCCAGCGTCAGGTGCGAGTTGCGCCGGTACTGGCCGAGGAAGTCGCCGGCGGCGCCGCGGATCACGGTGAAGGCGGCGGTGGCGCGCCAGTGCTGGCCCAGCGCCTGCGAGTACTCGGACTTCAGCCAGACGCCCTTGCCGTTCTGGCGCACCGCGGTCTCGAAGGCGACGCTGCGGTTGACGTCGATCGTGTAGCCGGCGCGCCCGAGGAACGCGCTGGCCAGACCGCGATCCGGGGCGAAGGCGAAGGGAGCGCGGGCCCGGGTGACCTTCTGGCCCGCGTAGCCGCCCACCAGGGACCACTCGCCGGCCTGCCGCTCAAGCTGCACCACATACAGCACGTACTCGTCCGCCCCCTGCGTCCGCGAGGTGAACCAGGCCGCTTCGCCCTTCAGGGTCACGTGGCGCAACGGCAGGGCGGCGTCGGCGCCGTACATGCGCAGGCGCGGATAGGAGCGCTCAACCGCCAAGTACCAGGTCCTGGGATGCAGGTCCAGATAGAGAGCAAGCACCGGCAGGTGGTTGAAGCCCTCATAGAACGACAGCGAATACTCCAGCCCGGCCCCGACGTGGTTCCAGCGCGCGCCGAACTGCGGGCCGCCGGGCAGGCGCGCCCCGGCGTCGCGAACGGCCACGCCGGCGGGCAACGCGACCCAGCGCTGGTCCAGCAGCGGCGTGCGGCTCGGCGTGAAGCGCGGCGCCCAGACCAGCTCGACCGTATTGGTTTGCACGCCCAGGTTGAGCCGCGCGGCGGTGACGGCCAGGAAGTCGTTGTCCACCACGTCCAGGAAGTCGCGCGGCGCGAAGCGGTCGGTGGGGTTGAGAATGTCCGCCTTGCCCCAGCGGATGAACTGCTTGCCCAGCTCGAGCGTGACCGGCCCCCGGCTGTACGCGGCGCTCAGCCGGCGCACCGCAAGTGCCGGCCGCTGCCGCTCGCGGTCCTGCCAGGAGAGGCCCCAGGCGCGCTCGACCTCGTGGTGCGTGTCGGTGCGCGCGTCGATCCCCCCGGCCAGCCGCCAGTCAGGAGAGAGCTTGTAGGAGGCCTCGTAGCGCACGAGCGACGCCGCCACCGCGCGGCCCCGGTCGTTCGGCGCGGTCTGAGGATAGAGGACCAGCCGCGTCTCCAGAAAGCCGCGGTGCGAGAAGTCCTGCGCCGACGCCGCCAACCCCGCGGCCAGCAGCATCAGGGGGAGCTTCATGACTCTCGCCGCAGCGCCTGCAAGGTGAAATCGGCGTCCCGCATCGGCAGGTTGTACTGGAGCTTCTCCAGCTTCAGCACCGTGCGGCTCTTGCGGCGCAGGTCCTCCATCTCGATCAGCCGCGGCGTCCAGATGCCCTGCACGATCTGCACTTCGCGGTAGGCGGCCCGCCGCACCAGCGCCTCCTTGATGAAGCTCTCTACCCGCGCGAAGGTGTAGTTTTCCTTGCGGATCCAAAGCAGCGAGCGGGTGTACTGCGAGACCTTGGTCCGTTTCGCGTGCGACTCGATCTTCCAGCAGGCGGCGCCCTCCAGCGCCTCCTCGCCCAGCAGGCGGTAGTCGTACTGATCGACGTCGCGCTCTTCGAGGTCCTCGAAGCTGAAGTCGGTGCCGAAGAAGCGTGTCGAGCGATCTTGCAGCGCGATGCGGCGCTCGCGCTGGATGGCCGGCGTCCACATCCACTGGTCCGAGGCGCGGTCGGGGTGGTTGAGGATCAGCAGGGCCACGCCCTTCACCTCGGCCGGCGCGGTGAAGCGCAGCACCACCTTGCTCTCACCGTGCGAGCCGATGCGGTCGTAGACCCAACGCTTCTCGGTGATCTTGCTCCGCGTGTCGATCACCTGGAGCGTGCCCTCGTAGCGCTCGGAGGCCGCCCGCGAGCGGCGCTGCGCTTCATCGACGATCTGGCGCGCGGTGTGGGGTAGGCCTTCAGCCTGCCACGCAGGCGAAACCGCCTGCGCCACGTGGGGGCCCAGCGTCAGCAGCATCAAAAGGGCTTTCCTCATACTTCACCGCACTTAAGTCAGCAGGATGGCTGCCTGCGGGGGATGGAAAAGAGAACTTCGAACTCGCGAAGCGAGATCCCCAGGTCCTTGCCGGTGGCCTCCCTTGTGAGTTTCATCATGCGAGGGATGCCGCTCCCCGCCCTTGTCACCAAACCGGCATCCGACAGCCGCGCATAGATGTGGGGATTGCGCACCACATGCACTCCGGCCCGCATCGCTTCTTCGTCAACGGTGTTGGGCGCCTTCCCCGGAGTATGGAACTCAATGCGGTCGTCGAAAACGAAAAGCCGGATGGGACCGTGCACGGTGTAGTCGCGATGCGCCACCGCGTTCACGATCGCCTCTCGCAAGACCTCCTCCGGAATCTCCGGCTGAGGTTCACGCTCCAGGCCACGGGTCTTGTGAGGAACGGGCAGATGGATGCGCACGAACCGCATCGCCTGGTCGATGACGTCCAGCAAACGGCCCGTCAAGTCCTTCCGGTCGGCGGGCTCGTTGGCGATTTCTGCGCCCGGAACGCGGGCCGCGTTGATCTGCGCGAACGGCAGATGCTCCTGGGGGTTGCGTCCGAACAGGACAAGCCCGGCGATGGTAGGATGCCCAGCCGCGACCAGGCGCCAACTGCGCAGCAGCCGCTCGGGTGCGGCGTCAAACAGAGTCTGGTACTGCCCCGTCTCGTCAACAAACCGCCGCACCGCGTCGAGGTCGATCTCCGCCGTGCTCAAGCGGACCAGCGGTGTCTCATCGTGGTAGGGACTTTCGGTCGCCTGAAACAACCTCAGCAACTCCTCGCGCGAAGCCTGACGGCGGTCCGAAGAGGTGCGGACAAAATACACTCCCCGGTTCGTCCTGTAAGGCCGCTGCTCTCCCTTCGAGACGTTGACCACCAGCACTGTCTTGCCGCGCTGTCCAACGGCCTCCTGCGACACCGTGAGGGGAGGAATGCAGTTGTTTGCCGCAAGGTTGTCCACATGCTGCCGCAGTTTGTCCGGGTCTCTGACGCCGACGATCTTCCGTTCCTTGGAGACACCGAGGATGATCTGCCCCCCGTCGGCATTGGCAAACGCTACCAACGCCGCAGCCAGGTCGTCAGGGTGCGTCGCTTCCAGTTTGAACTCGGTATGGAGATCCTCCCAGCGTTTGATTCGGGATCTGAGTTCGGCACGCTCCATACCGCTGCCATTACCCACGTCGGGCCCCGGCGTACCGGCTCTTGCTCGCCACGCCGAGCGCCACAGGGGCACTCACGTTGGCCGGAGCCACGGGTGAATTATACCGAAACGGCCCGAATGCCTGTCTTACCGGGCCGCTAGGGCGGCGTCGGGGTTGGCGGGGCGGGGGACAATGGCGGGTTGCAAATTTGCAACCCTACCCGCCGGTCGTCCCCGCCGAGGTCTAGGCTCGCGCTTTGAGATTCCAGATTGGATTGTCAAAGCCCCGGGGGCCGGGGCGGCAGGCTTGACAGGCAAGAATGCCTAGGAGTCTGTCGGAGTGAAATTTGCCGGTTTGAAGTTAAAACATTTATAG
>JBBTDS010000391.1:10044-11658 GCA_038060875.1 Acidobacteriota bacterium | reverse complement strand
ACAGCCGCTCGCTCGAGTTTAGAGCGGCTACCCGCCGCGGCGACGCGCTGCGCCCACCGGCGGCGCGTCACCGGCCACAACAACGCTCCGCGATCAGTTCGTCGGAGAGCAGACGCCCGGCATCGACGAAACGGCGGAGCCGCTGCTGGACGCGGTCCAGGGCTTGCTGGCGGGTACCCATCAGACAGAGTCCGTGTTCATCGATCCGCACCACAACCTCAGCGCCCTGTTTCAACCCCAATGCCTTACAGACTGCGGCTGGTATGACGATCCTGCCGGATTTCTCGAGCCTTGCCGCAAAGCTGCCCATATGCCAATTCTAGCGGATCTGCCGAACAGCTTGCGGCCAAGCTAATGTGGACGACTGCCCCTCCCGTGCCGCAAAGTGCCGCCTCGGCGGCTAGCGACTCGAGCCCGCCCCGCGCTTATCCCTCCCTGGGGAACTCGGCGCCCAGAACTGCAGCGATCTGCCGGCGGAGCGCAGGAAGATCCTCGCTGATCGTCTTCCAGATTATCGTCCAGTCGAGCCCGAAGTAACCGTGTGTCACGCGGTGACGAAGCCCGATCGCTCGCTTCCACGGGACCGCCGGGTGGCGGGAGCGGAGGTCGTCGGAGAGCTGAGAGGCAGCCTCCCCGATCACGGTGAGCCGGCGAAGGATGACATCCTGCAAGTCCTCCTCGGCGCCCACGGAGGCGAAGTCTCGGCCGGCGATACGCGAGGCGATCCGATCGGCAGCCTCCAGGATGTCCAACAGAAATAGCTCGTCACGCCGCATATACGGGTCTGGCCTCGCGCAACACCTCACCGCGCATCAGTTCCCTGATTCCGCCCTTGGTAACCAGATCCACCCGTCGTTCGAGCAGTCTCTCCAGTTCATCGTTAAGGTCCCACAGTTCGAACAATCCGACGGGCGAGCCCGGCTGGAATTCGACCAGCAGGTCAATGTCACTGTCCGGACGCAGATCGCCCCGGGCGGCAGACCCGAACACCGATAGTTCCTTGACGCGATAGCGGCGGCAGATTTCCGCCACCTCCACGACTGGCAGGACGATGCCGGGGGCGAGTGTCATAGCGGAACTCCGATTCCATTCTATTACCTCCGCCGTCCAGGCGCGGTTATCCCCCACCCGTCCGCCGCAGCAGCGCCGCGGCAGCCGTGGCCAGATACCGCGACCCGGAGGCGCCGAGCGCGGCCGCCAGCGGCTCGGCCATCGCCGCCAGGTGATCATCGATGAACCGCCGCGCGGCTTCGGCAGTCACCGCGGCGCGCTCGGCGTCGCCGGAGGCCAGCGCGTAGGCCTCCTTCAGGCGCAGGTAGCCGACGAAGCCGGCCTCCACCGCGACATGGTCGTCCACTTCCTGCGTGCCGGGTTGATAGGCGAAGGCCCCGTAGTAGCATGCAAGCTCGGACATCAGGTGGCCGAGTTCTACCGACTCCCGGTAGCTCACCTCCCGCGCGGAAACCGGCCCCCCCGGCCCGAACAGAGAATGGTAGAGACCCTCGGTTGCCTCGGCCTGCGCCGTCTCGGCGGCCGCACCGAGCTCAGCGTCGGCGATCTCCGAAGTCACGGCGGCCACCTTCTCCCGCCAGCCTCCCACCGGGCACTCGAACA
>JBBTDS010000391.1:7160-9944 GCA_038060875.1 Acidobacteriota bacterium | reverse complement strand
GCGTAGCGCTGGGCCATCTCCTTCTGCGCGGCCGAACCCGGGCCCAGCGGTTGGGCATCGAACGGATAGTGATCCACGGCGGCGTTGGGATACAGATCACGGATCGTGTCGCCTCTGCCGTCAACCGCCGCCTGCCAGTCCGCCCTCCAGAGCGTGACCTCCACCGGGCGTCCCGCCTCTCCCATCTGCGGGGCCGGCGGCTCCGGCCCGATCGTTCGAGGCACCTGTACGGCGCAGGAATCGACAAACTCCCCCGGCCGCGGCGCGTCGTTCTTGCTGGCATCCAGCCACCGGAGCCGGAACGCAATCCCGGCCCCGTCGGTCAGCGCCTGCACGAGCACTTCGGCGGTGGAGGGCTTCAGCAGTCGCGGCTCGACCAGGTCCTGTGGGATCAGCTTCGCCAGGTGCTCCGGTGCCTGCTCCCAGGCCCGGTCGTTGGGATCGAGCGGGATTTTAGCGGCGGTGACAGCCACGACTTCGTTGGTCCGCGGCGGCCCTTTGCGGCAGCCGCACAGCAGGCCGAGCACGGCCACGGCAAGAAGAACACGGGCAACGGATCGCATGGCGCTCCTCCTCACGGGCAATTGGTCCGGGCGATCTGGTACTTCTCGTCGAACGCGGCGCGAACGTAGACCGGCTCTTTCAGCGGCACGCGCACGACCGTGGCGCCCTTCTCATCGCTGCCGGTCACCGTCTCGCCCTGCCGCTGCCAGCGCGCCACCACCTGCTCGGTCGAGCCGATCAGGCACAACAGCCCCGCCAGGTCCAGGTCTTTCGCCGCCGCGCGGTAGACGTTCACCGCGTCCTCGACGCCCGGGCCGAACAACTGCTGGAGGAAGGGCGCCGGCACATGCACCGGCGGGATGTAGTAGACGTTCGGCTCCAGCCCAAACTGCGGAAACAGCGGCAGGGCTACCTTCTTGATGTGCACCAGGTAATCGATCGGGTTGTCGGCGCGCGCCCGGTCCGGCCTGGAGACAAACCCCGCCAGCCGGATCTTGCCGATACAGTTCAGGAAGCACTGCGGCTGCAAGCCCTGCTCGAATTTCGGGTAGCAGGCGATGCACTTCTCCGAGGTCCCCGTCATCGGGTTGTAGAAGGTCTTCTTGTACGGGCAGGCTTTGACGCACTCCTGGTAGCCGCGGCAGCGCCCCTGGTCCAGCAGCACGATGCCGTCCTCCGGCCGCTTGTAGATGGAGCCGCGCGGGCAAGACGAGAGGCACGCCGGATAGGTGCAATGGTTGCAGATGCGCGCCAGGTAGAAAAACCAGTTCAGGTGCGGCGCCGACAGGCTGGCGCCATGATCCACCTGGCCGGCGCAATCGTCCTCGCCGACGTTGGGATAGGAATAGTCCCGCGACTCCGGCCGCCAGCCGAGCACCCGCTCTCCGGCCGGCGCCGCTTCGAAGATCGTCCGGCCCTCATAAACCTTGCCGCGCCAGCTCTGTGCGCCGAGCGTCTCAAGCAGCTTGAGGTCCCAGGCCAGCGGATAAAAGCCGTAGGGCTTGCTCTCGACGTTGTTCCAGAGCATGTACTCCTGGCCCTTGCCCGAAGTCCAGGTCGTCTTACAGGCCAGCGTGCACGTCTGGCAGGCGATGCACTTGTTGATGTCGAAGACGGCGGCGAACTGCCGCGCCGGACGGCTCTCCGGATACCAGTACGACATCTCGCGGCCGATCTGCCAGTTGAACACCCGCGCCATGTTTACTTCTCCTTCGCCGCTGGCGCGGCGGCCAGGGCGCGCTCGGCGCGCCGGGGCGCCGCGTCGAGATAGGAAGCGAACTCGCCGGCCAGATATCTCCTCATTGCGGCCGACTCATAGCGCGGCCGGATGCCGAGCGCGGCCGGACGCCACAGCCCGCGCTGGTCCAAGCCCCCAGGCTCGGCCCGCGTGATCTTGACGATCGCCTCGCGCGGCGCGCCGGTCGGGCAATGCACATCGGGCAGGAAACCCTTGCCGATGCTCTGCCCGAACAGCCCCTTGCGCACCAGCGAATCGGTCATCAAGGTCGGCTTCAGCCAGCCCCGGGTGGCCGACTGGTGCGAGCCGGAGCGGAACATCGCCTGGTAGTTGGTGCGCGGATTCCGCGCCAGGCCGTCGGCGCGCGTCTTCTGCCCCTCCACCGAGCCGGGCGTGGCCCCGTACATGTTGAACCACATGCGGGTGACGCCGCGCGGCGTGCCCGGGTAATACCGCGCCCGGCACAGTAGCCGCGCGAACTCCATGTCGCGCTTGTTCTTCTGCCAGCCGCGGAACGGCCGGTCCTCCGGGTCGGGATCGATCCAGACGTAGTCGCCATCCTCGACCCCCAGCTCGCGCGCGTCGGCCGGGTTGATGTCCACGTAGCCTTCGGCGACGAAAGGGCTGCGCTTGTCCAGCCGGTGAACATCGCCGAACGGGCCGAACAATACGGCCACCATGTCGGTGTCGATCGGCGTCGTGTGCGCCCCGTGCCGGTACTTCGGCGTGTGGAAGATGAACCGGAAGCCCTCCTTGGCGCGCGGGTGCTCCGTCTTCCTGGTCTCCGCCCAGGTGAGCACGACGTTGCGCCCGCAACGGGTCTCGCACGAGAGGTCGCTTCTGGCCACCCCGTAAGCTTCCGGACCCGCCGGGCGAATCGCCTCGTGCTTCGGAGCGACAATCACGTTGGGCTCGTAGAAAGTCGAATCGACCGGCTCGCGGTGCACCGGCAGGTTTTCGCCGGCCTCAATGAACTCGTTTTCATCGCGGTAGAACTCCAGCCGCCCGCTCTTGGTGTACCACGGCCGCGAGTCCACCACCTG
>JBBTDS010000391.1:0-7060 GCA_038060875.1 Acidobacteriota bacterium | reverse complement strand
ACCACGTCGGCCCATTCGCAGGAGCCCGACCACCACCACTCCTGCACCGCGATCATTTCGATCCGCGGCAGCACGTTGACCACCGTGTTGTAGTGCCACTTGACGTTGCCGAGGATCGAATTGGCGTTGGAGAACCACATCGACTTGGTCGGCACGGGGATGTGCGTCGACCCGGTCAGCAGCCGCGTGCCGACCCGCAGCGGATGGTCCTCGTGGTTGTAGTAGTGCGCCGATTCGGGCCGCCAGTACTGGCGTGGGCGCGCCGGGCGGGCCGGATCGAGCTCGATGTCAAACGGGTTCTCGTTGATGTATTGCGGCGCGCCGTTAAACAGGGCGACGCGGTAGTTGCCGGCGTAGGAGCCGACGTTGCCGCCGAGCCGGCCCACGTTGCCCGTCAGCGCGGCCAGCAGGAAGATGTCGCGGTCCTTATTGTCGTTGTTGAAGAACTGGTTGGGGCCCATGCCGATGGCGAACAGCGTGGTGCCGGGCTCCTTGGCGAAGTGCCGCGCCAGCGACTCCACCGCCGCCGCCGGCGCCCAGGTCAGCTCCTCCACCGTCTTGGGGTCGAAGTGCGCCGCATACTCCTGGACCAGGTCGAACACCGGGCGGCAGCGGAGCTTCTTGCCATCGGCCAGCGCCACCTCGACGGAGCCTTCGAGCAGCGCATCCGCCACGTTCGAGTTCCGCCCGACCATGTCGCGCGTGAGCAGCTTCGGCGCGTTCGAGGCGCGGTCCCACCACACGTAATCGCCCCACTCCACCCGCATCTTCTCCGGTATGATCTGGTCGCGCTGCGCCGCAGGCGGCGGCTCGGCTTCGCCCTCTTTCAGCACTCGCGTCTGGTTCTTCAGCTCCGCCGCCTTGGCCCCGAACACATCCTGCGCGCGCAGGTATTTCAGGGTGTCCATCCGCACCAGCACCGGCAGGTCGGTCCACTGCTTGACGTAGCCGGCGTCGTAGAGCTTCTCGCGCAAGATCACGTTGGCGAAGCCCAGCGCCAGCGCCGGCGTGGTGCCGGGCCTCACGACGATCACGTCATCGCCCTTGCTCGAGGTCGCCGAGTATTCGCAGGCGATCACCACCACGCGCGTCCCCTTGAGCCGGGCTTCGGTGAGCCAGTGCGAATCCGGCATCTTGGTGGTGATCCAGTTCATTCCCCAGACCACCAGCGTTTTGCAGTACTCGACCGCCGAGAGATCGAACTCCACCGTCTGCTGGCCGGTCACCATGGGGTGGCCCGGCGGCAGGTCGGTGTGCCAGGAATAGTTGTCGAAGCCGCGCCCGCCGACGGCCTTATCGGGCCCGACCTTGCGGATCTGCGCGTCCAGCAGCGCCATCGAGTTCGCCATCCGGTAAAGGCCGAAGATCCGCGTCATGCCCAGCAGCGGCATGCCGCCGCGGAATTTCAACACCTGCGTCCCGGCGCCGCGGGTGGCCTCGATGGTGACCTCGTCATAATGCTGCGCCCGCAGCCGCTTCTGTCCTTCTTCGCCGCTGTAAGTCTCGGCAATGTTCTTCAAGGCCGCGGCCACGATCCTGGCCGCCTCGTCATGCGACATGCGAACCCACTCGTCGCGGCCGCGATCGAAGTACTTCCGCGGCGGGAGGCCGTCTTTCTCGCGCGGGAAGCCTTCTTCGTACCAGCGTTTGAAACCCGCCCGCACCATGCACTGGTTGATCCGCCGGTCGCCGTAGAACCGCCGTGTCAGCGCCAGCCCCTTCTGGCACACGCGCGGGTCCCAGCGATTGCTGGCGCGGTTGCCGGCCAGGTCGGCGGCCTCCCCGTAGCGCATAGTCGGGCCGATGCGGGTGATAACCCCCTGGCGCACGTAGGCGTGCAGCAGGCAGTTGTGCGTGTCGTTGGGAGCGCAGAGGAAGGTGAACCTGGAGTCGTACTTCCAGAGATCGCGATAGACCCGTTCCCATCCGCGGTCCGGGTAGGCGGCCAGCGGATTGGCGGAGGCTTCCAGTCCCCAGGCGTCCCGCGCCGAGGCTACGAAAGCGCCGAATCCGGCGGCGGTGGCCATGCCCAAGAACTCGCGTCGCGCCATTTCTTTCTTCATGGTTTCTTTCCCTCCCACGAGCGCACGTAAGCGACAACCGATTCGATCTCCGATCTGGCGAGCGCCGGACGAACGATGGATGGCTTGAGGAAGCCTTCCATCGGCGTCCCGCGGCGGCCGCGGCCGATGGTCTCCACCAGGTAGGTGTCGGTGGCGCTGGCCAGCAGCACCTTGTTGTTCAGCGCCGGGCCTTCCCCGCCTTGGCCGCGCGGACCATGACAACCGGCGCAGGCGGCGGCGAAAAGGCGCTGGCCCGCGGCCGCGTCGGCGGACACCCAGCGCCGAGGCGTCGTCTCCGGCTTGCTCGCGACTCCGCCCAGCCGGCGCAGATGCGCGACGACCTCTCGAATCTCGTCTGGCCGCAGCCCGCCCTCTTTCTCCCCCCAGCCCGGCATCCGGCGGCCGGGACGCCCGCGGCGCACCGTCTCAGTGATGAATTCGTCGGAAGCCAGTTCCAGAAAGTCCGGATTGGTGTTGGAGGGGAACCCCGGCATGCCGGGCGCGCGCCTTCCCTGCCCTCTCAGGCCGTGGCAGCCGGCGCAGAACGCGCCGAAGATCGTGGCCCCGTCGCCGGCGAACTCGCGCGCGCCGAGCCGGGTCGTGCGGGCCCTGTCCTTGGACAGGTAGGCGCCGGGGAGTTCGCGGCGTCGCAGCGAGAGCACGTACATCGTCAGCCGCTCGATCTCCTCCTCGCTCAGCCCGAGCGTCGGCATCTGCGAACCAACCACCAACGCGCCCGGCGAGCGGAAATGCTCCGCCAGCCAGTTGCCCAGGGACCTTTCGCCCGGCACCTCGGAGAAACTCAGTTGACCGGGGTCCCGCTGGCCGGCGCGGGTGAGATCCAACCCTTCGTCGCCGCCCACGCCGCTCACCTTGTGGCATCCCAGACAGCCGCCGGAGTGAAACTGCGCCTTCGCCGTCACCAGTCCTGGCGCGGCCATGCGCGTCCCCATGAAGGTGGCGAGCAACTCGCGATCCGTATCACGGATCGGGGCGAACGAGGTCTTCCACGGACCGTCCTTGGCCTCTTCGGACTTCTTGAGGTGCTTCTCGTACCAGCCCGCATCGTATCCGGCCAGGCCGGTGCGCGAGAGGTCCGGGCCCTCCATCCCGCCGCCCCCCGGCCGCGTCAGCCCGCCGCGCCCGTCCAGCTTATGGCACGCCAGGCAGTCCAGCCGCTCGAAGGCCAGCCGCGCCTGCTCAAGCAGATCCCGATTCGGTATGCCTGGCGAAACGTGGCACGTGCCGCAGCCGGCATAGCTGAAGCTCCGCGGGAGCATCGGCTCGGGCCAGAAGTGGACGTCGCCATGCGCATCGGCCTTTTCGGTAGCCTGCCCCTGCCCGCCGTGACACACGGTGCAGCCGTACTCCGCCGGGTCGTGCACCACCGGTTTATGCACCACCAGCGTGTCGTTCCCGCGCACGCCCTGCTCGCCGGGCCCCATGCTGACGTGGCAGGTGACGCAGCGGTCGGCGGTGTTGAGGCCCGTGTTGACGATCTGCCGCAACTGCACCTTGATGGCGCCCTCATCGGAGCGCCCATCGGACTGGATGCGGCGCCACTCCTTGAGGAAGTTCTCCTGCACGGCCGCGACCACCAGCAGAATGAGGCCGGCGAGGCTTGACCAGAGTAGGAGGTGCTTGTTCTTGCTCATGGCGTCAGTGCCCCGGCCAGTCCGCGGGCGACCAGTAGAACACCCAGTTCGGTCCCCGGAAGTAGGTGCCGATCACCGTCAGCACCAGGAATCCGCACAGGAAGCAGGTGAACAGACCCAGCGCGCCGGCGCGAGCCGAATTGTAGCGCCGCACCAGCCACACCGAGTACAAGGCGTAGATCAGCGCCAGCACCGTGCCCGGGTTCACAAGGGTAACAATGAGCTGGGGCGCCTTGGGGAACCATTCGCGGATCCATCCGAAGCGGATGGCGACGGCCTCCACCACCACCGACGCACCCAGCCCGAGCGCGATTGACGCCCGCACCAGCGGCCATCCGCCGGGCCCGCCGAACCACTCGCCGCTCCCGGCTTCCTCGCGGTCCAGATAAGGAATCAGCCCCAGGCCCAGCAGAACGACGAGCGGGATACCGAGGCCGCCCATGAAGGCGGAGAAGGACACCAGTTCCTGCAAGCCCAGAAAATACCACGGCGCCTTGGCCGGGTTCTCCGGCACCGCCGGGTTGGCCAGTTCTTTCAGTGGCGCGTCGGAGACCAGCGCGAGGACCAGGCAAAGGCACACGGTCAGCATTAACACGCCGAGTTCGGCGTAAAACAGGTGCGGCATCGACGGTACGGTGTTTTCCGGTCCGCGCCCGACCAGCGGGGTGCGGCCCCGCACGATGGCCGCGAGGTGGTAGGTCTTGGCGGGCGCCTCGGTGAAGATCGGATAGGTCTCTCCCGGCGGCGGCCCCAGCCGCTGGTCGGCATCGGCAGGCCGCGCCAGGCCGCCGTCCTTCCGGACGCGCCAGAAGTGCACGGCTATCAGCGCCGCCAGCGCCAGCGGCAGAATCATCACATGCCACAGGTAGAAGCGGATCAGCGCCTCTGCCCCGACCACGTCGGAGCCCAACAGGATAAGGCGCTGCAAGCCTCCCGGGTCGAACCACTCAGTGATGCCCAGCGAGTCGGTCACTTCCCGCGGCGACTGGGCGATGTTGGCGCCGATGGTGATCGCCCAGTAGGCCAACTGATCCCACGGCAGCAGGTAGCCGGTGAACGACAGCGCCAGCGTGGTCACCAGCAGTCCCATCCCGATCAGCCAGTTGAACTCGCGCGGCTTGCGGTAGGAGGCGGTGAAGAAGGCGCGGGCCATGTGCAGGATCACCGTCACCACCATCACGTTGGCCGCCCAGCGGTGGATGTTGCGAATGAACCGCCCCGTCGGCACCACGAAGTGGATGTCCTTCATCGACACGTAAGCGGCGTCCGGGTAGGGCTTGTAGTAGAACATCAGCAGGACGCCGGTCACCAGCGTGATCAGGAAGGCCGAGAGGCTGGCGATGCCCAGCCCCATGGTCGTGGTCCACCGCAGGCTCCAGCGGTGCGTGCGCACGGAATGCAGGTGCAGGAAGACGTTGCCGAACACAAACGTCGAGCGCGTACGGTCGGTGGTCGGCTTGCCGCTGCGAAAGGCCGTCTCCACGATGCGCCGGGGCGCGGCGCGGAGGTTTTCCCAAAACTCTCGCATGGCCGGCGGAGGAGGCGCTGCCGTCTTCATGAGGCCACCTTGGCGCCGGCGGGCACGGTCGCACCCTCATCGACGATCCACGTTGCGCCGCCGCCGCTCACTTTGCGCCAGGGAAGCGCCACCGGCGCCGGTCCCTTGGTGACCGATCCGTCCGGCGCGAAGCGGGACCCGTGGCAAGGGCACTCGAAGCCCTCCGGGATGGGCTTCACCACGCAGCCCAGGTGCGTGCAGATGGTTGAGATCGCGTACACGCCTCCCGCATCGCGGAAGACCGCTACCGACCGGCCCGGCGGGAGTAAGGCTTCGCCCGCCGGCAGCGTATCCGGCAATGTCACGCGGAACTTCTTCGACGGCGACGACAGCACCGCCGCCTTGGGCAGGCGCAGCATGCCGAACAGCGAGAAGAGCAGCGCCGCGGCCGCGGACCAGATCGACGCCAGCCCCAGCACGTCCCGCCGCGGAACCGGCTCCGGATCGAGACGTGATCCGGGCGGCTTGGGGGTGACCGTCATACGCACCTCCAGGTCGTAAAGAACGTCACGCGTTCCATCGTGATGGCATCGGTGGGGCAGCGCATGGCGCACAGGGCGCAGCGGATGCAGCGCTCTTCATCCTTCAGGATCGCCGAGTTCTCCGCGCGATCCGCCTCGGCGCCCAGCGTGCCTTCGATGGCCGCGTAGAGTCCGGCCTCCGGCGCCAGTTGAGCCAGCGAGACCAGCTTCAGGCAGAGCGTCGGGCACACGTCCACGCACCCGCCGCAGAGGACGCACCGCGTCCCGTCGAACACCGGCGTCACACCGCAGTCGAGGCACCGCGACGCCTCGCGCATCGCCTGCTCGCGGCGGTAGCCGGTCTCGACCAATACTTCCGGGTGCTCCAGCCTCTCCGCCGGATCGCGCACCGGGACCGGCAGACGGCGGATCGACTCGTAGCCGCGCTCCCGCCGGTACTGCTCCAGCGTGATGTGCGCGGTGACGGCGTCCGCCCGCAGTTGGCGGCCAGTCACGTATTCGTACACCGAGCGCGCGGCCGCCTTTCCCGACGCCACCGCGTCGATAACCAGGCGCGTTCCATGCGCCAGGTCGCCGGCCACAAAAACGCCCCGCCCCGTAGTGGCCAGACTGGCGGGATCGACCTTCGGCCAGCCGGGACGGAGCATTTCGATGTCCTCGCCGCCGTCCTCCAGGAACCACACCACCGGCGCCTGGCCGACGGACAGCAGGACGGTATCGCAAGGCACTGTCTGCCGGGCGGCCTCATCGTAGATGGGCGCGAACCGCTTGTTCTCATCGTAAACGCGCAGACACTTGCGAAAGACCACGCCGGTTACTTCGCCCGAGCCGTCGCGCCGGATCTCGACCGGGCCCCAGCCGTTCAGCCGTTCGACGCCTTCCTCATCGCCCTCGAGTATCTCCAGCGTGTCGGCCGGCATCTCCTCGAGGCCTTCGAGCGCCGCCAGCCGCACCCGCGCGGTGCCGGGCAGGCGGGCCGCCGTGCGGGCCGTGTCGTACTCGATCTGGCGCAGCACGGTGCGGGCGACGTCGTAGGCCACGTTGCCGCCCCCGATCACCACCACCTCGCGGCCGATGTCCATCGGCCTCCCCAGCGCCACTGCTCGCAGCAAGTCAACTCCGCCGTACACGTGGGGACCGGCTTCGCCAAGCAGACCCAGTGCGCGCGAGGACTTGGCGCCCACGGCGATGACGACGGCGGCGTACTCGCGCCGCAGATCGGCGAACGAGACGTCCCTGCCGACCGTGACGCCGCAGCGGAGATCCACCCCGAGCGCCTGGATGACCGCCACCTCGCGCGCG
>JBBTDS010000390.1:0-2022 GCA_038060875.1 Acidobacteriota bacterium | reverse complement strand
CTCCGTTGCTTCCTGCTCCGCAGCCCTCTGTCCCGCCAAAGTCCCGAGATTCCTGTGAACATCAAGGATGTGTTGCAAAATCAATGAGTTGGGCATATACTTTCGACGCAGACTAAAGTTTTTGCAGATTATGCCGTTGACTTGAATGGCATCAAATGATAGTGTGGAGAAAGGCGGGAGCGTCGATTCGAGCGACGTGGTATCGGCAAGCATACTTGCTGCGGCGCGACGTGCCCTCAGTGAACGACCTGATTTTAGGCATGGCAACGTCAAGCTAGAGAATGAGTTCTACGAACTTGGCCTCTTTACGCCAGCTGAAAGGTTTGCGGCTGTCGATATTGCGCTCGATCAAATCAGACCGGAGGATAGATGTGGTCCGGACCCACCGGGAAACATTTCTTTCCCCCCATATGGAAGACGACCCCTCTACGCCTTCAAATGGTACTCAGACGAGTATGGTTCGATGATGTACTTGAAGTTCTGCTTGACCGGAACGACTGGACTGGAACTTCTTGTGCTCTACTCTTTTCATAAGGACCTCCCATGAACACGCCAAAAGAGATGGACTGCTTTGAGTGCGGAAACGGTAGTCTCATCCCAAAGATGGTAGAGATAACGGGATATCGCCATGGTGAGGAATTCACCGTGCTCGTGAACGGACTCCAATGCACTGCGTGTGGCCTCAAGACGATCGACAACGAGTACAGCGGAGAGTTCACCAAGCTCGTCTCAGATGCATACCGAGAAAAGCACGGACTTCTGACTGGTACGCGGATTAGGGAAGCGCGGAACCGGCTGGGGATGAGCCAGGATAAATTCGCACAGTACCTAAAAGTCGGGCCAGCCAGTGTTAACCGTTGGGAGAATGGGAAGATTCAGGACGAGGCGATGAATGAACTCATCCTCGTGAAGACGGATCTCTTGACGGCGATCAGCAACTACCAGATCGTAAACCAGAGCGCCACAATGGGGTCTGGAATCGCCGCTACCGTCTTCTGCGATGAGGCTGTCGATGTCTTCGCGCCCTTCGCAGAGACTCAGTTCCGAAAACAAAAGAGTGCTTTCGCGGTCGAAGCGTTCCCGGTAACGGAGGTATACGCTCCGTCATGCTGATAGCCCCAACTCGGAAAGAGTTCAAGGCTGCCCAATCGCTCCAGACTCATTGCGATCTGGACCATATCACACTGCTTCGTTGCTCTACTTCGCGGGTGCCGGCCGGGACACAACTTTCCGAGCCGTACACTTTGAGCGCGTCGAATTCTTCGGCGGCGAAGCTGACCGACGATGTTCTTACCGTAGAGGCATCTTTCAATTCGATCGCAGTGGATGCCAACAAGGCACAAGTTTTCGCTGTGGAGTGCGTCTACGAACTTTGCTACAGACTCAAAGAGAGCTACAAGCCCCAGGAGAACGAGATCGAGGCATTCAAGAACGGAAATGCCATATTTAACTGCTGGCCGTATTTCCGGGAGTTCTTTCAGGACATTACAGCCCGGATGGGTCAAGCGCCGCCGACTTTGCCACTGCTGAGGGTCGTGCCAAGACCAGCCACTCCCATAAAGCCAGAGGCCAATCTCGTGAAAACAGAAGCGGAGATGGCACCCGCCGAAGCGGACCCCCCGAGCGTGGCCCACAGGAGGCCAAGAAATCCGTAGATGAGTAGCGCCGTCTTCCTAGTACTACTGTGTTATAAACTACGCGCACAACAAAGAGGGCAGCAGGGGAGCCGCCGGAGCAGGACTCTGGCAATCCGGATGCGGAGCGTGGCGATGGACTGCGGATTATGCCGTTCGGAGCGCGCGCGGCGAGCCGCGGGGTTGGAAGTGGGGCGGAATCTTCGTGGCGCGTAGTCCCAGTTGACCGACGCGGGCTGAGGGGGAAAAACGGGTCCGCTCGACCACCAGGAACCCGTAAGCTGCAATGCAGAGCGTGGCGTGATGATGGAATCCTCGCCAGCCGCGGCCTTCATAGTGTCCCAAGCCCAGTTCCTGTTTCAACTCTTCGTAATCGCGCTCGATGATC
>JBBTDS010000389.1:0-1027 GCA_038060875.1 Acidobacteriota bacterium | reverse complement strand
GCCCCTTCTTCCCGCAGGTCCACCAGCCGCGATTCGATGTACGCGACGACTTCCGACCCCATCTGTTTCGCCAGCACCACAAGGTGAGTAGCCCCGGGGAGTCTCACCCCGAGGCTCTCGCAGAACCGTACGTGAACGTCTCCGCTCATACGGCTCCCGCTACGGAGCCACGCCGCACGCCCATCTGCCAGTGCGCCCACACCTTCGGATCGCGTCTCGAGATTCGCGCGACCCCATGCGTCGCCCTGCGCAAATGCCCGCGCAGCTTCTTGTATTTCCCCTCAGCCCAGCGGGCCACCGGTGTGCGCCGGGAAACGGCCGCCGCCTACCTGCGAGCCGCCGGAATCGAGCTTCGGCCACCGGGCGGTTGGGGACAGGGGGCGCCGGCCCGATGGTCCGTGACCCAGGCAGCGGCCACTACCGCCGCGCGCGCATGTTCGTGCTGACGCTTCCGCACCGGACAAGTCCGTACGCCTGCTCACCTTCCGCTCCAGTACGCGCATCTGGGCCGAACTGCATGAGCGGGCCTTCCGCCGGCTCGGCAGCCTCACTCGTGTCGTGGTGCTCGACAACCTGGGCGAAGGCGTGCTCGCCGCCGACATCTACGATCCCGCGCTGAATCCGCTCTACCGCGACATGCTCACTCACTACGGCGCCGTCGGGCTGGATCGGCCGGCGCGAAGACGCGCTCTTCCTCGGCCCGGGCGGGGCCGGCACGGTTCCGGAATTGGCATTGTCGTTGAAGGGCTGGCGTCGCTGCCGGGAAGGAGGCGGGGCACGCACGAGCGTGGGGATCGCTCGGGGCGGCTCCTGCCGAACCGCGGTGACCGGAGCCGCGGACGAACGGTCATTGGCTGGTCGTCGCGCCGGGGAGCAAAACTCTCTGAAAGGCCCGCAAGCATTGGAGAACTTGTACGACAACCCAGGTCAAACGGTGGCTGGCCCGTCCGAGGCCAACGACAAAAACCCCGTAAAACCGGGGGCCTTTCAGATTCCTGCTCAGAGCCGCTGCGATTCAGACGCTAGC
>JBBTDS010000388.1:0-5258 GCA_038060875.1 Acidobacteriota bacterium | reverse complement strand
CAATATAGTACAGTCGGGGCGCCGGACTTGAGCCGTGGCCGCCCCTCAGCCCATACTAGGCTCTATGCTTGCCATGACATTGGTGCTGAGCCTCGGCACGCATCTCATCGAAGGCAACCCGGCGAGCGCGGTCCGCGTAGTGGTCTACGAAGACCTGCAATGCCCGGATTGCGCCGTCTTCCGCCGCATGATGGACGACAAGCTGCTTCCGGCCTACGCCAAGACGGTCGCCTTCGAGCACCGCGACTTCCCGCTGCCGCGCCATGCCTGGGCGCGCCCGGCGGCGATCGCGGCCCGCTTCTTCCAGGAGATCCGGCCGGAGCTCGCCGTGAGCTTCCGCCGCCACACGATGCAGAACATCAAGCAGACCACCGCCGAGAACTTCAAGGAGCGGCTGGCCGCGTTCGCCAAGGCGAACGGGGTCGATCCGCGGAAGGCGGAGGCGGCGCTGGAGGACCAGCGGCTGGCCGCGCTGGTCGAGCAGGACTACCAGGAGGGCGTGGCGCGCGGCGTCGCCCGCACGCCGACCGTCTTGGTCAACGGCGCGCCATTCATCGAGCGGTTCAGCGTCGAGGAGATATCGAAAGGGATTGAGGCGGCACTGAAGCCATGAGCACCGAGAAACCTACCGCCATCGTCACCGGCGCGAGCCGCGGCATCGGGCGCGGCGTCGCCATCGAGCTTGCCCCCACCCACCGCGTCATCGCCACCTACCGCGGGCGGCTCGACGCGGCCGAATCGCTACAGGCCGAAACGGGCGCGGAGATCTTCCAGTGCGACGTCAGCTCGCGCGCCGACCGCGAGGCGCTGATCCGCTTTGCCCGCGAGCGTTTCGGCAGACTCGATCTGCTGGTGAACAACGCCGGCATGGCCCCGCGCGAGCGGCGCGACATCCTCGAGGCCACCGAGGAGAGCTACGACGAGCTGATGGCCACCAACCTCAAGGGTCCATACTTCCTCACCCAGCTTGCGGCGCGCTGGATGGTGGAACAGGCGGGCGGCCGCATCGTCTTCGTCACCTCGATCTCCGCCTACACCGCTTCGGTGAACCGCGGCGAGTACTGCATCTCGAAGGCGGGGCTGAGCATGGCGGTGGCGCTGTGGGCTGCACGGCTGGCCGCGAGCGGCGTCAAGGTCTTCGAGGTGCGCCCCGGCGTCATCCGCACCGACATGATCGCCGCCGTCGAGAAGCTGTACGAGGAGCGGATCGCCGGCGGGCTGCTGCCGCAGCGGCGGATGGGCGAGCCGCGCGACGTCGCCCGCGCCGTGCGGGCCGTCGCCGACGGGCTGCTGGACTACTCCACCGGCCAGGTGCTCAACGTGGACGGCGGGTTCCATTTGCGGGTGCTGTAGGACCGCTCCCTGCGGTCGCGGCTCGGCAGAGACCGCTCCCATGCTATAAGTAGAGGGTACCTTTCACCGACAGGAGCTTCGGTCTCATGAAAAAGGTCTTCCATGGCTGGTGGGTGGTTGCGGCTACCTTCTTTTCATTCGGCCTGGCGGTTGGTTGGCCCTACTACAACATCTCGTTCTTTTACGACTACTTCGAGAAGACCTTCGGCTGGTCGAAGTCGGACATCACACTGGGCTTCCCGATCGGCGCCTTGCTGACGATCTGGGTCGGCCCGGTGCTGGTGCCGCGGTTCAGCCCGCGCAAGCTGATCCTGGTCGGGACCGCGCTCACCTGCGTGGCCTTCCTGGGCTTCGGCACCATGGGCCCGACCCTGTGGATCTACTGGGGCTTCTGGTTCGTTTACACCGTCGGCTACATGCTGTCCGGGCCGATTCCCCACCAGATCATAGTCTCGCAGTGGTTCCGGAAGAAGCGCGGCACGGCGATGGGCATTCTCTACGTAGGCGTGGGCCTGGTCGGCTTTCTGGGCTCGTTCTTCGTTAAGCCGCTTACGGAGAGCACCAACTTCCACACCGCCCTGATGGTGTGGGGCGCGATGGTGCTGCTGGCCTGGCCGTTGGCGATCTTCGTCCACCGGGACAGGCCCGCTGACAAGGGTCTCTATCCCGACGGGGCCGACACGCCGTCGGCCGAGAGCCTGGTCCAGGCGCGCAGTTACCGCGACCTGATCCACCGCTATTCCTTCTGGCTGCTGGTGCTCGGCAGCGCCTGTTCGATCGGCTCCATCGGCGCCGTCAACTTCCATATGAAGCTCGTGTTTCTGGATCACATGACGGTGAGCCCGACGGACCCGCAGTTCCAGCCGCTGCTGAACTCCACCTGGCGGGCGGCCTCGATGATCATCCTGGCCTCCAGCATTGCGGGGCGGGTCATCATCGGACTGACCTCCGACAGGTTCAACAAGAAATGGGTGATGGTGATCAGTTACTTCCTGTCGGCGCTGACCATCCCACTGCTGCTCACGGTTGAGCCGCCAGCGACGCCGTGGCCCTTTGCGCTGCTGTTCGGGTTCGCGATGGGCGCCGACTACATGCTGATCCCGCTGATGGCCGCCGAGCAGTTCGGAGTGAATTCGCTGGCCCGCTGCATGGCCATCATCCTGCCGGTGAATACCATCGCCCAGACGTGGTTCCCGTACCTGGTGGCCCGCATTCGCGACGCCTCCGGAACTTACTCGGTGGCGATGGGCGTGGTCGTGTTTGCAGTGGCGCTGACCAGCGGCCTGTGCATCGCGCTGATGCCCCGTCGCGAGAAGGACGATGCGGCACTTCACGTACAAGACGCTCGCCGAGCTGCAAGCCAGCGCTGAGTCGCTGGGACTGGCTCACTTCCGCCTGGAGCCTGACCCGGCCCGGGTGCGCGAGATCCTCGCTCGCAAGGTCGCTATCGGCGGGTTCACCTGCGGCAACTCGATCGCGATTCACCCGATGGAGGGCTGCGACGGGGAGCTGGACGGCAGTCCCGGCGAGCTGACATGGCGGCGCTACGAGCGCTTCGCCCGCGGCGGCGCCAAGCTGATCTGGTTCGAGGCCACCGCCATCTGCCCGGAGGGGCGCGCCAGCACGCGGCAGCTCTGGCTGAACCAGAAGAACGCCGGCGAGTACGCCCGCCTGCTGGAGATGACGCGGCGCGGGCACCGCGAAGCCTGCGGCAGCGCCGACGACCTGCTCGACGTCTTGCAGCTTACACACTCCGGTCGCTACAGCGTGCCGAAGCGCCTGCCGGCCGTGCACAACCCGGTCGTGGACGAGAAGACCCGCATCCCGCCGGACCATCCCGTCATCTCCGACGACGAGTTGGAGCGGCTGGAGGACGACTTCGTCGAGGCGGCGCGGCTGGCCGCCGCAGCCGGCTTCCGCGCCATCGACATCAAGGCCGTTCACGGCTACCTGCTCAGCGAACTGCTGGGCGCAAGAACTCGCGAGGGGCGCTATGGGGGCTCGCTGGAGAATCGCACCCGCTTCATCCGCAACGTCACCGGCAAGATTCGCGCCGCACTGGGCGACCGGCTCATGCTCGCCATGCGCCTGGGCTGCTACGAGGGAGTGCCGTACTATCGCGATCCGCAAAGCGGCATCGGCGCGCCCTGCCGCTACCCCGTTCCCTACCCTTACGGCTTCGGCGTGGACGCCGACGATCCGCTCAAAGAGGATCTCACCGAGGTCAAGCAGGCGATCGGCTGGTTCAAGGAGTGGGGCATCGAGCTGCTCAACGTCTCGATGGGATCGCCCTACTTCAACCCGCACGTAGGACGGCCGTTCGAGAAGCCGGACGAGGGCAACTACGAACCGCCCGAGCATCCGCTCGCCGGCGTCGAGCGGCACTTCCGCGTGGCCGCGAAGTTGCAGACCGCGTTCCCGGACCTGCCCATGGTGGGCACCGGCTATAGCTGGCTACAGAAGTACGCGCCCAACGCCGCCGCCGCCAACATCGCCGATGGCAAGATCCGGTTCTGGGGGATCGGCCGCGGCGCGCTGGCCTATCCCGATGCTCCGCGCGACGCGCTGGAGCGAGGCGAGCTCGACGAGCGCCGCGTGTGCAAGACGCTCACTTACTGCACCTACCTGATGCGGCAGAAAGACCACCCGCTCGGCCAGTTTCCCACCGGCTGCCCGCCGTTCGACAAAGAGGTCTACGCTCCGATCATCAAGCAGGCGCGGGAAGCGAAGCGGGCGGCGGACGCCGAGCGCAGCGGCGGCGGCTAGTTCTGAACTGGCGGAGGAAGAGGGATTCGAACCCCCGAGGGCCTTGCGACCCTAACGGTTTTCAAGACCGCCGCCTTCAACCACTCGGCCATTCCTCCACTTCCAAGCTACCCGATTTTCCAGTCACTTGCAACGACGGTCACTGTCCTCGATTGCGCCGTTGTGGGCTCGCGGCGCCGATTCCGTGTCTGACGCGACCGCGCAGGGCGCCTGGTCTGGCCGGAGGGAAACCTCGTTCCATTGCCGGCCTGATCCGGTGCGGGCTACGATGTAGTCAAGGAGCCGGAAGATGCTGAACGACTTCAAAGCGTTCGTGATGAAGGGTAACGTGCTCGACCTCGCCGTAGCGGTGATCATCGGCGCGGCGTTCGGAGCGATTGTGACTTCCATGGTGAATGACATTGTCATGCCGCCGATCGGGCTGTTCCTCGGTCAGGTCGATTTCAAGGACTTGTTCATAAGCTTGACCGGTCAATCCCACGCGACGTTGGCGGCAGCAAAGGCCGCGGGGGAGCCGGTGATCGCGTACGGTCTGTTCTTGAACACGATCATCAACTTCCTGATCGTCGCCCTCGTGATTTTCCTGGTCGTGCGGTCCGCGAGCAGGTTGCAGCGCAAGCCGGAGGCGGCGGCCCCCGCTCCCACCGCAAAGGACTGCCCGTACTGCTTCAGCGCGATTCCCATTCCGGCATCGCGGCGCCCTCACTGCACCTCCCAATTGACGACCCTGGGTAACCAGCCCGCATGAGGAATCGCACGTCAGGTCCGATAAGTCCCGGAGCGAAGGCGTTTCGCATCGCTGCGGTAATGAGACTACCGATAGGTTTTGCAGCCTGTGTGTTGGCGCTTCGGGCGGACGTCATTGACCTGAAGAACGGGGACCGAGTCACGGGCACTGTGGTGAAGAAGGACGCGGCTACCCTCACCGTCAAGAGCGCGCACTTCGGGACCATTGCCCTCCCCTGGAACCAAGTGGACAGTATCACGACCGACACTCCGCTAAATGCCGAGCTGGCCGACGGGACGAAAGTGCAAGGCCGGGTGACAACGGCCAACGGGAGGGTTCTGATTGGCAGCGAGACTGTCGCACCGGCCGACGTGAAGATCCTCCGCGACGCCAACGAACAGGCTGCCTATGA
>JBBTDS010000387.1:0-1365 GCA_038060875.1 Acidobacteriota bacterium | reverse complement strand
TGAGATTCTGAAGGCTCTGTCCGCACCGACCGAAGACGGCCTATTCCAGGCGCTCATGCTGCGCGATACCTTCCATGCCTAGCCTGATCGTGGCCCTGTTTGTCGAGGACATGGCGCGGTAGCGCTTCCGCATCTGGTGCTCGTTGCCAGGGACGCGAACTGCCAGAACTGGAACCAGGTCCGGACCGAGATCCAGCAGTCCGTCCAGCCCGGCCGGTTGCCACCGCTGGTGGTGGCTTGCCCGGATCCATACATTGAGAAGTGGTACATGGCGGACCCTGAGTCCTTTGCCCGGGCGGTCGGCGCCGGCCCCAGGTTGCTGCGCAGGAAGTGTCAACCCGCCCGGTATAAGGATGTGCTGCGGCAAGCCATACGCAGCGGAGGCCACATTCCCACCCTGGGCGGTGTCGAATTCGCCAGGGAAATCATTCAGGCCATGGACCTGTACCGGGCCGGTCAAAACGAACCCTCCCTGCGGGCCTTCCTGAACGATTGCAAGGATCAGATCCGACGAATTCTCGCGTCAGGCTAACTGCCTGCTCACCGGCCCGGGCCTGAGCGCGGTGTGAGGAACCCTCCGGAGCCCTGGGATATGGGTTGACCATTTCCCAAATGTCATGAACCAGGCTATCATGGTATTATGAAAGAGACAGTCACCCTCGACAAGGCGGGTCGCCTCGTCCTGCCCAAGCCTCTCCGTGACGAACTTCACCTCGCCCCCGGCGACACTCTCGACCTCACCGTGGAGGGCGAACAGGTGACTTTGCGCCCCAGGCGGACCGCGCCGCCCTTGCAGAAGGAACGGGGCGTCTGGGTGTTCCGCACCGGCGAGCCTCTCTCCGCCGCCGAAACGCGCCAAACGCTGCGCGGCATCCGGGAGCAGCGCGCCCGCCGCAACGCCGGAGATCCCAGGTGAAGGCGTTTCTCGACACCTCCGTGCTCGTCGCCACGTTTTACGGCGATCACGAGCACCATGGCCCGAGCCTCGACGTTTTTCTGCGCTTCGGCAAAAAGGAGGCCTGTTGCGGGGCGCACAGTCTAGCTGAGGTCTACGCTACCCTAACCGGGATGCCTGGCAAACGGCGTGTCGGCGGAGACGCCGCGCTTCTCTTTCTCCGCGACATCCGCGCACACCTGACCCTCGTCTCGCTCAACGAACGCGAGTATCTCCAGATGATCGAAGAGGCAGCCGCAGCGAACCTGGCCGGCGGCGCGATCTATGACGCTCTGCTCGGGCATTGCGCGCTCAAGGCCAAAGCCAAAACCCTCTACACCTGGAACACGAAGGATTTCATGCGCCTGCCTCCGGACATCGCCAGCCGCGTCAGGCAGCCCAATCAATAACCCGCATGAGGGCCGAACTCA
>JBBTDS010000386.1:4391-9164 GCA_038060875.1 Acidobacteriota bacterium | reverse complement strand
CCCCACGCCAATGGTGGTCCGAGTACTCGATGTCAAGCACGGAGCGGCCGAAAATCCGAAGCTGGACCTCCGTGTGGTTTCGGACCGGCAGCCAGAACTCCCCGAAGCGGGCGTATTCGTGAACAAAGCGGACGCTCCTGGTCCAGAACGACGGCCGGCGGGCCGGCTCGCCTTCGATGCGCCGGATGCCATGAGAGCCGGCGTCGATCCAGACCTTACCGCGGAAGTTGTACTTCCCCGGCTTCCTCGGCAGCGCTTCGAAGACGTAACTGGAGGTCTCGCGGTCAAACTCGAGGAACCGGAACTCGTAGTTCTTTCTCGACACATCGGTCTCGGCCCGAATCTCGGGCGCGGCGCTGGTGCACTCAGTGGCGAGCAGCGGCTCGATGACTTTGCGGACAACGGTCTTCGATCCGGACGCGTCGACGATCCTGTAAGTCTTCACGCCGGGAGCGGTGTAGCGCACCTCGGCGGCGGCCGCCGCCCAGCGGTGCAGCCGGGCATTCTCCGCCCTGTATCTCCGGAGGCTCGTCCAGGACCGGAGGCGCTCGTGCCGCTCCGCGTTGGCTTGCTCCATCCGCTCAACCACACCCGCCGGGTCGGCCGCCTCGGGAGGCACGCCGGCCGCCAGCATTAGCGCGCACAGGAGAAGCAGAAGCAGGCTGCCCAAGCCCTGGCCGAGCGACGGCGCCAGCAGCCGCTGGAACAGGAAGCTGCACAGGCCGGCGGCCCAACCGTATTTCTCGGCCACCGCGACCGCGCGGTCGCCGGGAGTGGTGTTAGCCTTCCACCACAGCCCGGCCATGTCGCGCCAGTGCCGGGGTTCGAAGCCCTTCTGCACCACGTAGTAGCAGGAATAGGTGCAACCGGAGCACTTCCTCCTCGCGCTCAGGTCCACCGCGCGCAGCTTCATGCGGAAGCCGCGATCCAAGACGTTAAGCCGCGCGGGCGAGGGCCGGTCCTGGCAGAGCCACAGATCTCCATTCGGCTTGACGTCGAAGAAAAGCTGGCCGGCCAGACAGCCCCACTCGAAGCCGTTGCGGCGGTGTTGCTCCTCGACGCCTCGCTTGTAGAACTCCGCGGAAAGCAGGGTGGGCGACTTCACGCGTCCCAGGTAATCGGGCTTCCCGTTTGCCGGAGCGGCCGTGCGCAACGCTCCTTCTCCCACCACCACCGGATTCAGCCACACTCTCGCGCGCGGGAACTCGCGGGCGCAGTAGTCCACAATCTCGTCAACCTTCTCACGGTTGTCGCCCGAGACGGTGACGTTGATGGTGAGCGCCCGTCCCGGCGGCAGGTGGTCGTTCAGATGTCGCAGGGACCGGAGGATGGGCTCGCCGGTGTGGCTGAAGGGGATGTCGTGGCCCCGGACGCCGTCCAGCGAAATGCCGATCTCGTTGATCCTGCTGGCGAGCAACTGATCGTACTTGGCCCGCGGCATAGTTCCGTTCGAGGTGATCTTGGTGTACAGCCCCTTGGCGGCGGCGTAGTCGATGATCTCGGCGAAATCGTGGCGAAGCAGCGGCTCGCCACCGCCGCTGATGCTGATGACGGCCACGCCCAGGCCGTCGAGCACGTCGATGACCGACTTCATCCCCGCCGTATCCAGCTCGTCGAACTTCCAGTCCTGGACATGACAGAAACGGCAGCGCATGTTACAGCGGTGCGTCAGGGCCAGGTGCGCGAAGTAAGGCCGCCGCCGCCAGATCACGTTCCTGAAGCTGCGTGCGATGAACTTGCCGGTCATGATTGGTGTCCCCATAGGCGAGGTTAGAGCCGCTGCCGGTTGGGCTTGTCATGAAAGCGCGAGCGGTTCTTCGCCCGGCGGCAAAATATTTGTAAGGAAAATGTCAGTTGGGCGGGAAGCCCGGGCCTTCAGGCCACGAATTTGTAGCCCACCCCGTGCACCGTCTTAAGGTGGCGGGGATCGGCGGGGTTGGTCTCGAGCTTGGTTCGCAGCGAAGCGATGTGGTTATCGACCGTGCGGGTGCTGGGATAGTTCTCGTAGCCCCAGACCTCGTTCAGCAGCTCGTCGCGCGTGACCACTTCGCAGGCGCGGGCGGCCAGCGCGCGCAGAAGCTGGAACTCCTTGCGGGTCATCTCCAGCGGTTGCCCGCCCTTGCGGGCCTCGTAGCTGCGGAAGTCCACCTCCACGTCCTCGAAGCGCAGCTCGTCGGGCGGGGCGTTCGGCGGCTGGGCGCGTCGCAGCAGCGCGCGGACGCGGGCCAGCAACTCGCGCACCGAGAAAGGCTTGGTGACGTAATCGTCGGCCCCGAGGTCGAGCCCCAGCACCCGGTCGGCCTCCTCGCCCCGCGCCGTCAGCATGAGGATCGGCGTGGTGACGCCCTCGCCGCGCGCCTTGCGGCACAGCTCGTAGCCGCTCATCTTGGGCAGCATCAGGTCGAGGATGATCAGGTCGGGCTTGTGCTCCCGGATCATCCGGCAACCAATCTCGCCGTCGGCCGCGGTCAGCACCTCGTAGGACTCGAATCTGAGGTTGTCGGCCAGGCCGCGCAGGATCGACGGATCGTCTTCAATCACCAGGATGACGCTCATGCTGGTTCTCCAAGGGCAGGCGGATCGTGAACGTGCTGCCCGCGCCGGGCGCGCTCTCCACTTCGACGCGGCCCCCGTGGGCTTTGGCGGTCTGCTCCACCAGGGTCAACCCCAGGCCGGTGCCCGGGACGAGTTGGTTCTCGCGCGTCGGGGCGCGGTAGAACTTCTCGAAAATGCGAGGCTGGTGCTCGGGGGCGATCCCCACGCCGTGATCGGTTACCCGGATAAGCGCTTCGCCGCCGGCTTGCTTAAGTTCCAGCTCGACGACGCGCGAGTCACCCGAGTACTTCATCGCGTTCGACAGCAGGTTGAGGATAGCCTGTTCCAGCGCGTCGCGGTCGGCGGCCAGCGGCGGCAGCCCGTCGGCGGCCTCCACCCGAAGCTGGAAGCCTTGCTGCGCCAAAGAATGCCGGAGCGTGCGCGCCGCCGACTGGACCACTTCGGCCAAGTGCATCGGGCGGAACCGATAAGTCTTCTTGCCCTGCTCGATCTTCGAGAAGCTGAGCACGTCATCGACCAGCCGCGAGAGGCGCTCGCATTCGCTCACGATCGTATCCAGGTACTCCGCCTGCACGCGCGGGTCCTGCGAGCGGCCCATCTGGAGGGTCTCGGCGAACATGCGGATGGCGGTCAGCGGGGTCTTCAGCTCGTGCGATACGCCGGAAACGAACCGCGACCGCACGTCGGCCAGGCGCAGCTCCCGGCGCAGGTCGCGCCAGAGAAGGTAAGCGCCGAACATGGTGGCGGCCACTACCAGCGCCAGGGTGACATAGAAGAGCCACTGCTGAAGTCCCGCCCTCGGCAGCGCGCCATCCTCGCCCGCCCCCAGCGACACTTTCAAACCGGGGAACGTATCGCCCAGCAGCTCGCCCGTGCCTTCAGTGACGAACTGCGGATTCCGCCAGAACGGGGAATCCCAGCTCGCCTCCAGCGCGGAGAAAATGTCCCGCGCGCGCACGGCGATCAGCGCCGGCGGCCACCCGGCCGCCGCCGTGCTCACCAGCCAGGTCTCTTCCCCATACGGGATCCAGGTGTCCGGGGCTGGCTTCAACCTCGGCAGATCCTGTTGCAGCGCTTCGGCCTGCTGGATCTGGCGAATGCGGTCGCGCAGCTTGCGGTGAACCCCGGCGGCCGCTTCGCGGTCCCTCGGGTCGCCGGCCACCCGCATCAGCTTCTCGGTGACGCCCGAAAGCACATAACAGCCGGCCGGCGGAAGCGAGCCCTGGGCTTTGGCCGCCTGCTCCATCGCATGCAGCACGCCCTTGATCTCCGGGCCGGTCTGAAGCAGGCGCTCGGCCGCGTAGAGCTTAAGGGGAACCCCGTCCTCGTCGATCATCTCCGGCGGCAGGGCGAGCAGCTTCTGAAAGTCGGCCAGCGCTTCCCGGCGCCGGCCCAGCTTGTCCAGCGCGCGGGCGCGCAGCAGCCGCGCATAGGCCTCCTGGGCGGGGTGGCGGGCCAGGCGCATCGCCTCTTCGTAGGAGCTGACGGCGCTCTCGGTTCGCCCGGCGACGAATTCCTGTTGCTCTCCCTGCCGGATCTTCGGGCCGAAAGGCGCTTGAGCTGCTAGTTCGCGGAACCGCAGCGCGGCCGCGTCACGTTCCCAGGGCAGCACCAGCTTGTTGTTCTCGACCCGGCCGGCCAGGGCCACGGCCGGGTTCCGGTAGCCGGGCGGGCGCGCCGGCTCTCCGGGTTGGGCCAGGGCGCCGAGTTCCTCGATCTTGATCTGTTCCAGCCGCACCAGCAGATCCTTGCGAAGCTGTTCCACCAGACGCCGGCGCTCCACCTCCCGGCGCCGCTCGGCCAGTTCCTGCTCCTGGCCGATCATCCGCAAGCTCAGCGCCACCAGCACCAGGCTGGGCACGAGAATGGCCCCCAGAAACAGCAACACTTGCCACCGGTGTCCGACCGGACCCATCGACCCGTCCTCGACCTGATTGTAGTCCGCCGCGCCTCGGGGATGTCACGGAGTTGTCACGGGAAGGCAAATTTCTCTGTGGCGCGCTGCCCCGGGGGCCCACCGGTTCGCTTCCCCGGACTTGCGAAGCTGCTGTGTTTACCAGGGGCCTCTTGCAACATCGCAATATTGCGAAGTATCATGTGGAGTGGGATGGCGCGCACGAGGGTAGTCTTCTACCGGGACGACGACGGCAGTGTTCCGGTCCTGAACTGGATCGATACACTCTCACCCAAAGCGAAAGTTAAGTGCCGCTCGCGAAT
>JBBTDS010000386.1:0-4291 GCA_038060875.1 Acidobacteriota bacterium | reverse complement strand
GCGCATCGTGCCACCCCGGGCAATCCACACCGCCATCGAGCGACGAAGGCGATTCGAGCAAGACCCTAGCGCGCACATCTACGAGGAGTGACCATGCCAAGACGAAAGCCAACCACTGACGCAGTCGAGATTCTCCACCGGCGCCACTTTGAAGGCCGGCCAGAGATGCTCCAGATGCTCGAGGAGGAGCGGGCCAACGCCGAGATCGCGTGCGCCATTTACCGCCTCCGCTCGAATGCGGGGCTCACGCAGGCACAGTTGGCCAGGATGGTCGGAACCACCGCTTCGGTAATCTCGCGGCTGGAGGATGCCGACTACGAGGGACACTCGCTGTCGATGTTGCGGCGGATTGCCGTTGCGCTCAACTCGCGTGTGGAAGTCCGTTTCCTGCCGGCCAAGTCGGCATAGAGTCATATCGCGGCCTCCGGCGGCGCCGCTCGCCGCTCGGCGCCGGCAATTATGCCGGCACGCCCCACGTGCCGCTCACAGTTCGCGCAAGGCGTCCTGATGGGATCTTTGCCTGTCGAGGGCCAGGGTTTGCCCGCGTGCCTGGCCGAATCGACCGCCGCGCGCGAAGTCGTGTCCGCCAAAGGTGGCCACGGCATTGGCGTTGACCTGCCAATAGCTGCTTCAACGCTGGTGACTGTTGGGGTGAACCTTTACAATAGTCCAGAGGGGCTTATGAGGGTTGCCGCGTTTTTGCTGTGGCTGTCCGTCTCCCTGTGCGCCGCGCCGAAGCGGGTTCTCTTTGTCACGCACTCGGCGGGGTTCGTGCACGGCAGCATCCCTGCCGCGCGCCAGGCGCTCGAATCGATCGCCTCCCTCGAAGTCGTCTCCACCCAGGACCTGTCGCTCATCTCGGCCGAGGCGTTGCGCAACTTCGACGCCGTCTTCTTCTTCACCAGCGGCGAGCTTCCGTTGAGCGACCGGCAGAAGGCCGACCTGCTCGCCTTCGTCCGCGACGGCAAAGGCTTCGGCGGAGCGCACAGCGCCACCGACACGCTCTACACATGGCCAGAGTACGGCGAGATGATAGGCGCCTACTTCGACGGCCACCCATGGGCGCAGGAAGTGAGCATTGACGTGGAAGACCCGGACCATCCGGCCACGCGGCGCCTGGGCCCGTCCTTCCGCATCTCGGATGAAATCTATCAGTTCCGCAGCTTCTCGCGCGACCGGGTGCGCGTGCTGATGACGCTCGACACGCGCTCGGTGGATATGAGCGTGCAGGGCGTGCAACGCACCCCCGGCGACTTCGCCCTCGCTTGGTGCCGCAATTACGGGCGCGGGCGCGTGTTCTACACCGCCCTCGGCCACGGCGACGAGACCTGGCGCGACCCGCGCTTCCGCCGGATGCTCGAGGGCGCGCTGCTGTGGCTCGCCGGCGAGGCCGAGGCCGACGCCCGGCCGCGCGCTTCGACGCCCCGTATCGGGCCGGGCGGCTGGGTGAACGCAGCGGGCCGTGATTCCTCCGAGGCCAACGCCGTCGCGCCCGGCTCGCTGGTTTCGATCTTCGGCGAGGGCCTGACCAGCGGCTCAACCATGCAGGCCGCCGCCTGGCCGCTGCCGGTGAAGCTGGCCGGCACGTCGGTGGAGGTGAACGGCGCCCTGATCCCGCTGCTGTACGTTTCGCCGGGGCAGATCAACGCCCAGCTTCCGTTCACTCTCGAGCCGGGCCAGGCGAGCCTGGTGGTCCGCAGCGCAACAAACGCCGGCGCCGCCGAGCTGCTGCGCACCGAACCCGCTGCGCCGGGCATCTTCGCCGTCGTGCCATCGGGCGACCGCGTCATCATCTACGCCACCGGTCTCGGCGCCGTGCAGCCTGCGCTTCCGGCGGGCGCAGCGGCGCCGGGCGAGCCGCTTTCGACCACCTTGATCGAGCCGGCCGTGATGATCGGAGGTGCGCGCGCTACGGTCCTGTTCTCGGGCCTCGCGCCGGGCTTCGCCGGCCTCTACCAGGTGAACGCCACGCTGCCGGGACCGGGCGATGTCGTGCTCGAAGCGGCAGGGCGAAGATCAAACGCCGTCCCGGTGGCGCGATAATTTCAGATCGCCGCCAGCAGCCCGGCCAGCAGGGCGGCGCGGTCGGGCAGGCGCTCGACCAGGATGCTCTCGTGGCGGGCGTGGGCGCCTTCGCCGACGGCGCCGAGCCCGTCCAGCGTCGGGATGCCGAGGGCGGCGGTGAAGTTGCCGTCCGAGCCGCCGCCGCTCATCGATTCATCGAGCCGCAGCCCCATCTCCGCCGCCAGCCGCTGGGCGGCGCGGAACAGCTTCACGCCGCCCGCCGAGCGTTCCATCGGCGGCCGGCTCAGCCCGCCGGAAACCTGGATCGCGCAGCGCTTGTCGTATGGCCGCAGGCGGCGGAACTTGCGGTCCAGCGCCGCGGCGTCCTTCAGCCGCGGCACGCGGATGTCGATCTCGGCCCGCGCCTCGTCCGGCACCACGTTGACCCGGCTGCCGCCGCCGATCACGCCGGGGTTCACCGTGATGCCGCGCTCCAGCCGCGTGAAGCCGGCCACGGTTTCGATCTGCCGCGCCAGCTCGACAACGGCGTTGGCCCCGGCGGCGAAATCCACGCCGGCGTGCGCCGCCTTGCCGCGCACGCGGATGGTATAGCCGCCCACGCCTTTCCGCGCGGTTTTAAGCTTGCCTTCGAGCCCGGTGCCCGGCTCCAGCACCAGCACGGCCGCACTCCGCCGCGCCTCGCGTTCGATCAGAGCGCGCGAGGAGTGGCTCCCCACCTCCTCGTCGGAGTTCAGCAGCAGGACCACCCGGCGCCGCACCGGCCGGTCCAGCTCGCGCAGGGCGCGGGCGGCGAAAATCGCCACGGCGATCCCGGCTTTCATGTCCAGCACGCCCGGCCCCCACAGCCTGCCTTCGGCCTCGCGAAACGGCATCTCGTCCAGCGTGCCCAGCGGCCACACCGTGTCGGAATGGCCGAGCAGCAGGATCTGCCCTTCCTTCTTCTTCCCGGGCAGGAAGAACTCCGCGCGCAGGTGCCGCCCGAAGCGGCCACCCGGAAATGCCCGCACGCGGGCCAGCGGCGCAACCGTGCCGGCAACCAGGTCCACGAAGCGATGCACGGCGGGCGGGTCGTCACTCGGCGATTCGCACTCGACCAGCTCGCGGATCAGCGCAACCATCTCCCGCCGCATGGAACAGGTGTTAACGAAGAGAGCCTGCATCGCCTGTTATAATAGCGACTCTACATGCTGGATATTCAGGCGATTCGCGACATTTTGCCCCACCGCTACCCCATGCTGCTGGTGGACCGGATCACCGAGCTGGAGCCGGACCGCATCGTGGGCATCAAGAACGTCACCGTCAACGAGCCGTTCTTCGCCGGCCACTTTCCCGACTTCCCGGTGATGCCGGGCGTGCTGATCGTCGAAGCGATGGCCCAGGTGGCCGGCGTGCTCGTGCTCATGGAGATCGCCGACCGGCACTCGAAGCTGGTGCTGCTGGCCTCGATCGAGCAGGCCAAGTTCCGCCGCCCGGTGCTGCCCGGCGACCAGCTCCGCATTGAGATGAAAGTGGCCCGGCGCAAGGCGACGGTGGTCAAAATGTTCGGCGAAGCCACCGTCAATGGCCACGTGGTCGCCGAGGCCGAGGTGATGTGCAAGCTGGCCGAGCGGCCGGCGGCCGCTCCCCAGGCGCCCTGATGCCGATTCATCCCACCGCCATCGTCGATCCCACCGCCCGCGTCGCCGACTCCGCCGAGATCGGGCCGTACACCATCATCGGCCCCGAAGTGGAAATCGGCCCGCGCACCCGCCTGATGGCCCACGTCTACCTGGAAGGCCCCACCTGGATCGGCGAGGACAACATCTTCTTCCCGTACTCAACGGTGGGCGTGGCTTCGCAGGACCTGAAGTACCGCGGCGAGCGCGCCGAGACGCGCATCGGGCGCCGCAACCGGATCCGCGAGTTCGTCACCATTCACCGCGGCACCGAAGGCGGCGGCCTGTTGACCTCGATCGGCGACGACAACCTGCTGATGGCCTACGTCCACATCGCCCACGACACGCGCCTCGGCGACCACATCGTGCTGGCCAACGGCGCCACCGTGGGCGGCCACGTGGTGGTCGGGGATTGGGCGGTGGTGGGCGCCTTCACCGGCCTGCACCAGTTCTGCCGCGTCGGCCGCCACGCCATGATCGGCGGCTACAGCGTCATCACCCAGGACGTGCTGCCCTTCTCGATGACAGTCAGCGAGCGCGAGTGCAAGGTCTTCGGCGCCAACCGCGCCGGGCTGGAGCGGCGCGGCTTCCCCACGGCCGCCATCGAGAGC
>JBBTDS010000385.1:0-6245 GCA_038060875.1 Acidobacteriota bacterium | reverse complement strand
CCCGGAGAGATGGCCGAGCGGTTGAAGGCGCACGCTTGGAAAGCGTGTATAGGGGAAACTCTATCGAGGGTTCGAATCCCTCTCTCTCCGCCAGAGTCGCCACCCAGGCCGTGCCAGACCGCCTTGGCGCGTCCCATTGGCCCCGGTTTTGCGGTTGCCCCCGAGAACCGCGCTACGCCGCCGTGACGACGATCTTGGCCTCACGGCGGGAATCCGGCTTGCTGCGGATCACGATCTCGACGTCCAGGTCGAGCGCGGTGAGGAAATGCATCAGGCGCTCGACGGAAAAGCCATTCAGCCGGTAATTCGACAACGCAGAGATCTTCGGCTGATTGATGCCCAGCAACCGCGCAGCTTTGGTCTGGGGCAGACGCCGCTGTTCGAGAACACGGTGGGTACTGATTGCGCCACCGCTCCCTGACGGTCGCATCGCAGCCACGCCGCCGAGCCACGCGCGTAAGCAAGCGGTCCGCGCGATGGGCAAGCACTTATGACGCCGCGTATATCCGCCACAGGTGCCTGTCCGCGAGAGGGCGAGCCACCCCGCTCAGAACTGGATCTTGCCGGCTACCTGGACGTGGCGCGGGAAGTTGCGCTGGTCGAGCGGCAACATGCCGAAGCGCACGTTGCTCGCATCCGTGTTCGGGCCGCCGAACAAAGGCGTGTTGGTCACGTTAAACGCCTCCACGCGCAAGTTGAAGCTCCAGCCCTCACGGAAGCGGAAAGTCTTGCCGGCCGAGACATTCAGCGACGGCGAGTCCGGCTGGCGGATGTTCGAGAACCGGTCTTCGGTCGTGCGCAGGGAGTAGTTCGAGATGCGCGAGCGGTAGCAGGTCTGGTCGTTGTTGAACCAGGTGTCGCGCGTCTGGACAGGGGCAAAGTACGACTCGCAGATAAAGATCCGGTCCGGCTTGGCGACCGGGTTGCCGGAGAGGAAACGGAAGATCCAGTTCACGTTCCAGCCGCTTACGAACGGGTCGAGCCTCCCGGGCCGGCTGAACAGGCGCCGGCCGCGGCCGAAGGGAAGATCCCACACGCCGTGGAAGGCGATGTTCTGGGGCTTGTCGTAACTGGCCAACTGGTGAATGGGCGGCTCGTTCAGATTCCAGTTATTGAGCCGGTGGTTCTCTTCGAAGGTCTTCGAGAAGGTGTAAGAGAAGATCGCCACCAGCGCGCCGGCCTTACTGCGGTTGCCGAAGAACCGCTTCTCCACCCGTAGCTGCAACGAATCGTAGAGGTAGCGCCCCCATGGGTTCGTGCCCATGGTGATGCCCTCAAACAGCGGGTAAGGCCGGTACAGGCTTCTGGCCGCGATGGTGGGCGAGGCGCCCAGGTTGGAGGTCTCGGGCAGCGTTCCGTAGAACGGGTTCGCCACGGTGCGATCGCCGAAGTTCTGGACCTTCTGGCCAGTCATCATGATGTCCCATGGCATCTGGTTGAGGCCGATGGCCATCGGGTCCTTGTTGGTGACGCTTCCGACGTAAGAGGCGTCGATGCGCACACCCCAGAAGACGCGTTTCTGGATCCCGAACGAGTACTGGAAATTGCGAGGCACCATCCGCTGGCGGCCGTCAAGACTTATGGCCTGGCCGACGTTGGTCAGCAGGCCGAGCGTGCGGCCCATGGGCCTGACGAGGCCGCTGGGATAAGGATCATCGAGCGAATACGGGCCGCTCAACCCGGACGCGGGAGAGATGCCGCCGTCCAGCGAGTCCATGTAGTCGGTGCGCTGGCTGAAACCGTCGGTGTAGTTGTTCTGGGTGGCGGTCTTATGGAAGAGGCCGAAGCCGGTGCGAAGAACGAAGTCGGAGCGTATGAGCCAGGCCAGCCCGACGCGCGGCTGGATGTTCTGCCAGTCGGTGTCGTACGTGCGGCGCGGGCCTTCGGGATTGACGAAGGTCTTGCCCCCGAGCAGGACAGGAGGCGGCGGCGGATACGGAAAGCGCGGATTGGCGGCGTCGTACTGGGCCTTCAATTCCGCCCAGCGCGCCAGCGCCTGATCGCTGAAGGGATTCTTAGCGTTGAAGTCAAAGCCCTGGTTTACGCGGTTCCAGCGCTCCACCCACGGGAACTGCACGTCATAGCGCAGCCCCAGATTCAGCGTCAGGCCGCGCCGGACTTTCCAGTCGCTCTGCACAAAGAAGCCGACATAGGGCCAGGTCCGGTAGTAAGTGTCGTTCCACTCGATGTAACCGTCCCCGGCGTGCCCGAGAAGCAGGTCCCCGATGCCCGAGCCGTCCTGGTTATTCCCGCCCCGGAGGGGATAACGCTGCGTGTACTTGCGATTGAAGCTGAACAAACCGTTCGCGCGGCCGCTGTTACCGCTCGCGCGCATGACATAGACCAGGTCCAGCCCGAACTTAAGCGTCCTGGCGCCGCGGGTCGTGGTAAGGGTGGGCACGATATTCCACTGGTTGTCGCTGCTCCAGGTGTACGAATTGCCGAGGATGTCTTCGTACTGGTTAAGTTGGATGCGCGGCGCCCGGTTACGGGTGCTGGTCGGCGCATACGGCATCCGGATCATGCCCAGAGAGGCGGCCGTGACGTCGGACTCGAGTTCCCCGTCCGGGAAATAGGACGTGAAGCGGCCGAAGGAGGCGCGCAGATCAAGGACACTCACCGGCGACAGGATGCGGTTATAGTTCGCGATGAAGTTCATGTTTCGCCGCTGCGACCATATATTGCCGATCGCGGCCGGGCCGGCGAACCCGTTCTGGTTGCGGTACTCGTGGCCGTGCTGGAAAGTCACAATGGCGAAGAGCCGGCTGTAGTCGCTCAGGTGGCGGTCCCATCGTCCGAGCGGCTGGTCGAAGCGATACTTGCCCGTGTTGCCCGAGGAAACGAAATTCTGCGTCAGGCCGGGCATGTTGGGCGCCGGATAGAACGACAGGATCTTGGCCGCGCTGGGGTGAAAACGGCTTGACGGGATGACATTATCCGGGAACGGGTCGCGAATGTAAGGGGTGGTGCATTGCGTGTTCACGTTGGCCGTGTCGAGGCCAGGGATGCAGTCGCGCGCGGTGAGGGGATCGTAAACGTTGATCCGGTGCGGGGTGAAGTGCTGGCCGTCGCGGATGTCGAGCGGCGGCGTATCGGAGGTGACCGGAAACGGGACGCGCTGCCGGTAGCCCTGGAAGCTCAACATCACGAATTCCCTGTCTTTGCGGATCGGGCCGTGGAGGGTGCCGCTGAAATCGTGGGTGATGTGCTTTCCGCGCGGCGCTCCGATGCGGTTGCTCTGGAGGTGATTGGCGTCGAGGATGGCGTTGCGGTGGAAGTAGGAGAGCGACCCGTGCCAGGCGTTGGAGCCCGCCTTCAAGGTGGTGTTGACGCTGCCGCCGCCGGTGCGGCCGATCTGGGCGTCGTAAGTGTTGGTCATCACCTTGAATTCCTGGATGGCGTCCACGTTGGGCGAGACCTGCCAGCTTCCGGTAAGGCTGATGGGCGCGCCGTTGAGCGTAAAGCTGTTGGTGCCCTCGACGCCGCCATTCATGACGTACTTGCCGTTGACGTCCCAGCCGCGCGTGCCGGAAAATCCGGTGACGCCAAACTGCTCCTGGGTGAACAGCACGCCGGGAGTCAGGTCCATGAGCATGTACACCTGGCGGCCGTCCAGCGGGTACTCGGAAGTCTGAATCGAGTCGAAATTGAGGCCGCCCGAAGCATCGGCGCCCTGCACCGTTTCGGCGGCCGCGATCACCGTGACTTCTTCGGCGACCGAGCCGACCGTCAGCACCAGCGGCAGGTCGAGCTTGTCGGCCACCATCAGGGTGACGTTCTCCTTGCGCAGCTTGTTGAACCCGGGCGCAGTCGCCTCGATGTCATAGACGCTCGGCTCGAGGTACGGAAGCGTGAAGTAGCCTTCCTGCGTGGTCTTGGTCTCAGTGACGGCGGCGGTCGAGCGCTGGATCGCGCGCACGGTCGCGCCGGGGATGGCCGACCGCGTCGCGTCGGTCACCTGCCCGGTAATCGTAGCCCTGAAGTCCTGCGCGGCGAGCACGCCGGCGATGAGCACGAGCGCCCCGCCGGCTCCCGTTGCGAATCGTTGCACCAACCACCTCCGCGACTATACTCTGGTATCCGAGACTCGCGGACGTGATTAAGCTTATCGGATTTCGTGCCGACGGGCAAGCCTCTGTGAGGGCGCTGGCCGGATTGCAGTTGGCGGTCTCCCTGGCGGCGTTTGGGGGTGAGCCGCGCGCGCGCCTGGAGCGCGGGTTCGGCCAGCTTCCGCTGGCGTTCGAGCGCAACGAAGGCCAGGCTCCGCCGTGGGTCGAGTTCGTCGCTCGCGGGCCCGGCTACCTGGTGGCGCTCTCGCGCGGCGAAGCGGTGCTGGTCTTCGCGGGCGCGAGCGGCAAGTCGAAACAGATCCGCATGAAATTGTCCGGATCGGCCGGCACGCCGGCCGCGCGGGCCTCCGACCGGCTTCCCGGCCTTTCCCACTACTTCCCCGGCCGCGATCCGGCGACGTGGCGCACAAACGTGCAGCAGTTCGGACGCGTCACCTTCGATAACCTCTACTCCGGCGTCAGCGCAACCTACTACGGGAACCAGGGGCAGCTCGAATACGACTTCGTGGTCGCGCCCGGCGCCGACGCGAGCCGGATCGAACTCGAGTTCGAAGGCGCCGCGGCCTTGCGCCTGGACCCGGATGGCGACGTGGTGCTCCCGCTGGGCGATGCGGACGCGCGGCTGCACGCGCCGCTGGTCTATCAGCAGACCGGAGGCGGCCGGCGCAGCCTCCGCGGCCGGCACGTCGTGCGCGGCAACCGCGTGCGGTTCGAAGTGGAGGGCCACGATGCCCGCTATCCCCTGGTCATCGATCCGGTCCTGAGCTACTCGACGACCCTGGGTGGTTCGGGGACGGGGCGCCCGTCGTACAACGACCTTGCGGTGGACGCGGAGGGCAATACCTACGTGGCCGGATGCGCCGCCCTGGGCATGACGATGTTGACGCCGTACCTCGAGAACCTGACCTCGCAGGACGTGTTCATCGCCAAGCTCAGCGCCGACGGCACGACGCTGCTCTACTCCACCTATCTCGGGGCCGGATGCGCCAGCGCGATCGCGCTCGATCCTGAAGGCAACATTGTGGTGGCCGGCACAACCAGCTCGACGGTGTTCCCGCTCCGGCACCCGGCCTATTCACGAACCGGCAACAGCTTCCTGGCCAAGCTGCGGGCCGATGGCAGCGAGCTGATCTATTCGACCTATCTCGAAGGGAATGCGACCGACGTGATCGGCGGCGTCGCGACTGATCGCGACGGCAACGCATTGGTGACGCGCACCACCGGCTTCTCGGGCCTGCGCGCGACGGTGACGCTGCCGCCTATTCCGGCGCCGGAGACATCGGCTGCCTCGCCCCGTATCGGGGTGATTCAGAAGTTCGGGCCCGAGGGCGCGCTGCTCTACACGGCGGCGCTCGGACGCGGCGTCACCGCGAATGGAGTCGCCACCGACGCTTCCGGAGCAGCCTACGTCGCCGGCGCAACCTGCGGCGACCTTGCGCCGCTGGGCGCGGCCGGGCTGGCCGCCGTGCCTAAGGACTGCGACGGCTATCTCGCGAAGCTCCCGCCTGACGCCGCGTCGTTCGAATTTGTGAACAGGATTGGCGGCAGCGGCTGGGACGGGGCCACGCACGTGGCCGTCGATGCCGAAGGCAATGCGTACATAACGGGCACTACGTTCAGCGCCGACTTCCCGGTGACCGCGGCCGCGCCGCAGAAGGCGCTCGGCGGCCCCATGGACGTCTTCGTCGCCAAGCTGAACACCAGCGGCGATGCGGTCGTTTATGCGACCTACCTCGGCGGCAGCCGTGAAGAATCGCCGAGCGGCATCGGCGTGGACGGCGCCGGGCAAGCCACCGTGGCGGGCACAACCACCTCGTCCGACTTTCCCGTCGCCGGCGCGCTGCGTCCGCTAAAGAGCGGCACCGCTGTGCCTCTGCACCTCTCCGACACCGCGGGCCAGGAGTGGACCGCCATCGCGCCGGGCGCCGGGGATCCGCGGCCATGGCAGGGATCGATCATGGCGCTGGCGGCCGCGCCTGGCGACCCGCGGACCGTGTACGCCGTGGACCAGGCCCAGGTGGCCGGGCGCGCGCCGGTGGGGTTCAGTCTCTATCGCAGCCCGGATGCGGGGCGCGACTGGACGACCGCATACACCGAAGCCGGCAACGAGACCGTCTACGGACTGGCGGTGCGGCCGGACAGTGCCGCTGGCGTGTACCTGGCCACCAGCACCGG
>JBBTDS010000384.1:0-2922 GCA_038060875.1 Acidobacteriota bacterium | reverse complement strand
GGCGTGGACTACCAGGGTATCTAATCCTGTTTGCTCCCCACGCTTTCGTGCCTCAGCGTCAGTCGCGGTCCAGAGAGCCGTCTACACCGCCGGTGTTCCTCCTGATATCTACGCATTTCACCGCTACACCAGGAATTCCACTCTCCTCTCCCGCACTCTAGCTCCGCAGTTTCCGGCGCACCCTCCCAGTTAAGCCGGGAGATTTCACACCGGACTTACGGAACCGCCTACGCACGCTTTACGCCCAGTAACTCCGAACAACGCTTGCTGCCTACGTATTACCGCGGCTGCTGGCACGTAGTTAGCCGCAGCTTCTTTGGCAGGTACCGTCATTATCGTTCCTGCCGAAAGAGCTTTACACCCCGAAGGGCTTCATCGCTCACGCGGCGTCGCTGCATCAGGGTTTCCCCCATTGTGCAAGATTCCCCACTGCTGCCTCCCGTAGGAGTCTGGCCCGTGTTTCAGTGCCAGTGTGGCCGTGTGCCCTCTCAGGCCGGCTACCGATCACAGTCTTGGTGGGCCATTACCTCACCAACTAACTAATCGGCCGCGGACTCCACCTGCGGCGCCTTGCGGCTTTCCCCTCGCGGGCTTATGCGGTATTATCCCCGGTTTCCCAGGGTTATTCCCCACCACAGGACAGATGATCCACGTGTTACTCACCCGTACGCCACTTTACTCAGGGATTGCTCCCCTTTCTCGTCCGACTTGCATGTGTTAAGCGCGCCGCCAGCGTTGATTCTGAGCCGGGATCAAACTCTCGCTTGAACCCATAGAGTTTGCGAATCGCCTCGGACAAACTCGGAAATTCGGGCGACATTCGAGATCGCGTCCAACCAGATTTTCAAAGATCTGGACGGCCGCCGGAGATCCTTGCGGAAGCCCGACGGGCCGCCGGCCCCGGCAACGAACCGCACTTTGCCGCGCCCCTTGCGGTGCATCGGATTGGTGCGGCCGAAAAAAAGAACCTCGGAAGGCGCACCACACACCAGCGCCGTTACGCACTGGAAGCGGCCGACTTCTCGCTGCCGTTTATTTATGCTAGCACGGCGGGGGACGCCGCGCAAGGGGGTGGGGTTATTTTTTCGTATCCTCTTGATTTGACGGGGGATTTAGCTGCGATTCAGACAGTAACTTAGCCCACCAGGACGCCGGCCGGGCCTGCCGCCCGGCAGGAGTTGACGGAAGGCGCTGACGACGGGGATTCCGAGACCTCCACTGGGTTCCGGGCGCCAGGCGCCGCCGGCGCCGGTGCTCCCTGCGGAAAGAAATTTTCGTCCTCCCCTCATTTTTTTGCAAAAACATCTTAGCTTCTTTATGTTGTTATGATATACAACATAAAGAGAAGATCTGTCCTTGGCCGACCAGAGCAGCCGTCTCCGCCTCGCCCTGCTGCGCCTGCTGGCCGACTACCGCCGGCAGCTCGCCGCCCTGATCAAGCTCCACCGCCAGATCCTGTTGGCCATCAACCGGTTGGAGAGAACCCTGCTGTTGCCGCCGCCCCCAGCCGCCCGCCAGCGGAGAAAATGATGGACCTGCTGGCCTTCCAATACGACCGCGGCTTCCTGTTGGACGCCCTGCGCCACGGCGCCCAGAGCTATCACGCCTTCCCGCGCCTGCTCCGCAGCGGCGGGTTGATCGATGCTCTGGGACCCGAACTGGGCGAGCGCAAGACTCGGCATCCGGAAACCGGCGATGTCACGCTGGCCCCGCCGCCACCGCTGGAAGCTCCGCTGCCGAAGCCAGCGCGCGTTCAGAAGCGCGAAGCCAAGCGCCAACAGACGCTAGCCGAGCGGAAAGCCAGGGCCCAGCCGGCGGCATCCGCCGCCTCGGCCGCGATCCCGCAGACCTGGCTGGGCATCGGGCGCGGCCTGCTGAGCTGGAGCCAGTGTCCGGTGCCGCTGACGGCGGTGGTGAACCGCGAACGCGATCAGCACGGCCAGACGCAGGACTGGGTGCTGGTGAGCACTTCGTCGCGCTTCACCGCCGCCGAGATCCGCTCCACCTACGAGCTGCGCCCAGCCATCGAGGAGCGCCACCGGCAGTACAAGTGCTTCTGGGACCTCACCCGGATGCACTCCTGCGCCTTCTCGCTGGTGGTCAATCAGGCCCTGTTCGTGCTGCTGGCCTACACGCTGATCCAAGCCCACCTGGTTTTGCGCCGGCACCAGGAGCTCACTGGCGGCCTCTGGTCGCGCACTTGGCAACTGCTCTCCCCAAGCCTGGAAGTGGTGGCCGTCTACCATCGGCAGCGGTTCTGTCTGCTCACGCTGGCCGAATTCGCCGGGATCTTGCTGGACCTCGAAGAGCCGGCTCGCACCAAGCTGCGGGCGGGGATCCGCCGCATCGAGAAAGATCTCTACTCGCTGTTGGAGGACGCCCGGCCTCCATAGCGCGTCCCGCCTGCTCCATTCTCAACCCGCGCTCCCACTTCGCTGCCGCTGAATGCGGCAAAGCCGGGCCTCCTTACCTGATCCGTTTGATTCACCACTCCACCCGAAGAGTCTTCCCCGGAGAACGGCTCTGGACGGCCACCCAACTGGTCAGTGGGGCCACGGTGAGGTTCCTCCGCATTCGCAACCGCGAGGGATATGACGTCTACATCCAGCCCTACGCCGAGGACCGCAACGCCGGCTACATTCTGGTGGACCTGGATCGCGCCGAGCTCGCGGTCCTTCATACCATGCGGGCCAACGGTCACCAACCGTGTGTGGTGCTCCAGACCAGCCCCGGCAATCTCCAGGCCTGGATTCGCGTCAGTCCCACCCCGCTGGAACCGGCCCTGGCCACGGCCGTCGGCAGACAATTGGCGCACACCTACGGCGGAGACTTGGCCAGTACCGACTGGCGCCACTTGGGAAGGCTGGCTGGCTTCACCAATCAAAAGCCCCAACGACGCCTGCGCGGCGGCTGGCTTCCCTG
>JBBTDS010000383.1:0-2836 GCA_038060875.1 Acidobacteriota bacterium | reverse complement strand
GCTAGCGCAAGCCCTCGGGCGCCAGCAGAGCGAAGAGCCTTCCGATATCGAACCGCGTACCGAACACGAACCGCATGTCGTCAGGCCCTGGGCCGACGTTGGCGTCAAAGCCCACCAGCAACGGTAACAGGCCGGGAACTTTCAGCCTCCCCTCGAAGGTGTGCCGCCACGCCTTCTGCGTCTGGCCACCCGGACCGAGGACGTCGAAGGCGTCCCAGCGTCCGGAGGCGTAGTCCAGGTAGCTGATCAGCTCCGGAGCCACGCTGTTGTCCGGCCCGAGCCTGAAATGCCCGAAGCGGACCCCGCCGCCTGTAAAGCCGAAGAAGCCGCTGTGAATCTTGCCGGCATCGGTCTTCTCATAACCGCTGGTGGTTGTCTCCCACCCCCCCTTGAGCAACGGGGCGACGAACAGCGCGTTCTTGTGACCCTTGAACTGCCAGGTCGTGCCCTTACAGTAGAGAGGCAAGTACACACCAGCCCCGATGTGGGCGGCCTTCTCGGAACTCGCAAACTTCGCCAGGTCCGTCGGCTGCGTGGCCACCGGTATGGACGTCAGCCGGGCGGTGAAATACGTGTTCAGCTTAATCCGCCAGCACTGCCATTTCCAGTTGGCCCAGTTCGCGCCCATGTCGAGTCCCGCGTACGGGTCCACTTTCGAGAACTGGCTTTTTTTCGCTCCGCGATGCTGGGACAGAATAGCGCCAACGGAGAAGTCGGCCCGCACCCGGCCCCAGTCATATTCACCTTGGGGCGCGCTGACCTCATACTCCTCCGACTTCTCCTTCTCAGCCTCTCCCTCCAGCCGCACGACGACGACTTTCATCGACCGAACCAGCGGGAAGTCCAACGCGGCAACGAACTTGTCCTGCTTCACCTCCACGTCCAGCTTCTTCTCGCTGGTCAATTCGACGCGCCGCAGGTAGATCTTCAGTCGTACCCGGCTGGCGCCCTTGGCGGCGCCGGAAATCTTCGTCTCGCCTTCCAGCAAGGGCCCGTTCACGCTCGGCGGCTCCGCCTGCGCCAGCAGTTGCCAGTGTCCCGCCAGCAGCGCGCAGAGCAGCGCGGCGGAGGGACCCGTCAAACGCGTGCAGATTCCCCGGTATCGCGATCCCATGGTTCCTCCTGACAGTCGCCGCGCCTCCCGCTTGACCTAGGCGCCCGCCGCCGCTACTTCAGCTCGAGAATTTCCTTCTCTTTCGCCTTGGCCGCCTGGTCCAGCTTCTGGATGTAGGAGTCGGTGACCTTCTGGATCTCGTCGTGCGCGCGGCGGTCATCGTCCTCGCTGATCAGCTTGTCCTTGAGCAGCTTCTTGACCGCCTCGTTGGCGTCGCGGCGGATGTTGCGGATGCTCACCCGGTGGTCTTCCGCCACCGTGTGCAGGTGCTTGACCAGCTCCTTGCGCCGCTCCTCGGTCAGCGGCGGGATGGGCACGCGGATCAGCTTGCCGTCATTGATGGGATTCAGGCCGAGGTCGGCGCTGCGGATGGCCTTCTCGATGGCCCCGATCTGCGAGACGTCCCAAGGCTGCACCGTGATCATCGAGGGTTCCGGCACGTGCAGCGCGGCCACCTGGTTCAGCGGCGTAGGCGTGCCGTAGTAATCGACCCGGATCGGGTCCAGCAGGCTCACCGAGGCGCGCCCGGTGCGGATGGTCGCCATCGTGTGCTGGAGGTCGCCCAGCACCTTGTCCATCCGGCTCCGGGCGTGGTTCTGCGCCTCTTTGGAGTTCTGGAAACTCGGCATCACCGGCGGCGTGCGTTGTTGGTTCATATCGCGTCACCGAATAGGCATTATAATCCAGGCCGGACCACCGGCACATCGGGCGTGATACAGTGAACCCCCAGGCGCGGGCTCGGCCGGCGCCGGGAGGTTCGCTGTGCGTAGAAGACGATTTCTCGAAGCTTCCTTGCTGGCCGGAGGCGCCCCACTGGCGGCGCAGGCCCCGCCCGCGGCGCGTGAACTGGAAGCGGGCGGCACCGGCAGCACGTCCTACCAGGTCCAGGTGACCATCGAAAGGCGGCAACCGGGCCAACCGCATCGGGGAAAGGTCCTGGCCGCCATTCAGCCCCACTGCGACGACATCCCCATCTTCGCCGCCGGCATCGTGTTGAAGCTCATCGACGAGGGCTACACGGGTTACTTGATCACCGTCTCGGACGACTCCATGGCCGGCGCCGGCGCATCTTATGGCGACATCGTGCTGAAGAACGAGCGCGACACCGTCGAGGTGGCCAGGCGCCTGGGCTGCAAGGACGCTTTCTTCCTGAACTACCCCAACCACAACATGGACGCCTGGCCGGTCATTGAAATCCGCGCCCGGCTCGTCTTTCTCTTCCGCTTTTTGAAGGTGGACACCGTGATCTCCTACGATCCCTCGGCGCTGTACGAGCGCAATCCCGACCACTACGTCACCGCCCGCGCGGTCGAGTGGGCGGCGGCGATCGCCGGGGCGCGGTGGGACTACCCGGAGCACTTCAAGGCCGGTGTCCAGCCGCACGCGCCGCGGGAGCGGTACTACTTCGCCCGCGGGCCGCAACTGGTCAACCGGGTGGTCGATATCTCCGGCTTCATCGATCGGAAGGTCTTCGTCAACCTCGCCAATGTGACCCAGGGGCCGGCCGGCGACTCGGGCGCGCGTCTGCGCCAGCGGCTGGCCGGGCAGGGCAAGCGCCTTCCCTTGCTGGGCAGCGATGACGACACCGCCAACCGCCAATACGCGAAACACTTCGCGCTGGCCCGCGACCGCGCTCGCGGCCAGGCGCATGGCCTGGAATACGCGGAGCACTTTCACTACATCGGGCCGGACGAGTCGGATGTGGAAGCCTACGTGGCGCGC
>JBBTDS010000382.1:1808-11274 GCA_038060875.1 Acidobacteriota bacterium | reverse complement strand
CATCCGACTCCTGCAACCAGTTGAATCTGTTCGACTTATAGCCGGACAGCAGTGGGTCTTCATATGCGTATTTCCTCGCCACCAATGAACAACCGGTTCCCTCTCTTGATTCCGATCGCGAGGATATTCACGACGTTCGTTTCTTCCCCAATCACCTCGTAGAATACCCGCAGGGGGCCTTCTCGCAATTCCCACGGTGCCAGCGGGTTCGGCCGCAGGGGCTTTCTGTTACGCGTTTCCCGCAGGGGCTCATGAAGGAGTTACATCTTTACGGCGCGCACGACAATCGATCGTTCCCGGGCCGTGAGCCGGCCGAAGTGCTCCTCGGCCGCCTCCGAGAACCGGAGCTCGTAGGCCACCAGTCGTAGTGTACCACCGGCAGGTTTGGTCCGGTGGAGGTGACGTTCTTGTCGCTACGGTGGGTAACGGATAACGCTTCACTTGCGGGCCGCTGGCGCCGCAGGCAGGCGTTGTCCCAGGTAAGGCAGCGGAGGGCCCCTCACCTGCGAACGCCAGCGCGGACCCATGCAGGGACTGGGGCGTCCGGCTGCCCGCGGGTGGCAGCGGTGGTAGGGAACCCACCAGGCATGCTGGCCATGGACGAGGCGCCGCCCAAGGTCCTGACCGATCTGGGCCTGGCAGGCTCGGACAACGGGGCGACCGCCACCCGCTGAAACCGCCGGCGGCCCAGCGGAGTTACAATGCCACTGGAGCCTGCCATGCCGCCATTGACCAAGATCCTGCTCCCGGTGGATTTCTCCGAGCGCTGCCTCGGAGCGGCGCGTTACGCCGGGGCGCTGGCCTCGCATTTCGGCGCCGAGGTCATCCTGGCGCACGTCGTCGAGCCGGTGCGCTATGAGTTCAGCTCGCTGGAGCTCTGTGGCACCGTGCTGGCCGACCTCGCAGCCAACCGGGCGGCTCAGGCGAAGCGGCAGTTGGACGCGTTCCTGGCCGAGGAGTTGCGGAGCCTCCCTACGCGGCGCGTTCTGCTGGAGGGCGACCCGGCCCAGAAGATTGTCGCCTGCGCGCACGCCGAACAGGCCGGGCTGATCGCCCTGCCGACCCACGGATACGGGCCCTTCCGGCGCTTCATCCTCGGCTCGGTGACCGCCAAGGTGCTGCACGACGCCGATTGCCCGGTGCTGACCGGCGTGCACCTCGAGGAGGCGCCGGCGGCGGCTTCAATCGCTTTCCGCACCATCCTCTGCGCCGTGGACCTGGGACCGCAAAGCCGCCAGGCGCTCCAGTGGGCGGCGCAACTGGCGGCTGATTTCAAGGCCCGGCTCCTGCTGGTGCACGCCTATCCCTGCCTGGAAGCGCGGCCGGGCGAACACTTCGACCGCGAGGTGAACGCCGGGTTGGCCCGCACCGCCAGCCAGGAGCTCGAAAAGCTTCAGCAGGAAGAGGGCGTGGAGGCCGAATCGTTGGTCCTATGCGGCGACCCGCCCAAGGTGGTCTGCCAGTGCGCCCGCCAGCGCCTCGCCGATCTGCTGGTCATCGGCCGCGGCTCGGCGGCCGGCATCTTCGGCCGCCTGCGCACCAACGCTTACGCCATCATCCGCGAGTCGCCCTGTCCGGTGGTCAGCGTGTAGGCGGCGGAGTTACCGCCCCGGCTTCGGCTCGCTGCTGGGCGGCACGATGCCCTTGATGCGCAGGTAAGTCACCAGGTTGCCGTAGTGCTCCCAGGAATGGGTGAGGTTCGTCATCAGCGCGCCCAGGCGGCTCCGCTCCCGCCCGAACAGCTTCACCGTCTCGGCCGCCCTGGCGTCGGTCAGAGCGTCGTACACTCCGTCGCAGTAACGGATCGAATCCTGAAGCGCCGCGGTCACATCGGCCTTGCTCGTCTTCGTCTTCTCCACCTCCGCCGGCGCCCGCTTCTCGCCCGCGGCCAGCGAACAGAGCATGTATTGCGCGTCGGCGATGTGTCCCAGCATCTGCCCGTACGTCTTCACCTCCGGCGCCGGCTTGAAGCCGTAGTGCTCCTCCGGCATCTTCGCCGCCGCCCGAACCAGGTAGTCCTTCAGGCCGTTCCAGGCCGTCTTGGTGTCCGCGCTCAGCGGGTTCTGGGCCAGCGCGGCGCCGGCCACCGTCACCAACAGAAAAGCCGCTCTCATCTCCTTGCCTCCTCCTTGTTCTCGGCGTGGAACCGCTTGCCGCGGCCCCAGTTGTCATCATACAGCGGGCCGCGCCGCCAGGCCGCCCGACGCTGGTTCGGTATGGTAGTATGGCATTAGTATGGCAACGGTCAAGGTGACGTTCACGCTCGATGGAGCGACCGTCACCCGGCTGCGGGACGCCGCCGAGCGGCTCGGCCGGCCGAAGAGCGAAGTCGTCCGCGATGCGATCCACGACTTCCACGAGAGGATCGGGAGACTGAGCGAGCGTGAGCGCCTGAGGATGCTCGCCGTCTTCGACGAGGTGGTCCCCCGGATCCCGCCGCGTCCGGCGGCCGAGGTGGAGAAGGAGATCAGAGGGATCCGGGAAGCGCGCCGGGGCGGCGGCCGGCGATCGGCCGCGGCGAGGCCGCGGTGATCCTGCTGGACACCTCGGCGCTGATCGACAGCCTGTCGGGGCCGAAGCGCTCCGCGGCCGCTCTGCGCAAGGCCATCGAGCGCGGCGAGCGCATCCTGGTCCCTTCGCTGGTCCTCTACGAGTGGCTGCGCGGCTCGCGGCAGGGCGAAGAACTGGCCGCTCAAGAGGCGTTATTCCCCCGGGAATCGGCGCTGCCGTTCGGTCCGCAAGAGGCTGTCCTGGCCGCCAGGCTTTACGGCAGCGTGCGGCGGCCGCGCGGCCGTGAACTCGACCTGGCGATCGCCGCTTGCGCGCTGGCGCGGGGCGCCGTGTTGTGGACCCTCAACGCCGGCGACTTTCGGGACATCCCCGGTCTTCGGACGTCCTCACCGGGTTGAAGCGCTACCGGTAGGCGAACACCTCGGCGTAGATGATCAGCCCGACCAGCAGCAGGCCGATGGTGAGAGCAGCGAAGCCGAATCGCCGCCAGAACTTGACCATGAGCGGCTGCGGCGGGCTCATCAGGTAGTCATCCAGTTGGCCACGCTCGACCAGCTCCCGGTGCTCGCGCGGCCGGTCCTGCTTGAACTCCTCCAGCGGCACCCCGCCGACGAACACCACCGTGTCGATGGGGAATTTCTCCGGCCGGAAGTGGGTGTTGAAGAAGTGGATGGTGAAGATGAAGCCGACCGCCAGCAGCGCCTCGTCGCTGTGGATGGTGGTGGCGACGTTGAGCATCCAGCCGGGCAGCACGCGGGTGAACAGCGTGGGAAACCAGAGCAGCAGGCCGGTGGAGCCGATCACGGCCACGCCCCAGCACACCGCGAAGTAGTCGAACTTCTCCCAGTAGGTCCAGCGGCCGTACTCGGGCCGCGGGCCCTTGCCGAAAAACCACTTCAGCGAGCCGACGAGCTCCTGCCAGTCGCGGCGGTTGGCCACCATGCTGTCGGGGCCGAAGAGGAACTCCCGCCAGCTCTGCCCGTTGCGCCGCTTGCGGCGAACCAGGTCCCACCAGTGCAGGCCGAAGTACGCGAAGGTGAGCACGGCGCAGAAACGGTGGATCCAGCCGGCCGCCTCGAACCCGCCCAGCAGCCTGGCAATGCCCCTGGCCCAGGCCGCATAGGAGAACTTCAGCATCATGCCGGTGATGGCCAGGCCGAAGAAGCTGACAATCACCATCAGGTGCAGGTTCCGCTGATAGGGTGTGAACCGGCGCACGTAGACCTGGCCTTCGCCGCCGTCGCGGTTGGCCTGGAGCTGGCGCCGGTACTGGAGCGAGCGCGGCAGCCAGGCGATGGTGTGCGCGCCCGAGACCACCAGCGTGGCGATCAGCAGCGAGGTCATGCCCCAGAAGGTATAGAACAGGAACGGATAGCGGACCGGGTCGTGGTGGGTGGCATGGGTCAGGTAGCCGGCGAAGCGGCGGTGCGAGCCGGGATGGCACTTGCCGCAGGTCTTGACGATATTGTCCCGGCTCAGCCGCGAACGCGGGTCGTCCAGCTTGCGAATGTCATGGGCGCCGTGGCAATCGTAGCACTTGGCCGTTTTCACGTATCCGAGCTTGGAGACTTTGCCGTGGAAAGTGTCGAAATAGCTCTCGGTGATCTCGCGGTGGCAGCGGCCGCACTGGTCCATGATGTGCAGCCGGAAGTCGGACAGGTCGGTCCGCTCGATGCTGTGGGCGGAGTGGCACTCGCTGCACACCGGCTGCGGCTTTCCGGGACGATTGGCCTCGGGCGAGTGGACGCTGGTCGTGAACAGCTCGTAAATGCCGCGGTGGCACTGGGCGCAGGTGCGGGCGATGTTCTTCGGGTTCACGCTGGAGCGCGGGTCGCGGCTGGGCAGCTCGCGGTGGGCGGTGTGGCAGTCGGCGCAGTTGGCGGTGACCGTCAGGCCGCTCTCCAGCAGCCCCTTGCCGTGGATGCTCTCGACGTAGTGCTCGAACGGGTTGACGTTCTTGCCGTTGCGGCCGGCGTAGCGCACCGCCGCTCTCTTGCCGATGCGGTGACACTTGGCGCACAGCGCCGGCACGTTGCGCGAGAAGGTGGGCGCACCGGACTCGTTCTTGTCCTGCACCGCGTGGGAGTGGCCGTGGCAGTCCTGGCAGACGGGCGCGTCCGGGCTGCCCTTGGCCAGCAGCATCCCGTGCATGCTCTCGCGATACTGGCCGACCACCTCGGCGTGGCAGACCGAGCAGTCCACCGGCGAGGTGATGGTGCGGCACGGGCGCACGCCGGCCGGCGTGCCGCCGGTGTGGCACTGAACGCAGGCCCGGCGCGTGTGGCGCGATCGCCCCAGCTCCTCCTGGTTCACGTACAGGGAGACCGTTTGCCCGCCGCGGGTCATCTTCAACTGCGGGCCGGCGTGGCAGCGCAGGCAGTCCTTGTCGGCCATCCCCTGGGCGTAGAAGACCTTGCGCACCTTGTGCGGCTCGTGGCAATCCACGCAGGCCGGAATCATGTGCGGCTGCTTCTCCCACATCTCGCCGCGGATCACCTTCTGGTGCACCGTCTCGATCTGGCTGTGGCAGCGTGTGCAGGTGCGGGCGATGTTCCTCTCGGCGATCGAAGAGCGCGGGTCGGTGTGCGGCAGCACGAAGTGAGACGTGTGGCAGCTTGTGCAGACTGCCGTCACCGTCAGTCCGCGCTTGTAGAGTCCCTCGCCGTGGATGCTCTCCGAGTAGTTCTCCAGGATGTGCGACTGCGGGATGTCGTGCGTCAACTGGACCGGCGAGCCCTCGCGGTGGCAGCGGCCGCACAGGCGTGGGATCTCCATCACCGTGGTGGGTGAGCGCGGGTCGGCGGCGCGCAGGACATCGTGGGTCCCGTGGCAGCTCGCGCAGGTGGGCGCCAGCTTGTCGCCGCGCTTGAGCGCCTGGCCGTGCAGGCTCTGGGCGTGTTGTGCCTGCTGGTCGGCGTGGCAGCTCCCGCAGTCCACGGCCGGGAGCTTCTCGGGGTGCGGGGTCTCCTTGCCGGTGCTGTGGCAGGTGTTGCACTCCAGGGCGGCGTGGGGAGAAGCCCGCAAGCCGGCGGCGTCGAACGGCGGCGGCGCGCCCGCCTCCCGCTTGCCCCTGCGGCGGCCCACTTCGTGACAGGCGGCGCACTCCTCCGAGCCCGGCAAAGGCTGTGGCTTCGCTTGCTGGGCAGCGGCCATCCCGGCCAACACCAGCAGCACCCAGGCGAGGCGCCCGGCCCGGCTCCAACACGGCTGGTTCAGTTTGGACACGCTTCCCGTCAGGATACCGCAGTTTCAGACCCGATTGGGTGTAACCAGCCTGCCAGAACCGGGGCATTTCGTTGCAATGCGCTGCAGCCGGGCGCAATCCCTCCTGTGCCGCTTCACCCCGTGGGGCGGGTCTGGTCCGCCGTTGTCCTTACCCCTTGATCGACGTTGCCCCACGGTTTATACTGGCAATTTCCTGGGCTTGCTTGCGGATGGGCCTGATGATTCCAGCGGCGAGAGATGAATTCGATCCCTCGGTGCCGCGGCGGGAGGCGGCGATGTTCTACGGGTTGTTCCTGCGCGGCCATCCGGCCGAGGCGCTGCGCCGGGACATCGACATCCCGCGCACCTTGCTGCACAAGTGGATGCGCACGCCGAGCTTCGAGAACTCGTTCCGCGACAACCTCCGCCGCGTCTACCGCTACCGCAAACAGGTGCTGGCCATCTTCGATGAGCTGGTGGGCAGCCAACGGCGCCGCATGCGCTCGCAGTAGCCGCCAGCCTTACCGCCATGGATCACAGTGAGATGCTGCCGCGGCTTTTCGTCGGCTCGCACCCCGCCTGCGCCGAGGACATCGACCGGCTGGCGGCGGAAATCGGCATCACCGCCGTTCTCAATGTGCAGACCGACGACGACCTGCACTACTATGGCCTGACGTGGCCGCCGCTGGCGGCCTATTACGCCCGGCGCCGGATCGAGGCGCGGCGGGCGCCGGTGCGCGACTTCGATGCCGCCGATCTCCGCGCCAGGCTCGCCGGCTGCGTGCTCGCGCTGGACGAGCTGCTGGCCGCCGGTCACAAGGTGTTTCTCCACTGCACGGCCGGCGCCGCGCGGTCGCCGGCCGTGGCGATCGCCTGGCTGGTCTGGCGCCAACGCTGGCCGCTGGAGGAGGCCGTCACCTACGTGACCCAGCGCCGCCACTGTTCGCCCAACGTCGAGGCGATCCGGCAGGCGCTGGCGGACCGCCCGGTGCTGTAAGGCGCGGCGCTCTGGTCACTCCAGTTCAACGTCGATGTAGTCGCGCCGGGCGTGCGAGTCGCCGGGCGGCACTGGCCACCTCGCGTGCGGTTCCCATGGGCCGGCCTGGACCAGCCGTTCAACGAAGGCGTCCTCCGCGCCTGTCAAACTCCAGGGGGTAATCACTCGTCGCATTGAAAGTGTGGTAGCAGCGGGCGAAAAGCGCAAAGCGCTTCGGATACAACTCGTCGTCTCTTACGAGGTAAACATTGCCCTGCTGAACGTAGTGGCCCGCAGGCGCGGAGCCGGGGCTTTGCTGGAGCCGGTAGGGAATCGGTTCCCAACTTTGATCATGGTTGCCGGGGACCAGGATCGAGCGCTCGGCGGTGAGGTCAAACTCTGCTACGAACTTCGACAGGAACTCGCGCGCTATGTCGAAGCGCTTCTCGTTGGCCTTGTTCGCCAGATCACCGGACAGCACCAGGTAGTCGAGCCTCTTTACGCTCAGGCTCCTGCGAAGGTCGGCGCAAAGGGGTCCGAACAGCGCGACGGCGTTGTCGCCGTCCCTCAGGTGAAGATCGGAGAGGTGCAGGATGCGGATCCTGTCATCCCCCGCCGGCGCACGGGCGGCGGTTCGTGCGAACTCGCGCTTCGATTGCTCGACGGCGCGTCCCGCCTGGCGGGCGCTTTCGGTTCTGAGGGCAACCACCTCCCGGCTCAGCTCGGGACGTTCGGCGCGCGCCTTCTCCGCGCCGGCGAAGAGCGAATGCCGCTTCTTGCAGTAAGGGCACCCGACTTCAGTTTCGCCGGCGGCCAGCATCTTGCGGAGTGCTGGGTCCTCAAACCTCTGATCGCCACAGCCGCAGGTGAACGCCAGGCTCTCCTTGATGGTGACGCCCTGTGTGCGGAGGTGCTCCTCGACGAAGCTTACGAAAACGTCGCGCCGCTCGGCCGGCGCCGCTTCGTCAAAGTACAGATCCATGTGCGCCAGCCCCGGGCGCTCATCGCCTTTGCGCAGGCCATAAAGCCCCTGTCCCGTCTCCTGGTACTCGGTGCGGTTCTTCCACAGGCGCACGGGGCCGAAGCCGCCGCTCAGCGCGAGAGTGGTCACCAGGGAGGCGTAGATGTTGTCGATGGCCCCGGAGAAATCGTAGTAGACGGGCACGCGATGAGGAAGCTCCTGGCGTTCCGCGGGCGCGGCCTCCGCCAGCAGAGACGGGAAGACCAGAAGGCCCTGGTGCAGGAAGCAGATGCCGTGCTCGATGAGAAGCTGCACCACGGCTTCCAGCACAATGCGCTCGTCGGCACGCGGCAGACGGTGCTCTTCCGCCAAACCCGGAAAGGCCATGCGAGCCGATACGATATCGCCGTGCTCCACCGCCGGCACGCGGCGCGGGTTGTCCCTGGCCGCCAGGATGATGGAGCCGGCGTAGCGCTCCACGGCGTCCACGCGCAGGACGATCACCCGATCGCCGCTTCCGAGACGCAGATCGACCACCAGACCCTGAAGCGACAACTGGCCCAGCACGGTATCGAGGCTCTGGTGGTTGAATTCCTTCGGAAACTGCCGGCGCAGTTGGGAGGCGAGGTCGGAATGGTAGAGGATCACCACTCCCCGGTTCCGCTCCGCATCCACGAAGTCGCGGACCTGTTGGAAGAAGAGGTCGCGGGTGATCTGCTCGGCTTGATCCCAATCGAGAACGCCGTTAAGGGCGGTCGTGAGCTCCGGAACTCCCGTGCCTTTCTTGGCGCTGACCTCATCGTAGCTGCGCAGGCGGCACTCTTCGAGCAGCTTGTCGATACGGGCGCGGTCGATATGGCCGCCCAGGTCGAGCTTGGAGCGGATGAGCAGTTTCGTCGCCTTGCGCCCGCGCAGGTGCGATTCCAGCCGGAGGTTCCACTCCCGGACTTCATCCAAGGCCCTCTCGCCGCGCGTGGGATCGAAGAGGAACAGGCAGATGTTGGAGTCGTGAAAGAAGAGCTGATGGACCAGGCGGTACTCGGGCTGGCCGCCCATGTCCCAGAGGAACACTTCGCGCCGGAGGCCGGGGGGCGGAGCGGCGCTTGGGTGCAGCTTCTCAGCGGGCAGGGTCCAGATCTCCATGCCGTGCGTGGTGCCGCGCTCCTCGTAGCGGTCCTCCGCAAGCCGGAGCGCGAGGCAGGTTTTGCCGATGTTGGATTCGCCGACCAGGACGATCTTGGCTGAGCTGAGGCGGACCTGTCCTGGCAGGGCCTCGGCGGCGGCCGCGCGCAGATCGGGTTCACCCCACGCCTGAACGCAGATGGCTCCGTCCCGGAGGTTTGAAGCCAGGCGCCCTGGAGGGCGGCAGGCGACGTCAGTGCCTATGTACTTGAACTGAGCGGACTTGAAGCTTGCGAGCAGAGTCCCGTCGGCGGGGCGCCAGATTCTGACCTCACCGTCGAACGAGGTCGAAGCCAGCGTTTGGCCCTCCGGTGACCACGCCACGCTCCAGACCTGAGCCCGGTGGCCGTCCAGCACCCGCAGGAGTTGCCCCATTTCGGCCTCCCACAACCGGACGGTACGGTCCTCGGAACCCGAGGCCAGCCGCCGCCCCTCCGGCGACCACGCCACACTCAAGACCGGAGCCTGGTGGCCCTCCAGCACCCGCAGGAGCTGCCCCGTTTCGGCCTCCCACAACCGGATGGTACGGTCATTGGAACCCGAGGCCAGCCGCCGCCCCTCCGGCGACCACGCCACACTCAAGACCGGAGCCTGGTGGCCCTCCAGCACCCGCAGGAGCTGCCCCGTTTCGG
>JBBTDS010000382.1:0-1708 GCA_038060875.1 Acidobacteriota bacterium | reverse complement strand
CCAGCACCCGCAGGAGCTGCCCCGTTTCGGCCTCCCACAACCGGATGGTACGGTCCTCGGAACCCGAGGCCAGCCGCCCCGTTTGGGACCACGCCACGCTCAAGACCGGAGCCTGGTGGCCCTCCAGCACCCGCAGGAGCTGCCCCGTTTCGGCCTCCCACAACCGGATGGTACGGTCCTCGGAACCCGAGGCCAGCCGCCCCGTTCCGGACCACGCCACGCTCCTGACCCAATTCTCGTGGCCCTCCAGCACCCGCAGGAGCTGCCCCGTTTCGGCCTCCCGCAACCGGATGGTACAGTCATCGGAACCCGAGGCCAGCCGCCCCGTTCGGGACCACGCCACGCTCCTGACCCTCTCCTTGTGGCCCTCCAGCACCCACAGGAGCTGCCCCGTTTCGACCTCCCACAACCGGATGGTACGGTCATGGGAACCCGAGGCCAGCCGACGCCCCTCCGGTGACCACGCCACGCTCCAGACCTGAGCCCGGTGGCCGTCCAGCACCCGCAGGAGTTGCCCCATTTCGGCCTACCACAACCACACGCAGCCATCAGCCGCCCCGCCGGCCACAGTGCGGCCGTCCGGTGAGACTGCGACCGCCAGGAACTCCGAGGTGCGGCGGACCAGCGTCCGGCGGATGTGCACACCCTCGGGCAGGATGGGTTCGGCCATGACAGGACAATCATAACGCCAGACACGACCCCGAAACATTACGGTGAGAGAATGCCGCTGTCAGACAGACTACATATGGGGGTAGTCAAAACCCTGTTGACCCCCCAGTACAATCGGTAGCACAGGATCTGTCCTCCCCCGGGGGCTACCACAAACCCGGCACGTGGGACTGAGAAAGGCGGAAGCATGCCCAGGGGCGATTTCGACCCCACACGAGCTGCCGCTCCCTGGTTCGCGCTTCGCACCATGCCGCGACATGAGAAGGCCACCGCACAGGTGTTGCGTGACAGGGGCTACGAGGAGTTCCTGCCCTGCTGCAAGGCCAGGCGCCGGTGGTCAGACCGGTTCAAGACGGTCGAGATGCCCCTGTTTCCGGGGTATCTCTTCTGCCGGATGAATCCCCAGAACCGCGCGCCGATCCTGAATATACCGGGCGTCCTCGGGGTAGTCGGCTTTGGAAGAGTGCCGGCGCCGGTGGACGAGGGCGAAATTGCCGCCCTTCAGGTGATCGTCAAGTCCGAGCTGGCGGCGCACCCGTGGCCGTTTCTGAAGGCCGGCCAGTTCGTACAAATCGAGTACGGCCCGCTGAGCGGGCTGGAAGGTATTCTCCTTAGCCTTAAGAAGGAGCACAGGCTGGTCGTCTCGGTAACATTGCTTCAGCGCTCGGTTGCCGTCGAGGTCGAGTGCGACTGGGTGAGACCCGAAACCGGGGACAGACGGAGCCGTCCCCAACCGCGGCAATGAACACCTTTTCGAACAGTGGAGAAGACATGCTCTACCGCAACCGCAAGTCCCGCATGATCAGCTTCCGCGTCTCGGATCAGGACTACCAGGCGCTAATCGATTCTTGTCTCGCCAACAGCGCCCGAAGCGTCTCCGAGGTCGCCCGCACCGCGGTGCACGAGTTCCTGCTCAACGGCCGGGATCACTCCGGCGGCAACGTGGACCTGAAGCTGGAGCACCTCAGCAGCCGGCTGAGCTTGCTGGACCGCGCCGTCGAGCGCCTCGCTCAGATCGTCCACACCGACCAAGGTTGAG
>JBBTDS010000381.1:0-5682 GCA_038060875.1 Acidobacteriota bacterium | reverse complement strand
CTGTCTCAAAAGACGGCGCAAGCCGGGGCCCCGGGTTTCATCACTTTTCGTCACATTCATCACGAACTTGGGTTGGGGCAGGCGTTCCCGCCTGTATCCGATGACAGGCAGGAATGCCTGTCCTACCGCGCCAGCCGCAGGGCGACCTGGAACTCGCACGGCTCACGGCCCGGCGCCGCCGCCGCTCGGGTCCGACTTCTCGTGCCGGAGGCAAGGCAACTTCTCCGCGCGGGGCGGACCCGAGGGTATCGGAGTCGGACAGGCGTGCCCAGAACCTCAGTGCGGCTGCCTGAACCCGCACTGCTTCCACAGCTTTTCCCAAACCCAGATTCCGTAAGCGGCGTTGGCCGGCAGCGGGAATCCGAGCTGATGCGCCACCATGCACACCTGCCCGCGATGATGGGCGTCGTGTGAAATCATATACGCGAACATCGCAGCGCCGGCCGGCCACGGCCTCGCCCAACCGTCCCGTCGAAAGTTTTCGACCTGGCCCCCAGGACGGCTCAGCGCGTCGGCCAGCATCTCGGAACACCTGGCGGCGCTTTCGGCCAGCGCAGTCCGGGCATCCTGCTGCGTGCAGCGGGCGCGGTGGAGTGGGGCCGGCAGTTGGATATGCGGCGCCGAGAGCCTGAGCCACTTGCGACGGATGTTGTGGACGTGCGCGAATATTGCGGCGATGGAACGCCCCTTGCCCGCGGGCGGTCTTGCCCGCCACGCGCGGGGATCGAGATGCTCGAGCACGAGTTGGTTCATCCGGTCGCTGACGGCGTAAGTCTCCAGCAGGGCTTGACGAAAGTCGGGCGCAATCGCAGCAGCGACGCGGGCCATGCGACCTCCTTTTAGCCCCTCAGGCTAGCATCGAGCCGCGCCCAGGTGCAACGGTAAGTTGCCGCCTATGGGGCGGTTCCGTCTGCCCCGGATTTCGTGACACACGGTCACGGGCGGCGCTTTCAAGTGAAGGTGAAGTGCCGCGGGCAGCCGGTCAGCTCGTGCAGGGCCGCGGCCAGCACGCCGAGCACCAGCCACAGCCAGCCCCGCCGCGACCCCCGCCGCTTCGGCTCCTGTGCCCAGAAATCCGGCTGCGCGCCCGCGCCGCCCTCCGGGATCGGTTCCATAGTCAGCCCTTCAACTCGACCGTATCGACCACGCCGATGACGGCCATCTCGATCGGCGTTTGCAGCCGGCCCACCGCGCTCATCGCGCTGAAGCCCTCCAGCGTCAGCAGCACCCGGTCGCCCAGGCCCGCGTCCACCGAGTCCGCCGCCACCACCGCATCGCCGCGCTCGGTGCCATCCAGGTTGAGCGGTTGCACCACCAGCAGCTTGAGGCCCTCGTGGCTCGCATGCTTGCGCGTGGCCACCACCTCGCCGATGACGCGCGCGATCAGCACTTCGTCTCCCCTGCCGCCGCGCGCTTGATGTGCAGCTCGTCCACGATGCCGGTGATGGTGGCGTCGGTCACCACTTCCTCGGGCAGGTAGGCGAAGCTGGCCTCGCGCGCCCGCGTCCAGTAGATGAGCTCGCCGGCCCCGGCCCCGGTGGCGTCGGTGCAGATGATCCGCCGCCCCGTGTCCTTCAGCTCCGGCGTCACCGGCTGCACCACCAGCAGCCGCTGTCCGGTGAGGTTCTGATTCTTCACGGTGGACCACACCCGGCCCACCACCCGGCCAAGATACATGCGCGCCTGCTTTGCCTAGTCCAGGCCCACGTTGTCCACGATCCCGACGATGGCCGTGTCCACCGGCCGGTCCTTGCACCCCTCGGCCATCCGCGCCGAGCTGCCGGAGACGGCCAGGACCAGCTCGCGGTAACCCGCGCCTACGGTATCCACCGCGACGACGTAGCCCGACTCCTCCTTGCCGTCCGGCGACACCGGTTTCAGCACCAGCAGCTTCTTGCCTTCCAGGCGCGGGTCTTTTCGCGTGGCCACCACCGTGCCCACAACGCGAGCCAGAATCATCGCAACCTTCCGCCCTACTTGCCGGCGGCCGTGCTCCTGCCGATCGGCAGTACGTCTTCCAGGCTCGGATGCGGGCGCGGGATCACGTGCACCGCGATCAGCTCGCCCACCCGGCGGGCCGCGGCCGCCCCAGCATCGGTGGCCGCCTTCACCGCGGCCACGTCGCCGCGAACCAGCACGGTCACGTAGCCCGAACCAATCTTCTCCCAGCCGACCAGCGTCACTTTGGCCGCCTTCACCATCGCGTCGGCGGCCTCGATCATGGCCACCAGCCCGCGCGTCTCGATCATTCCTAGCGCTTCACCCATGGCTCTCCTTGTTACCTACCGCCCGCGCGCAGGGCCTCGCTCACCAGCGCGATCAGCTCGTCGCGGGTCACTGCAAACCGCTCGCCTCCCACTTCCTCGGCCGCCAGCGGGCAACCCGGCTCGCCGCCGGACCTGGCCTTGATCCCGTAGCGCCCGCGCGCCTCCAGCAGCTTCTGGACCTCCTCGCGCGGCAGCACCTGCGCCCCGCCCAGCAGCTCCGCCACCAGCGAGATCCGCGCGAAGTGCTCCACCGTCTCCATGCGGAAGAAGGCCTTGTAGAGGTCCTCGCCGTAACAGACTGCGCCGTGGTTGCCGAGCAGGATGGCGTCGTACTTGGGGATGTACGGCAGCATCGGCTCGGTCAGCTCCGGCGTTCCCGGCAGGCCGTAGCCGGCCAGCGGCACGCAGCCCAAGCCGATGATGACCTCCGGCAGCAGCGCCAGGTTCAGCGGCTTGCCCGCGGACGCATAGCCGGTCGAGACCGGCGGATGAGCGTGCACCACCGCCCCGATGTCCGGCCGCAGGTTGTAGATCGTCAGGTGCATCGCCAGTTCCGATGTCTGCGCCTTGCGGCCCGTCAGCTTGCGGCCCTGCATGTCGCAGACGATCAGGTCGTCGGGATGCATCATGCCCTTCGACACGCCGGTGGGCGTCGCCAGCAGCCGCTCGGCGTCCAGCCGGACGGTGATATTGCCGTCGTTGGCGGCCACCCACCCCTTCTGCCAGACCATGCGACCGATATCGACGATGTCCTGCCGGTGCTCCCGCTCCGTCTTGAGCATCGAAGAGACGATTGTATCACTGCCTGCCAGGGCTTGTCGTAGAATGGCCAGTAGGACAAGCTTCAGCTTGTCTCCCACGTGCATTGCCTTGGCCTGCTCCTGCTGATGCTTGCGCCTCAGGCGCCGGTCTTTGTGCCCCACCCGATAGCTGCGCCGGCCGAGATCGCCGGGGCGGTGCTCGCCGGCCACACGCTGTTCGCCTGGGGCGACGGCCTCTACGCCTTCGACCTGCCGCGGGGGCGCCCGCGCACGCTTGTCCCCGGCGTCCGCTTCGCCGCCGCCGGCTGCCTGGCCGACATCAACCAGGACGGTCTCGCCGATCTCGTCCTCCAGGAAGGCGTCCCCGCCGGCCGGCTCGTGTGGCTGGAAGCGCCCGCCTGGTCGCGCCATCAGATCGATTTCGGCATCGAGACCCCCGACATCCTGCCGGCCACCCTCCACGGCCGCCGCGGCCTGCTCATCGTGCACCGGCACATGCAGGTGCGGTTCTACCAGCCGCCCCATACTCCCGGCGCCGCCCCGAGGCCCGAAGCCCCCCAGCGGGCCGGCCCCGCCGCCCGCTGGCCCTACCGCGAGATCTACTCTTTCTACACCCCCTCCCGGCAGGCCGGTCTCGCCCTCGAAGACGTCGATCGCGACGGCCGCCCCGACATCCTCTGCGGCAACTACTGGATTCGCAGCCCCGCCCGGTTCGATCTGCCCTGGCCGCTTCACGCCATCAACCTCTACACCGAGACTCCGGTGTCGGCAACGCTGCGGCTGGCCGTGGCTGATCTCGCGCGGCCAGGCTCGCGCGACCTCGCCGTCAGCCAGGGCGAGGTTTACGGCGCCCGGCTCGCCTGGTTCGAAAGACCCGCCGACCCGAAGCAGCTCTGGGTCGAGCACCGCCTGGAGGGCGCGTCCAATCTTCAAAGGCCGCGCGCGTTCGCAGTCGCCGATTTCGACGGAGACGGCCGCCCCGATATCGCCGCCGGAGAGAACAACGGCGCCCGCTCCCGGCTCTTGCTCTTCGTCAACCAGGGCGCGGGGCGCTTCCAGCCTCACCAGATCGGCGCCGGCGCCGCGGCCCACGGCGCCTGGGCAGTGGATCTCAACCGCGACGGCCGGCCCGACCTTCTCACCGCCGGCCCGCGCTCCGTGGTTTGGTTGGAAAACGGCGGTCAGCGCCTCAAGTAGGCGTCGTCGCCGCGAATCCAGTCTTCGCGCGCCGGGGAGAACAGGTCCATCGCCACGCTGTCTTCGAGCGCCTCCACTTGGTGCGGCGCGTCCGGCGGAATCTGTAGCACGTTGCCGGGTTCCAGGTACACTTCCTCCCCACCCACCTGAAACCGCAGCCGGCCGCGCTCCAGCACCGTGAGCTGCTCGTTGACGTGGCTGTGCAGCGGCACCACGCCGCCCTTGGCCAGGTACACCTTGGCCACCGTCATCTTCTCGCCGTGGATCACCTGCCGCGCGATCGACGGATTCATCTGTTCCTTCAGGACCTGGTCCCAGCGGTAGATCTTCATCGCCCGAATTCTAGCACGCGCCGCCCCGCCCCCGGCACGGCCAGCACCGCTTCCGATACCGCATCCCTGTAAATCACGGTTAGTCCCAGGTCCCCAATGAGCCGGACGTCGTCTGGGGCGCGCAGGTTGCCAGCCTCCGCCACAAGGGCGGCGGCCGGTGGTTCCCGAGAACACTTGAGCACGCAAAGCGAAATTAGCAGTTGACTTTGAACCCCTGGAGGAGTAGACTTAGTGGCATGGAGACTGTAGCTCACATCACCGTATTTCAGATCGTCTCCGCCCTCTCTTTGTCTTCCCTATCATCCTCGTATTGGTGTCTGCTTAGTTAAGCCTCCTTCCCCCTGAATCGCGGAGAGCATGGGCATTGGTTCGCCCAGCGGTCTGCTACACCGCCGCACCTTCGGGGCATGGAGGGTTCGAATCCCCCGCTCTCCGCCAGCTCTTTGACAACTTAGACTCTCATGCGTGCGTGGCCCAGCGGCGACGGCAGCGGGCTGTAACCCCGTGAACCCATGCGGAAAACATCGGTGGTTCGAGTCCACCCGCACGCACCAAGGCTCCGGTCGCCGATGGTGAGGCTAACGGCTTCCAAACCCGTGACTCGCGGTTCGAATCCGCGCCGGAGTTCCGTCGGAGTGGCGCAAACTGGCAGACGCGCAGCCTCGAGATGGCTGTTTTTGCGGGTTCGAGTCCCGCCTCCGACACCATGGGCCTCTACCCCAACTCGGCAGAGGGAACCGGCTCAGAACCGGTCCAGTCTCGGTTCGAATCCGAGGAGGCCCACCAGGTTCCGGCCCTCTCGCACAATCGGCAGATGCAACCGTCTCAAGAGCGGTCATGGTCTGGGTTCGAATCCCAGGAGGGCCACCAGGGCGCCGCAAGCTAAAGCCTCGAAGCGCCGGCCTGCAGAGCCGGTGTTACCCGGTTGGAGTCCGGGGCGGCGCTCCAAAGCGGAGGGTACGGGCGTATGGATCGCCAACTGGTCCCGAAAACCAGCGCTCCGAAAGGATGGCCGTTCGAATCGGCTACCCTCCGCCAAATACATCTGGCGCGGCAGCGCCGCGCCTGCCGCTCCGCGATCGGCCTAAGTTTCCGAAGATGCCCGTTGATTTTTGCGCTGTAATA
>JBBTDS010000380.1:0-7520 GCA_038060875.1 Acidobacteriota bacterium | reverse complement strand
CTACATAGCGCCGGTCAAGATCTCCCGCAGCTCGGCGGGGGTGAGCGGGACGGGGTTGGCCTTCATGCTGCTGGCGCGGGCGGCGTTCTCGATGAGGACGGGCAGGTCCTGATCGGAGATGCCGTAAGAGCCGAGGGGCGGGATCGACAGCTCGCGGCAGAGGCGGCCGGCCCACTCGACGGCCTCTTCGGCGGCGGCGTCCGGGCGGCCGGTGAGGATGCGGGCGACCGCCGCATAGCGAGTGAGGGCCTCGCTTTCAGGCGCGCGGGATCGCAGGGCGCGGATGTTTACGGCCATGGCGTGGGGGAGCAGCGCGGCGCAGACGGCGCCGTGCGGGGCGTCAAACATTCCGCCGAGCGGGGCCGCGAAACCGTGGACGGCGCCGAGGCCGGCGTTGGCGAGCGCCAGTCCGCCAAACAGGCTGGCCAGGGCCATGTCGGTGCGGGCCTCGCGGTCGTGCGGCTCGCAGAACGCGCGGAGGAGCGCGCCGGCGGCGCGGCGCATGCCCTCCAGACAGAGGGCGTCCGTCACCGGGTTGGCGCGGATCGAGACATAAGGCTCGATCAACTGGGTGAGCGCGTCGAGGCCGGTGCTGGCGGTGATGGCCGGAGGCAGGTCGAGCGCGAGATCGGGATCGACCACCGCCAGCCGCGGCAGCATGAAGGGACTGCGCAGGCTGGCCTTGACGCGGTGCCCGGGCGAGGCCAGCACGGCGTTGCGGGTGACCTCGGCGCCGGCGCCCGCGGTCGTGGGCACGGCGATGAAAGGCAGGGAGGGCCGGGTGAGGCTTTGGCCCTTGCCGATCACCTCCAGGTAATCGAGCGGGTCGCCGCCGTTGGCAGCCAGCGCCGCGATGGCCTTGCCGGCGTCGATGGCGCTGCCGCCGCCGAGGCCGATGACCAGATCGCAGTGCTGGGCGGCGGCGACCTGGACGCCACGGCGGACCAGGTCGAGCGTGGGCTCGCCCTCGACGGGGAACAACGGACAGGCCATCTCGGCCACGAGCGGAGCCGCACACTGCTCCGGGCACCCGATGACGAGCAGGGCGCGGCGGCCCATCTCGCGGGCGGCCGGCGCGACCTCCCGGAGCGAGCCGGCGCCGAAGACAATGCGGGTGGCGGTGGCGAATTCGAAACGCATCGGCGCGCTACCACCCTTCGTCCGGCGGAAAGATGTTGGAGAATTTGACGCTGGCGCGCGGCTCGGCCATCATCGGGGCGACCGCATCGCGCCAGGTCTGGTAGTGCACGGTCTCCTTGTGCGGCGCGGGGGCCGCGGCGCTGCGATAAACCTCGACCAGGATGAAGCGGGCCGGGTCGTCGGCCTGCTGGATGACGTCGAAGCGGGCGATGCCGGGTTCCCGAACGCTGTTGCTGGCGTTTTCGGCGGTGGCCCGGGCGAAGGCCTCGATGAATTCGGGTTTGACGCGGGCGTGAACGTGGACGATCAGCATGGGTGTCCTCCTATGTCCGGTCGGTACAATAAGAGTTTACATGTGGATTGCCCTGGGGCAGATCAACACCACCGTCGGGGACCTGGCGGGCAACACGGATCGGATGATCGGGACGGCGCGGCGGGCAGCCGAAGGCGGCGCCCGGCTGGTGGTCTTCCCGGAGCTGTCACTGACCGGCTATCCGCCACGCGACCTGGTGGAGAAGGAGAGCTTCCTGGTGCGCACCCAGGAGCAGCTTGAGCGGCTAGCCGCCGAGACGGCGGCGCTGCCGCTGGCGGTGATCTGCGGCTACGTCGGCCGCTCCGGCTCGGCGGCCGGCAAGCAGGCGACCAACAGCGCGGCGGTGATCGAGGGGGGGCGTATCGCCTTCCGGCAGACCAAGGCGCTGCTGCCGACCTACGACGTCTTCGACGAGACCCGCTATTTCATGCCGGCGGAGCGGCAGTCGCTGTGCCGCATCGCGGGGCGAGACGTCGCGCTGACGATTTGCGAGGACGCCTGGAACGACAAACAGTTCTGGGAGCGCCGGCTCTACAGCCGCGACCCGGTGGAGGAACTTGCGCGGGCAGGGGCCGCGCTGGTGGTGAGCATCAACGCCTCGCCTTATCACATGGGGAAGCGGGCGCTGCGCCGCGAGGTCTTCGGCAATACGGCGCGGCGGCACCGGCTGCCGCTGGTCTACGTGAACCAGACCGGCGGCAACGACCAGCTTGTCTTCGACGGCTCCAGCTTCGCGCTGGACGCGGAGGGGCGCGTGATCGCCTCCTGCGCGTCGTTCGCCGAGGACCTCGCGTTGGTGGATCCGTTCGCCGGCGCGGGCGACCAGCACGGAAACCTCGACGACGAGTGCGAAGCCGTCTACGAGGCGCTGGTGGTGGGCACGCGGGACTACATCCGCAAGTGCGGCTTCTCGAGCGTGCTGGTGGGGCTGAGCGGCGGCATCGACTCCTCGCTGACGGCGGCGATTGCGGTGGACGCGGTCGGCGGCGAGAACGTGGCCGGGGTGGGCATGCCGGGGCCGTTCTCCTCCGAAGGCAGCCTCACCGACGCGCGCGCGCTGGCGGCCAACCTGGGCATCCGCTTCGAGGTGGCGCCGATCACCGGCATCTACGAGAAGTACCTGGAGGTGCTGGACCCGCTGTTCGGCGGCCGGGCGCGCGACGTGACCGAGGAGAACATCCAGGCCCGTATCCGGGGCGTCATCCTGATGGCGCTCTCCAACAAGCGGGGCGCGCTGGTGCTGACCACCGGGAACAAAAGCGAGCTGGCGGTCGGCTACTGCACGCTTTACGGCGACATGTGCGGCGGGCTGGCGGTGATCAGCGACGTGCCGAAGACGCTGGTCTACGAGCTGGCGCGGGTAGTCAACCGGCGGCATCCGGGCGCGATTCCCGAGAGCGTGTTCGGGAAGCCGCCCTCGGCCGAACTGCGGCCGGACCAGAAGGACAGCGATTCGCTGCCCAGCTACGACGTGCTCGACCAGGTGCTGCGGGCCTACATCGAGGACACCCAGTCGCCGGGGCACATCGCCGGCCAGCTCGGTCTGGACGTGGAGTTCGTGAAAGCGATCATCAACAAGGTGGATCGCAACGAGTACAAGCGGCAGCAGGCGGCGCCGGGCTTGAAGGTGACCACCAAGGCGTTTGGGATGGGACGGCGCTTTCCGATCGCGCAGGGGTTCGCGGAATGAGCGCCGGCCTTGCGCTGGCGGCCATTCTGGCGCTGGCCCAGGAGCAGGTGGGGCCGCTGGCGGGCGGCGGATACCTGCTCAATAGCGGCTGGCGGCTCCGGCCGGCGGGCCGGCAGGTAACGCTCGACACGCTGCCGATGGCGACGGCGCTGGCGCCGGACGGCAAGCACCTGCTGGTTTTGAACGGCGGCTACAATCCGCCCTCGATCAGCGTGCTGGATGCCGCGGCGGGGCGCGAAATCGGGCGAGCGGCGGTCGCCGACGGCTGGCTCGGGCTGGCGTTGGCGCCTAAGGGCGACCGCGTCTACGTGGGCGGCGGCTCGCAGGCGGCGGTGTTCGAATTCTCGTTCGCTGGCGGAAAGCTGGCGGCTGAGCGCACTTTCGCGGTTGCAGGCGCCAGTTTCATCGGCGACGTGGCTCTCTCGCCCGGCGGGCGCTTGATCTACGCCGCCGATCTCTACAACGACTCGATCGCGGTGATCAACCCGCAGTCGGGGATGGTGATCGAGCGGCTCAAGACCGGGCGGCGGCCGTACCGCATCCTGTTCCACCCCGACGGCCAGTCGTTTTTCGTTTCGAGCTGGGCCGACGGCGCCGTGCTGCATCACGAGGCGGAGACGGGCAAGCTGCTGGGGCGGCTGCGGCTGGGGCCGCATCCCACTGACATGGTCTGGGGGAGCGGCCTGGCGGCGGAGGAAGACAAGCCCGCGATCCCGCGCCGGCTGTTCGTGGCCGCAGCCAACACCAACAACGTCTACTCGATCGGCGTCACCGAGAGCAAAGAGCTGCGCCTGGTGGAGGTGATCAATGTCTCGATGACGCCGCGGCAGCCGGCGGGCATGACGCCGAGCGGGCTGGCGCTCAGCGCCGACCTGAAGCGGCTTTACGTGGTTTGCTCGGACGCTAACGCGGTGGCGGTGGCAGACGTGTCGGAGGCGCAGAGCCGGGTGCTCGGCTTCATTCCCGCCGGCTGGTATCCGACGGCGGCGCGGGTGCTGCGGAGCGGCACGCTGGTGGTGTTGAACGGGCGCAGCCCGGGCCGGATCAAGACCGGCACGGCGCAGTTCGTGGCCCCCTTCACGGAAGCGGAGCTGGACGCCTACACGCGAACGGTGTTCGAGAACTCGCCCTACCGCGACGAGAAGCTGCTCGACGCCGGGACGCCGAAGGACAGCCCGGTACCGGCGCGGCCCGGCGATCCATCGCCGATCGAGCACGTCGTCTACATCATAGAGGGGAGCAGCTCGAAGGTGATGCCGAACCATCACAAGCTGGCGCGCGAGTGGGTGCTGCTGGACAACTTCTACGTGAACGCGGAGGCGGGCGCCGACGGGCGCCAGTGGTCCACGGCGGCGATCGCGTCCGATTACGTGCAGAAGCTGTGGCCGAACAGTTTCCGGCGGGGGCGGCTCAACGACCACCAGGGCGAGGAACCGGCGGCGACGCCGCCCGCTGGCTACATCTGGACCAACGCGGCCGCGGCCGGCGTCTCAATGCGCAACTACGGGCACTTTGTCGCCAACCGCCCGCAAGCGGCGGCCGGCGGGACGCAGGTGTTGGTGGTGCGGGATTCGACTCTCGCCCCGGTGACGAATCTCTATTTCCGCGGCGCGGATGCGAATTACCCGGACGTCGAACGGGCGAAAGTCTTCTTGAAAGACCTGGCGGAGTTCGAGAAGACCGGGCAGATGCCGCGGCTGATCCTGATGCGGCTGGGCAACGAACACACTATGGAGGCGCCGGCGGCGGCCGACAACGACCAGGCGCTGGGGCTTATCGTCGAGGCGCTCACCCGGAGCCAGTTTTGGCCGGCGACGGCGATCTTCGTGGCGGAAGGCGGCGCGCAAAACGGGCCGGACCACGTCGATTGGCGCCGCTCGCCGGCCTTCGTGATCTCGCCTTACGCGCGGCGGCGGACGGTGGACAGCACGATGTACAATACCACCGCGATGCTGCGCACGATGGAGCTGATCCTGGGTTTGCGGCCGATGACGCATTTCGATGCCGGGGCGCGGCCGATGGCCAGCGTGTTCCAGCCGGGCGCCGATCGGAGGCCGTACACCGCTGTCCAGCCGCACTGAAACGCCATGCCGCACATCTACCTATGCTTCCTCTGGCACATGCACCAGCCGTTCTACAAGGACCTGATCTCGGGCGAATACAAGATGCCCTGGACGCGGCTGCACGCGCTGAAGGACTACTGCGGCATGGTGCGGATACTGGAGGAGTTTCCGCAGATCGGGCAGACCTTCAACCTGGTGCCGTCGCTGGTGGCCCAGATCGAGGAGTACGCGGCCGGCGAGGCGGTGGATCCGTTCCTGCGGCTGGCGCTCAAGCCGGCCGAGAGCCTGACCCAGGCCGAGCAGGCGTTTCTGCTCACCAACTTCTTCCACGGCACGCACCGGCTGATCTTCCGGCTGCCGCGCTACGGCGAGCTGTACGAGGCCTGGCGGGCGGCCGACCGCAACGTGCAGCGGGCGGCGCACTTCTTCAGCGCGGCGGCGCTGCGGGATTTGCAGGTGCTCTCGCAACTGGCGTGGTTTGACGAGGAGTGCCTGACGGGGGACGTGGAAATCCGCGAGCTGGTCGATAAGGGCCGCGGCTACTCGCCGGAGGACCAGGCGCTGGTGGGGCGCAAGCAGGTGGAAGCGCTTGGGCGGGTGCTGCCGGTGTACCGCGAGTTCGCGGCCCGCGGGCAGATCGAGATCTCAACCACGCCGTTCTACCACCCGATCCTGCCGCTGGTGTGCGATTCCAGTATCGCCGCGGTCTCGCATCCCTACGTGGCGCTGCCGGGCCGGTTCCGCTACCCCGGCGACGCGCGGGCGCAGTTGGAGCGGGCGCGGGAGTTTATCGGGGCGCGCTTCGGTGCGCCGCCGGCCGGGCTGTGGCCTTCGGAGGGTTCGGTATCGGATGAGGCGCTGGGGATCGCGGCCGAGGCGGGGTACCAGTGGGCCGGGACCGACAACGGCGTGCTCAGCCGGACTCTGGGGTGGACGGCGGGAATCGAGGAGACCTACCGGCCCTACCTGTGGCGGCAGGACGGCCGCGAGATCCGGGTGGTTTTCCGCGACCACTTCCTGAGCGACCTGATCGGTTTCGTTTACGCGCGGACGGGGGCGGTGGAGGCGGCCAGGGATTTTCTCGACCGCATCCGCGAGAACTGCCGCGGCCTGCTCGCCGGCGGGCGGGACGTGTTCGTGCCGATAATCCTGGATGGGGAGAACGCCTGGGAGCACTACGAGCGGAACGGGCGGCCATTCCTGCGGGAGCTGTACCGGAGGATCAGCGAGGACCCGACCATCCGGGCGACGCCGGTCAGCGAGGGTTTGCGGCGGGTGGAGCCGCAGCCGCTGGAGCGGATCTTCCCGGGCTCCTGGATCGGCGCCAACTTCGACGTCTGGATCGGGCACGAGGAGGACAACAAGGCCTGGGAGTATCTGCTGCGGGCGCGCCAGACCTATGACCAGGCAGGACAGGCCGGAGGCCTGCCTCCCGACGCCCTGGCCCTCGCCTACGAAGAGCTGCTGATCGCCGAAGGCAGCGACTGGTGCTGGTGGTACGGGCCGGAGCACCAGTCGGAGAGCCGGCCGGAATTCGACGAGCTGTACCGCGCCCACCTGGCCAACGTCTACCGCGCGCTGCGGCTGCCGCCGCCCGAGGAGCTGTCGCGGCCGATCCTGAAGGTGGCGGTGGCCGAGTTTCACGCGCCGGCGACAGGGCCCGTCCGGCCGGTGATCGACGGCGAGGTGACCTCCTATTTCGAGTGGCTGGGCGCCGGACTGTACCGCGTGGACCCGCGCTCGGGGGCGATGCACGGCAAGCGGTACCTGATCCGCGAGCTGCGCTACGGCAGCGATGGAATGAACCTCTACCTGCGGGTCGATTTCGAGGCGCAGGCCGAGGAGGCGCTGGACGGCATGGCCGCTCACTTCCAGATCCAGCCGGTGGCCGACAGCTCGCTGACGAGCCTGTGCCGGCTGGCGTTGTGGGGCGGCCAGGCGGAGGTGAAAGAAACCAGGCTGGCGCGGCCGCGGAGCGGGGAGGACGGCGCGGAATTTGCGCTCCGCAAGGTGCTGGAGGGCCGCCTGTCGCTGGCGGCGCTGGGGGTGGGGCCCGGCGGCGCGCTGCGCTTGCAGCTCTCGCTATGGCGCGAGGGCCTGCCCATGGACGCCATCCCGCACCAGGGCTGGCTGGAGATCTCGACCGCCGAGCCGACCGACTGGCCGCTGTAGTGGCCGGCTTCAGCCGGCCGTTCAGCCTCAAGGCGCGCCCGCGGCCGGGGTTCGCTCTCGTGTTGCAGAAGCCAACCCCGAGGAAAAAGGGTTGGCTGTATACCGAAGGGCGGCCAGGAAGGCAAGATCGAAACCGGGGTTA
>JBBTDS010000379.1:14164-23183 GCA_038060875.1 Acidobacteriota bacterium | reverse complement strand
GCTCCGCGATCGGCCTAAGTTTCCGAAGATGCCCGTTGATTTTTGCGCTGTAATAGCATATACTGAAGTTTCGATGGTGCTCACAATCCATTTCGCGAGCGAGCCGCAAGGTACGCAGAAGATGCGCGCCAATGCGGACGACCGCGCCGGCCCATAACCGGATTTGGATTGGGAGTCAGGGATTCCAAGAAGGGGCGGGCCGAAAGGTTCCGCCCCTTTTAGTTTTTGTCGGGGTGTCGGGCAGCGGCAGCCCACGTGCCTTGGGAGCACGTTGACGATGGTTCGAATCCATCCGCCCCGACCAAGTTGAGTCGGGCTCGGCAGCTATAAGTGTGTCCGCCCGAGTCGGTTCTTTGACGCATAAATGAATAGAGCTTCTTGCGGAGTAGACTGGAGGCGGTTCCAGCTCGGTCTCATAAGCCGAACACGTCGGTTCGACTCCGACCTCCGCAACCAGTTTGAGCGGGTTTGGCCGATCGCTTTAAGGCATCTGCCTTCCAAGCAGACCAGACGGGTTGGACTCCCGTAACCCGCTCCAGAGTTATGAGGGCGGGTGTGGCCTAACGGTTGGGCACTGGATCGCCTGTCCAGCTATCGGAGTTCGATTCTCCGCGCCCGCTCCAGAGTAAGTTTAGCCGGGGATAGCTCAAGCGGCAGAGCGCTGTCTTGATAAGGCAGAGGCTGGCCGTTCGATTCGGCCTCCCCGGACCAGAGTTCCGGGCTCGTCGTCCAACGGGAGGACGGCTGGTTTGCACCCAGTAAATGAGAGTTCGATTCTCTCCGGGTCCACCAAAGTTCGGCTGGGTAGCTGAGATGGTCTAGCGTCGGGCTGAAACCCCGGATACGGCGATTCGAGCGCGCCCCCAGCCACCAGGTTTGGCCGTAGCTCAGCGGCAGAGCGCCGGGCTGTGACCCCGGAGGCGCCGGTTCAATCCCGGTCGGCCAACCCATTGCCTTGGGAGGTAGCTGAGACGGCACAGCGGCTGACTTTGAATCAGCGGATCGCGCGTTCGATCCGCGCCCTCCCAGCCACTGGGGTGTAGCCAAGCGGAAAGGCAGCGGGCTCTGACCCCGCCATCGGTGGTTCGAATCCATCCGCCCCAGCCAGGTTTCTTGTGGGCGTGTAGCTCAGTCTGGAGAGAGCGCTGGTCTACGAAACCAGAGGCCGGAGGTTCGATCCCTCCCACGCCTGCCACGGCCCTTCGTCCAACCCGGACAGGACTTGAGCGCTCCGAACGCTGAAATGCCGGTTCAAGTCCGGCGGGGCCGGCCAGATTCTTGCGCGGTGGTGGCCGAGCGGCAAAGGCGCCTGACTGTCTATCAGGACCAGGAGGGTTCGACTCCCTTCCATCGCGCCAGGTCTGTTCGCGGGGTAGAGCACGACCGGCCGAGTGCCCTGGCTTTCAACCAGGTGACAGACGGTGCAATTCCGTCCTACCCCGCCCCCGGCACGGCCAGCACCGCCTCGGAGACGGCATCTCTGTAAACGACGGCGAGTCCCAGTTCCTCGACGAGCCGCGTGTCGTCCCCTTCCAGCACATAGTAGTCATACACGCCGGCCGGTCCCTCCCGGCTGATGTTCTGGAGCCAGCCCAGCCGGTACTTCTGCCGGTAGAAGTTCAGGCTGGGTTCAAGGCGCCAGGTCGCGCCCAGGCCCACACTCGCCTTCGGCTGCGCGGCCTGCCGCGCGCGGAGCTGGTCCACGACTCTCTTCGTCCCCGCGTCGTACCGCCAATCGGTGTAGCAACTCGTATTGAACTGGAGCGCGTAGCGGGCAATCGACAGACCGAAGAAAACCACCAGGGGCAGGCCGGCCAGTAAGAACATCACGCGCGACCGGCGTAGCGCGCCGGTCAGAGCCAGCGCGACCAGCGTGAACAGGGGGATCCAGTACAGCCCGGTTCTGCCCAGCGGGTACTTCAAGTCGATCGCGTAGTGTGCCGCCACCACCAGCGCCAGCGTCACCAGCATGGTCACGCCGCCCAGCAGAACCATCTGGTCCGCCGGTTCGCGATCGCGCCTGCGGGCCATCTTGAGACAAAGCCCCGCGACGGCCACAAACACGGCCGGCACAAGCCACTGCGAGGCGTCCCAGAGCTGATAGGCCAGCCAGGGGGCCGCGCCCGGCTGCGAATGGATGAAGGAGGAGTCCGCCAGGCTCGCGAGGGTTTTCCGCAGCGTCTCGGCGCCGTAGTAGAAGTTCTCTCGGGTGGCGGTCCGCAGCGGCCAGGCCAGGATCGCCGCCGCCGGCAGCGCCGCCGGCAGACAGAAACGCCAAACGAGCCGCCTCAGCCCGCCGCCTGCCCGCATAATCGCAAACACCGCAGCCGCGGCTGCGCAGGGAAAAGCCAGGGTAAGACTCGCACTGACCGCCAATCCCAACAAAAACCCCGCCCAGTGCCAATTGCCCGCTTCTTGCGCCACCAGGTACAGCGCCCACATGAACAACGCCAGCGCCAGCCCGTAGCCGCGGGCGGCGGAGAGGAAATCCAGCACTAACGGATTCAGGCTCAGCGCCCCCACCGACAACAGAAACAGCCACGTCTCGCCGAACAGCCAGCGCGACAACCGGTAGACCGCACCCAGGTAGAGCAGTCCGCCGAGCAAGGCCGGCAACCGCAGCGTGAATTCCGACAGCCCCAGTACGGCCACCGAGAGCTTCGCCAGCATCGTGTACAGCACGTGGTTGTTAGCGTCGTAGACCTTTAGTGGCACGTCGCCCCCGGCGTAGTGGTTGTAGGTGAAGGCCTCATCGAGAGTGATCGACTGCGTCGCGGCCCGGTACACGTTCACTGCGAACAGGAACGCCACGAGCGCGAGGGCGCCGCATCGCACCTGGCCCCCCCGCTCGGCGCTGCGCCCCCCGCCGCGCGTTGATAAACTCTCTTTCAATGCGTGAGCATACCATCCTGCGTCGCACCCTTCTCAAGAGCCTGGCCGCCTCGATCACCGCGCTCGCGGCGGACGAAGAGAAGCTGCCCCCCGTGCGCCCCATCACCCGCGGGCCGAAATTCCACTGGTTCGGCTATTACGACAAGCTCCAGTTCGATCCCTCCAGCCGCTACGCCCTCGGCATGGAGGTCGATTTCGAGCACCGCTCGCCCCGCCCCGACGACGTCATCAAGGTCGGCATGGTGGACCTCGCCGAGAACGACCGCTGGATCGAGCTCGGCGAATCCCGCGCCTGGAACTGGCAGCAGGGCTGCATGCTGCAATGGCTCCCCGGCTCGAAAACCGGCGTCATCTGGAACGATCGCCAGGGTGACCGATTCGTCGCGCACGTGCTCGACGTGCATAGCCGCAAGCGGCGCACGCTGCCGGGACCCATCTACTCGGTCAGCCCCGATGCGGGTTGCGCAGTGGCGCCCGACTTCCGCCGCCTCAACGACACCCGCCCCGGCTACGGTTACGCCGGCCTGCCCGATCCCAATGCGGGCGTCCTGGTCCCCGGCGACGCCGGCATCTGGCGCCTGGATCTGAAGAGCGGCGCACAAAGCCTGATCCTCTCCTTTGCCGACGCCGCCCGCATCCCCTACACCCAGGGCGACTGGACCGGCGCCAAGCACTGGTTCAACCACCTGTTGTTCTCGCCCGACGGCAGCCGCTTCATCTTCCTCCACCGCTGGCGCGGCCCCAAGGAAGGCAGCGGTTTCAGCACCCGCATGTTCACCGCCAGCCGCGAGGGCAAAGAACTCTACGTGCTGGACCCCTACGGCAAGACCTCCCACTTCATCTGGCGCGACCCGCGGCACGTGCTGGCCTGGGCCTGGCATCCCTCGCACGGCAACAAGTTCTACCTGTACGAGGACCGCACCGAAAACGTCGTGCCGGTCGGGCCTGACGTGATGACCGTCAACGGCCACTGCTCCTACTTGCCGGGCAACCGCTGGGTCCTCAACGACACTTACCCCGACAAGGCGCGCCTCCAGCACCCGTATCTGTATCACCTGGAGTCCGGCCGGCGCCGCCCGCTCGGTCACTTCCATTCGCCGAAGGAATACGCTGGCGAGTGGCGCTGCGATCTGCATCCGCGCTTCAGCCCCGACGGCAAGAAGGTCGTGATCGATTCGGCCCACGGCGGCCACGGCCGCCAACTGTACCTCATCGACAGCAGTGCTGTTGCCAACTGACGGGTGCGCGACATGAAAGTGGTAAGGTGGTCGGAGTTGCGGTCCGATGCCAGCATCTGAGTGTAGAGATACGCCAGGCTGAGCCCGTAGAGTAGGAGAGGAGGCGACAGTGTCGAACCGGAGGTGCGGATTTCCCGCGTCCGGCTCTCCTGAAAACTCTCGCCTCAGGCATGCACATGATCCGAGAGAGGGATCAGCCCCAACCGCGCCAGGCGCCGCAACCAGGCTTCTCCTTGCGGAGGACGGTACGGGGGCTGTACTCGTCCCACCTGGTCGAGTGGCGGCGACTCCGCGAAACCGGCGCTCTCGGCGCGCTGTCCAAGAAGCGCGGCCGCAAGCTGAACGCCGAACTGGTGCAGGTGAAGAAGAAACTGCGGCAGGCCGAGATCATCATCGACGTTCCCAAAAAAGTCTCGGCCCTGCTGGCGATCGCACGGTTCGTGGATCAGGCGCCGCACCAGGTCCACGCCACCTTGCTGGACGAGGGCATCTACGTGTGCTCGCCGCGCACAATGTGTCGCTTGCTGGAAGAGCACGGCGAACTCCGCGAGCGGCGCGATCAACTGCGGCCCCCGGCCAACTCAACATCCACGCCGGCAACGGACCGTACCATGAAATACCGGCCCGAGTTCCCGGACCGCTTCGGTTCGCTGGAAGACGCCCGCGCCCATGGCCATGGCTTCTTCCACTGGTACAACCTCCAACATCACCACAGCGGCATCGCAATGCTGACGCCGCACATGGTCCACTACGGGCTCGCCGCCGATGTCCTCGACAACCGGCAGCGCGTCTTGACCGCAGCCTTCCAGCAGCACCCCGAGTGCTTCGTCCGCAAACCACCGCGGCCCGCGCCGCTCCCGCATGCCGTCTGGATCAACCCGCCCAAACCCGGTCCGCCGGAGGGAGGCGAAACTCACTAATTTATGCGGGCAGGTGTCTCAAAGTCGTTGACAAGTTCCGAAGCGGAGCGACCGGAATGCAGCGAAAAATCAGCGGGATACCAGCTTTCAGTCCACGCCCGCAGTAAACTCCCGCTAGCCGGGCGCGGCCTTTCACGCGGCTTCCCGCCGCCCCCGCGGCGGTAAGATCAGGCTATGGGCGTCGCTTTCAGCTCAGTATCCCGATCCGCTTCGCCACCAGGGTCAACACCTCCACCGCCCGGTCCAGCTCGGCGCGTGAGTGGGTGGCGGTGACGATGGTGCGTATCCGGGCTTTGCTCTGCGGAACGGTCGGGTAGCCGATGCCGGTGGCGAACACTCCCTCCTCGAACAGCTCGCGCGAGAACTGGTGGGCCAGCTTCGCTTCCCCTACCATGATGGGCGTGATCGGCGTTTCACTCAACCCCGTATCGAATCCCGCCGACTTCAAGTTACCCTTGAAGTATTCTGTGTTTTTCCACAGATTCTCAATGCGTTCCGGCTCCTGTTCCAGCAGATCGAAAGCCGCCAGGCAGGTGGCCGCCACCGACGGCGGGTGCGAGGTCGAAAACAGGAACGGCCGCGCCCGGTGGTAGAGGAACTCGATCAGGTCGCGGCGCCCGCAGACGTAACCGCCCAGCGCGCCGATCGCCTTCGAGAGCGTCCCGACCTGGATATCCACACGCCCGTCGAGGCCGAAGTGGTCGATGGTGCCGCGGCCGGCCCGGCCCAGCACGCCGGAAGCGTGGGCGTCATCGACCATCATGATCGCGCCGTGACGCTCGGCCACCTCGACCAGCGCCGCCAGCGGCGCGATGTCGCCGTCCATGGAGAAGACCCCGTCGCTGATCAGCAGCTTGCGCCCCGAGGCGCTCGCCAGCTCCGCTAGCACGCGGTCGGCCGCCGCCACGTCCTTGTGCGGGAAGACGTGGATCTTCGCCTTCGACAGGCGGCAGCCGTCGATGATGCTGGCGTGGTTCAGCTCATCGGAGATGATGTGGTCCTCGGGGCCGAGGATCGCGGCCACCGTCCCCGCGTTGGCCGCGAAGCCGGACTGGAACACCACGCACGCCTCCACGTTTTTGAACCGGGCGATACGCCGCTCCAGCTCCAGGTGCAGCGACATGGTGCCGGCGATGGTGCGCACCGCGCCTGATCCCACCCCGTAACGGCGCGTCGCCTCCAGCGCGGCTTCCTTCAGCCTGGGATGATCGGTCAAGCCCAGGTAGTTGTTCGAGGCCAGGTTGATGACCTCGCGCCCATCGAATCGGCAGACCGGCGCGCAAGCCGTCTGGAGCTCGCGCAAGCGCTGGTAGGCGCCCGCCTGCTTCCACGCCTCGATCTGCTCACTCAGGTACGCCAGAGGATTGCCAGCCATTCTGACTCCTGACTCCTACAGCTTCTTCACCCTGACGTGCTTGTACTCGGTCCAGCGGCCCATCTGGTGGGCCTGAAGCATGATGTGGCCAGGCGCCAGGTTCTCCAGTTCGTGGTGCTCCATCACGTTCTCGCCGTTGATCCGCACCAGGCAGTCCCGCTCCTTCACCACAAGCTGCATCAGGAACCATTGTTCCGGTTCGATCTTCGGGTAGATCGCCCGCTGGAAATAGTACAGCGAGCCGGTCGGATAGACGGCGTTCTCGACGTCGTGCACCTGGATTTCGTAGCGGCGCGGGCCTTCCTTATCGCAGCGAAACAGTACCCCGCCGTTCGACCACTTACTGGGACGCAGATACAGGTGCAGCTCGAAATCGCGGTACTGTTCGCGAGTGGCCAGGTGGCCGAGGTTGTCCATCCGCAGCACCGGCCCGAGCGCCTCCACCTTGGGTTTTCCCTCGGCCACGAACCACTTCTCCAGGTCGCCAGGCTCCTCGTAGAGCGTCTCCCACTTCTCTTTTGATGGCAGCTCGCGGATCCGCGGGTTGCGGAAGCGGATGGGGTAGGACAGCGACTCCAGGCCCAGGTAGCCGCGGCGCAGCCGGTGGCGCAGTTCCGGCGCCGCCTCGACGTCGAGGTCCTGCACCAGCTCCTCATTCATCCACACCCGCAGCCGTGGCCAGTCCATCAGCACTCGCAGCGCGTTCCACTCCCCGCGGCTGCGCACGTTCACCTTCAGCGGAGCGACCACCGGGAAGATGGCCCCGCAGGACTCCTTCAGCGGCCTGGCGTCCTGCTTGTGAAACAGTTTGATGTCGAAGCCGGTCCACGCGTTGCGCCCGTGCTCGGGTGCGTGCAGGTACACGCCGCCGTCCATCCAGCCCTGGAGGAAAAACTCGCAGCGGAAATCGAAGTTCTCGTACTGCTTGTCCGAGCGAAGCCAGGTGGGGAAGTTGGCGCCCTGGTGGATCGCGATGGCGCCGTCGCTGGCGTAGAAGGCCGACTCCGGCCCCTCGCGCACGCTCCAGCCGCGCATGGTCTGGCCGTCAAAAAGCGATGTGAAACCTTCTTCGGGGGCCTGCCGCGCCGGCAGCAAACGGCCCGCCAGCGGGACCGCCGCCAGCAACGACCGCCGCCGCATCAGACCTTCTCGGGCACCACGAACGGCTTGCGGTAGTCGCGCGTGAACATCCGGTTGGCCTCGGCGTCGCCGGTGCACTCCCACTTCCTGGCGTCGAAGTTCAGCGTGCGGCCGAGCCGGTAGGAGATGTTCGCCAGGTGGACCAGCGTGCAGGAGATGGCCCCCTCATCGACGGCGGCGTTCACGTCCGACTGCTTGCGGCTGCGCACCGCCTGGATGAAGTTGGCCCAGTTGTTGCCGCCTTCGGTCTTGGCCGGCCCCGGCTGCTGATCCCGCCCGAGGAAAGTGTAGTACTTCGTGTAGCCGTCGATCGCCAGGTACCCTTTCGAGCCGTAGAAAGTGTTGCCGACCGTGTTGGGGGCCTTCCTCGCGCCCTCGCCGATGCCCGCTTCGTGGTTGCTGATCCAGTGCCGGACCTCGAAGACCATCATCTTCTTCTTGCCGGTGCCGGTCCCGTCGAACTCGAACAGGGCGGTCATCGTGTTGGGCGTCTCCTGGTCGTCGTCGAACATGAAGTGGCCGCCGAGCGCGGTGACTTTGGTGGGGTAGGTGACGCCGAGGCCCCAGCGGGCGATGTCCACCTCGTGGATGCCCTGGTTGCCGAGATCGCCGTGGCCGTAATCCCAGTGCCAGTGCCAATTGTAGTGGAAGCGGTTGCGGGTGAACGGCCGCTTGGGCGCCGGTCCCAGCCACAGGTCGTAGTGCACGCCGGCCGGCGCCGGCTCCTCGGGCGTGCGCTTGATCGTGTCGCGCCACTTGAAGCACAGCCCGCGGGCCATGTAGACGTCGCCGATGCCGCCGTCGCGCATCAGCTTCACCGCTTCCTGAAGCGCCGGTCCGGAGCGGCTGTTGGCGCCGTGCTGCATGATGCGGTTCTGATACTTCCTGTGGGCCGCGATCAACTGCTTCGACTCGTACATGTTGTACGTGCACGGCTTCTCGACGTAGACGTCCTTGCCTGCCTGCAACGCCCAGATCGTTTGAAGCGTGTGCTGGTGATTGGGGGTGGCGATCGACACCGCGTCGATCGACTTGTCGTCCAGCAGCTTGCGAAAATCCGTGAAGGCCGCCGGGCGCTTCTGGCCCAGCTTTTCCGCCAGCGCGAGCCGGTCGTTCAGGATGCTCTCATCGATATCGCACAGGGCGGCGACCTGCACGTTGGGGATCTTCGAGTACACTCCGATGTGCGCCCTGCCCTGGCCGCGGACGCCGACGCAGGCCACTCGCACCGTATCGTTGGGGCTGGCCGGCATGCTCGGGCGCAGGGCGCCGACTGCCGCCGAGCCCATGAGGAAGTATCTGCGGTTCATGGTGCTACCACTATACCGCGATCTCTCCCACCTGGGACAAGCCGGGAGGCTTATCCTACGGGGACTTCCGCAGCCTTTTGCACGCCTGCACGGCGCCGGCCGGATCCGTCGCGCTGCCGCCCTCCTCGATGTACTGGATGCGCC
>JBBTDS010000379.1:3204-14064 GCA_038060875.1 Acidobacteriota bacterium | reverse complement strand
ACGGCGCCGGCCGGATCCGTCGCGCTGCCGCCCTCCTCGATGTACTGGATGCGCCCCTCCTTGTCGATCACGAACGTCGTGCGATTGGCCACGCCCCGCTCCGCGTTCAGCACGCCGTAGCTCGCGGCCGCCTTCCTCATGAAATCGCTCAGCAAGGCGTAGTCTAGCTTCAGTTCCTCGGCCCAGTGCCGCAGCGTCGGCAGGTTGTCGGTGCTGACCGCCAGCACCTCCGCCTCCATCCCCGCCATTTCTGAGATACCAGCCTGGTATCCCTTCACTTCCTTCGTTCAACCACCGGTGAAGGCGGCCGGGAAGAACGCCAGGATGACGCTCTTAGTGCCCCGGAAGTCGGAGAGCTTGATCTCCTTACCGGTGGTGGACGGCAGGCTGAAATCCGGCGCTATGTCGCCGACCTTCAGTTGCGTCTTTTGCGCTTGCGCGGCCATTGCGGCCACCAGCCCGGCCGCCATCATGTACAGCTCCATTTTCATCGTGTCCCTCCGTTGGCGAAGCTCAGCCCCCGTCGGCAAAGCTCACATTTATGATGCTGTCGGCGCCGGCCCGGACTCGCACTTGCACGTGGAGATTGCGCCGCCTGGCGTCGTAATGCCAGGCTCCCGGTCTGAGTTGCCGCCGCTCGGCCACTGGCGCGTACTCAACCTGGCCCGCCACCACCCGCCGGCAAGGCTCCACATGGTGCACGACCCACTCGCAGGTGCGCCCGAGGACGGGTTCGATCTCCAGCCGCATGAAGCCGGCCGCCGGGGCGGCGTGAAACTGCGTCAACCCTCCCGTCCCCTCTTCGTAGTAAAACAGCTCCGCCGCCAGGCTGGGGAAATAATGCAGCTCCAGCGGACCAGCCTCGGATACGGGCGCCAGCGGCACGATGCTCCCGTTCTTGGCGAACAGTGGAAGATCATTCGCGCCTGCCGTGATCTGGATCGTCTGCCGCCCCTTGTAGGCCTGGTTGTTCCGCAGATCGGTCCAGGCGCCCATGGGCAGGTAGACGCTGCGGCCGCCGTCCGGGCCTAGGATGGGCGCTACCAGCAGGTCGTCGCCGAGCAGGAATTGGTCGCTCAGTCCCGCCGCCTCCTTGTCGCGGGGATACTGCATCGCCATGGGCCGAATCAGCGGGAAGCCCCGGTCGTCCGCCTCGTACCCGTAGCTGACCAGGTAGGGGACCAGCCGCGCTCGCGCCGCCGCCAGTTCCGTTTTCTCGCCGGCGCCCAGCCCGGACCGGGACTGGTATAGCACCGGCATCACACTGGCAAGCTGCGCCGCCCGCCGCGCGAGTGCGCCGCCGGTCGCCAGAAATGGCGAAGCATCGAAGGCCGGCAGCAGGATGGCCGAGTAGCTGGCCTCGTACAGGCTCCGCAAGGTTTCCCGCAGGCCCTCCCAGGAGACGGAACGCGGCGGCGGCAAAGCCGTTGCGTCCTTGGGTAAGGGGGCGCCGTCCCGCAGCCGGTAATCGGCCCAAACGACTTCGCCCAAGCCGCCCGACACCGCCACGTGCTGCTCGAGAATCTCCTTCGGCGTCGGCCCGTGGTAGAAGAAGGATTCCACACGGTTCGCGCCGCGCAGCTCAACACGGCGCCGGCCAGGTGTGGTGGAAGCGAGGTCGAAGAGGTACCCGGCGGCGCCGCGATAATACTCGCCGTAGCCGAGGCTCGAGAGCAGGAAAGGCACGCCGGTCTGGATCTTCACGCCGCGGGCGCCGTCCGCGCTCGCGCCTCCGCCCACGCCCAGGCCGCGAAACCGCTCCGTGTCCGGCGTCTCCCGCGCGATTACAAATCCATCGCCGGCGCGGCGGATTACGGCCGCGTCGGCCGCCAGCAGGGCGCCGGCGCCGTCGCGCACCTTCAGCAGCAGCCCTTCCTTAGCCACCTCCACCTTGAGGTACTTGGTGGCTAATTCCAGCCGCGCGTCCAGATCCGACACCGCGACCGCAACCGCGTCTTCGCTAATCGGCCGGGGCTTCTCCGCGGCCGCCTGCCAGCGCCGGCAAAAGCGGAACGACGAAGCGCTTATCCACTCCAACTCGGCGCTGCCGTCGGCCAGCTTGAAGGTGAAAATATTCCCCTGCCGCGCGTAAGAGAAGATGCCGGCAGCGAACAGCTCTGCCGCGGACAGGACCAAACCCACCGAGAAAAGTGCAACTCGCATGTAGTGGTCGCTCAATGGATGATCTGGGCGCGGAAGACGAAGAGGCGAGTGGCGGGATCGCGGTAAACCTGCGAGCCGGCGCCGGCCTTGCGCGCCAGCGCCTCGAAGAACTCATCCGCCGTCCACCGGCGCTCGGTGGCCACTTGCGGCAGTAGCAGTCCGTGGTGCCGGCCCGCTTCCAGCCAGGCGCCATGCTCGTTCACGCGGAACGAGGCGCGGTCGGGAATCCGCTTGAACGGCGAGAGCACCGAGATCTCGATGTCGATGCCGGTCTCCTCGGGTGACATGGACTCGAACCGGCTATCGTCCAGGGCCGCGGCCAGCGTGAGTTCCGGCACCGAGCTGGACAGTGGCTCCGCGGCGGCGCGATGCCCCACGCAGCCCCGCAGCCGGCCTTCCTTGTGCAGCGTCACGAAGGCGCCTGCCCGCCGCTGGAGAGCGCCGGAGCCCGATTCGGCCGGGATCGGTTTGCGTTCGCCCGTCTGCTGGTAGTGCCGGAGCGTGCGCCGCGCGCCTTCCAGCAGCCGCTTCTGGTCGTCTTGGTCCAGATGGAACGCGGTGTGGGGGAAATAGCCAAGCGCCGCGTAGCTGACCGAGCGGTGATAGTCGCCGGTGATCTCTCCTGAAGTCTGGTAGTCGAGCGTCTCCTGAAAGATCTCCTCGCTGGCCTCGCGCGCGCGCAAGGTGGCCAGCAGCAGGCCGATCGGCTGGTAGCCGCACAGCGTGGCCGCGGTCGAGCGCAGGCTCTGGAAGAAAAGCTCGGGACGCAGGCTGCCGGCGGCCTCCATCAGGCTCTCATCCAACCCCCGCAGCCGGTCCCCCACCCAGGCGTCGGCGGGAAACGGCTCATAGTGGAAGGCCTTGCCGTAGTGGGTGAAGTCCGAGCTGGCCACCAGCGCGGCATCCGGAGGGAGGCGCTCTGCCAGCGCGCGGCCGGCGGCCTCGCGTGTCGAGGGATCGACGTCACTCACGTAGACCGGCAGCAGCCTCGCTCCGGGAACGGCCTTCTTCAGCAGAGGCAGTTGGATCTCCACCGAATGGTCGCACAAGTGAGATTCGGGCAGGGAGCCGAACTCGGGGCGCTGGACGAGATCGTCGGCCAGCTCCCGGTCCACCGCGATCTCCCCCAGCGGCGTCTGGAACGCGTCCACTCTCGGAATCCAGATGCCTGGCGGCGCGCCGCGATGGCAGAATCCCAGCAGCACCACCCGCTCGGCGCGGGTGCGCTCCAGGTGGCGGTAGGCGGCCGCCGCCACCGTCCCCGAATAGACCAGGCCGGCGTGGGGCACCACGAAGCCGGCCGCCCTGGGAGCCAGGTAGGGTCCGGTGCGTTCGCGCGAGTCGGCGAAGAGCCGCTCCAGCAGCTCGTTGAGCTCGTGCGCGTCGTCTGGATACCAGGAACCGCTGTAAGGGGACACATGAGAGATGGCCGCCGGCATGGCACACTCTCCTCACGTGTATTGTAGTTCGCCGGGGGTGCCCACGGCGAGCCGTGGGCCCGCCCGCAGCCAGCCGGGGGTCAGTGCGTTTCCGTCAGCGTCGTCCGCGCTCGCTCCACGCCGCCACGGATCTCATCCAGCATGCTGCGGCAGCGCAGCGCCCCGGCTTCGAACCCGGCCGCGCGCAGGGCCTCGCGGATTCCGGCCAGCCTGCCGGTGTAAGCCGGGAACTCCACCAAGGTGGCCGGCCCGACCGCTTTAGCGCCGTCGCCGCCAACGTACACCGCCGCCGCCTGGTGGTAGATCTGTGGGTTCATCGGGAAGTCGAGTCGGGACAGCGCCTCCAGCAATGCCTCCAGCAGCCGCGGCTCAACGGAGATGGTGATCGAAACCAGTTCGCCCTCGGCGCCTGCCAGCGCAGGGGCCGGGTACTGAGGATTGGGCCACACGCTCATTGTTCCTCCGCGCAATCGGCCCAAAAGCCAAAAACCCCGCGCCCAAGGCCGCAGGGTCGGACATTCTCGCGATGACCGATTGCCTTTAGCACTTTTTTTTACGTGGTTGCAAGTAGCGGGGCCCTCAGGCTGAAGGCCCTAAATCACTCCACGTCTGCCTCAGAATAGCACCCCGCCGCCAGAAAAACAACCAAAAACCGGGACCGCAACCCATTTCCCCGCCTTTCAGCGCAGCGGTCTCGTTTGCGCCTCGCTCACCATCCGGTTGAACTTCCTCTTCTGCTCCTCGTCGAGGATGCGCAGGATGCGGCTCTTGCCGTTGCCGCGGACCTCATCCAGTTGCGTCTGGAGCGTGTGATAGTACATGAAGAAGTCGTCCAGCACGGTTCCCAGTTGTTCGGCCTGGGCGGTGGTCAGGTCCAGCTCTTTCTTGAGTCTCTCCACCGAGATCTCTTTGCCGCCCTCCTGCCAGGAGGGCGGGGCGCGATGCATCCAGCGGTGCGCGCCCAGCGACATGCCCAGCATGCCGACCGTCGCGCCGCAAAGGAAAACCAGCAGGAACGTAACCAGGATGCGAGGGTTGTGCCAGCAGGGGTCGGCGGGGGTGCGCATGTAACCCTATTCCTGGAAGGTGGCCAGCGTGACCAGAACCGTGTCCCGGTCCCGCTGCGGGTCCTGACCCAAGCCGGGCGGATGATCTTCGACCGCAATGATCGAGGCCGCGGTGGCCTCCAGCGGCGGCGCGTTGTCCCGCTCCGTCAGCACCAGGAAGCTGGCGAGCAGCACCAGCGCGGCCAGCGAGCCGATGGCCAGCCGCCCGAACACCGGCTCCAGCAGCGCGCTCCAGATCGAGGTTCCCTGCCCGGCTTCGATACGCTCCAGCACGCGCGCGTAAAAGCCGGGCGCCGGCGCCATCTCCTCCGGCGCGCGCAACGCTCTCAGCAACTGGCCCTGCTCGAGAAAACCGTTCAGCTCCTGGCGGCAGGCGGCACACCCCGCCCGGTGCGCTTCCACCTCGCGCGGGAGCGGCCGCTCACCACCGCCTTGCAGGTGCTCTTCCAGACGTTCCCTGACCAGCCGATGCATCTTCTCTTCCCTCAAATGCAATGCCTGCCTCCCGGCCGTTCAGTGCGGATCTGATGTCCGCTTCCCGGAGGCTTACACACGTTTTCGCCATCAGGTACTCGCCCAACCCGGCCTGGTCCGCGACATGCGCTGCGCGACCTTCAACAGCTTCTGCCGGGCGCGAAACAGCTTCACTTTGATTGTGTTCTGGTTGATGCCGGTCATACCGGCCAGCTCTTCGACCGAATGTCCTTCGACTTCCTTCAGCAGCAGCAGGCTCCGCTCCTCTTTCGGCAGGCGGGCCAGCAGCTTCAGCGCCAGGTCCCGCCGGGCCAGCGCGGTGTCGGCCGGCGGCCGCTGATCCCTGGCCGCTTCCGAGGTCGCCATCCACCGCGCGTCCTCCTCGCTGAAGTCGCTCTCGTAGACCAGCTTGCGAACCTTCTTCTTGCGCAGGTAGTCGTAGCACTCGTTGACGGTGATCTTGTAGATCCAGGTCAGCAGCGAGCTGCGGAAGTCGAAGCTGCCCAGTGACAAGTAGACCTTCATGAACACCTGCTGCGCGATGTCTTCGGCGTCGTTACGGTTTCGCAGAATGCCGTAGATGATCGAGAACACCTTGGCCTGGTAGCCCTCCACGATCTCGCGGAAGGCCATCTGGTCGCCCGCCTGTGCGCGCTCGACCAGCAATCCTTCAGCGGTATTCCGGTAATCCACGCTCGTCTTGGCCGCGATCTGCCGGCCGGACGCGGGCAGGGGCAGGACTGCGCTCAGGCTGCTCATCCAAGCCACCAGACGCGCCCGCGTCCCTCGCGGTTTCAACCATTATCCTGCTACAATAGAGAGGAAGGCCAATCCCAGGGGGTGACAACCATGATTCAATTGACCGAAACAGCCGTCCAGAAGGTGAAAGAGATCCTGGACCAGCAGCCGGATCCCAAGCCCGCCGGGCTGCGGATAGCCGTGGTCGGCGGCGGGTGCTCGGGCTTCTCCTACTCAATGGGGTTCGAGGGCGCCCCTGGCCTGCTGGATAAGACCTACACCTTTGACAGCCTTAAGGTCTTCATCGATCAGGCCAGCATGCTGTACCTGGATGGGGCCCGCGTCGATTACGTGGAAGCGCTGGAGGGAGCGGGCTTCAAGTTCGAGAATCCCAACATTAAAACCACTTGCGGCTGCGGCAGTTCCTTCAGCGCCTGAAGCGCCCCCAAAAAGAGTAGGGGCCGCACGCGTGTCCGCGCGCGGCCCCTGCGTCAGAGGGAACTATTCAGCAGTCCTACCGCTTGGCGATACGCCGCCTCAGCAGGCCGAATCCCAACAGCCCGGAGCCGATCAGCGCCAGCGTCAGCGGTTCAGGGATATTGCTCGTCAGGAAGCTCTGCTCCATGATCGTGAAGTGACCGCCTTGCTGCCCGCCCAACAGGAAGATGTCCTTCAGGATGTACGCCACCGGCACACTCTGCCCGTAAAGCGCATCGACAGACTGCACGCCGCTCGCGTGAAGGGAGGCCAGCAACTGGCCACAGTTGAACCCATCCCACTCCGTGGCGCAAGCATTCTCGTTCACTGATCCCCCGCTACTGACGATAGCCAGGTCGATTCCGTGGTGAAAGCCAGTGACCGTGAACTTGAACCACACATCCATGATGCCAGGGCCTGTCAGAACCATGTTGGGGGTGAAACCAAGCTTCACCGTTCCGGGATCCGTACTCACTGTCATGAGATTGATTGAGCCCGGCCAGTTCGCGGTCCCCTGCGCCCAGAAGTTGCTGAACACCAGGTTGCCAGCCGAACATTCCGTGACCCCCAGAATGTCCTGGCCCAGAAAGTCCGTGCACAATTGGGTTCCGCTGAGGATGCCAGGGATCGCAACCGCCAGCACCATCGCCAAAAGCACTTTGTTCTTCATCTTCGTTCCTCCAACGCTGAAATGTGGACCCTCACCTCGCCGCTCATGCGGTTGGGCCGGGTCTGCTAACTACCGTAAATAAAATATTAAGCTGTCCTGCCGGCAAAGTCAAGGTCTGGAGGTCACATGAACCTGGGTAGTGAGTACTAGTACTAGCTTCGACTCCTGACATGGGGTCAAAGCCCCTCCTGGGCCGCCTTTGGCTGGCATTGGCAGTCTTGGCCGCTCCGGGGGTACCTCCGGGCATGCAGGGACCGGGCTGGCCGCGCTCCCCCCGTGGCGCCTTCCCCGGACTCAGGCTCGCCGGACGCGATACAATACCACCCGGGATCGCCCAACAGGTTGACAGGTGAACGTTTCGACCAGCAAGAAGGTGGTGATCCGGCGGTTCGACCGCGAGCCGCTGGCCGGAGTGGTCAATCCCCAGACGTACCTGGCGCGCGGCGGCATCGAGCTGCTGAGCCGGGAGGGAACTGCCCTCAAGGTCCCTTACGAGGAGGTGAAGTCGGTCGACTTCGTGCGGGACTTCGAGGATCGCCAGGCGCCGCCGGAGAGGCGCGTGTTCAACGCCCGTCCCAAGACGGAGGGCCTGTGGGTCCGCATGCGCTTCCGCGACGGCGAGCTGATGGACGGCCTGCTGGCCAACAACCTGCTGCGGCTGGAACACTACGGTTTCACCATTGTGCCGCCCAACCCGTCCTCGCGGAGCCAGCGGATTTTCGTGCCGTGCGCCGCCCTCTCCGAGTTCCTCGTGCTGGGCGTGGTAGGCAGCCCGCTTCGGCCCCGCAAGGCCCCCAGGAAACCGAAGGACCAGCTCGGGCTTTTCGAGTAATCAACACTGCCCCCGCGCCAGCCGCCGCACCAACTCCACGTCGCCCTCCAGGAAATCGTACTCCGGCAGCCGCTCAATCGCCTCCCACCGGATTTCCGTGAACGCGAGGTTGCGCGGTTCTCCCTGCCACTGGCTCACGCGGTGAAAAATCAACAGCACCGGCGCGCGCCCCGTGTACGTGTACTGGTAGCGCGCGATCTCCGGGCCGATCGATGCGGCCACCGCCAGTTCCTCGCGCAGTTCCCGCTCGAGCGCGGCCCTCGGGGTCTCGCCCGGCTCGACCTTCCCGCCCGGGAACTCCCACTTCAGCGGGTGGCGGTCGCCGGCTCTTCGCTGGCAGATGAGCACGCGCCCCTCGTGCTCCATCACCGCCGCGACGACCTGATATAGTGTGGCCGGTGGCACAGCGTTCATTGTACAGTGAGCGGCTTCTGGACTACTTCCGGAACCCGCGCAACGTTGGCGAATTGCCCGCGCCGGCGACTACCGTCGAGGTCACCAACCCGGCCTGCGGCGACATCCTGCGCCTTTCAGTGCGCGTCGAGCAAGGCGTAGTGGCGGAGGCGCGCTACAAGGCACGCGGCTGCACCGCTTCGATCGCCTGCGGCTCGGCGCTCACCGAGTGGCTGCAAGGCAAGGACCGCGCCGCGCTGGCCGCTCTCAAGCCCGCCGTCATCGCGCAAGCCGTCGGCGGGCTCAGCCCCGAATCCGGCCACGCCGCCGCTCTGTGTGTGGACGCGGTGAAGGCCCTAATTCGGTGACAGGCTACGCTTTCACTAATTTAATGTCCGCGGCTACTGCCCCAGCACCGCCGCGATCTTGTCCGGATCGTTGGGCACCACCTCCGGCTGGTTGCCGAAAGTCGAGTGAATCGCCTCTCCCCGCGGGGTCTGGAGCTGGCCGGTGTGGTAGCGGTAGATGTAGTCCGGGTCTTTCAGTAGATTGCCGGTAAGCACCGCCACCACGTCGGCATCGGGCCGGATGACTCCTGCCGCGCGGAGCTTGCGAATGCCGGCCAGCGTGGCCGCTGAGGCCGGCTCGCAGCCGATCCCGCACTGGCCGATCACCGCTTTGGCGTCGGCGATCTCCTGCTCGCTGACCTTCTCCACCTGCCCGCCGGTGTTGGTCACCTCGTGCAGCGCCTTGGGCCAGGAGATAGGGTCGCCGATACGGATGGCAGTGGCCAGCGTCTCGGGCTGCCCCACCGCCTTCAGCGCGCCGCGTTCCGCCGAGCGCATCAGCTCGTAGAATGGCGCCGCGCCCTCGGCCTGGATCACCGCCAGCCGGGGCAGCCGCTCGATCAGGCCCCACTCCAGCATCTCCCGCAGCGCTTTGCCAAAGGCGGCCGTGTTGCCGAGGTTGCCGCCGGGCAGCACGATCCAGTGCGGCGGCTTCCAGCCGCGCTGCTCCATCATCTCGACGATGATCGTCTTCTGTCCTTCGATGCGGAAGGGGTTGATTGAGTTCAGCAGGTAAATGCCGAGCCGGTCGGCGCAGGTGCGAACCAGCGCCAGGATCTCGTCGAAGTTCGCCTCCACCTGGAACGTGCGCGCGCCGTACTCGAGCGCCTGCGCGAGCTTGCCGTAGGAGATGTTGCCATGCGGGATGAAGACGATCGGCTGCAACCCGGCCGCGCTGGCGTAAGCGGCCATCGAGGCCGAGGTGTTGCCGGTGGAGACGCAGCCCACCCGTTTCATCCCCAGCCGCAGGGCCTGCGCCACCCCGCAGGTCATTCCGTTGTCCTTAAACGAACCGCTGGGGTTGTATCCCTGGTGCTTGAAAGCGAGGCGGTCGAGGCCGGCGTACTCCGCTGCCCGCGGCGCACTCAGCAGCGGCGTGTTCCCCTCGCCGAGCGACACCACCCGGTCGTAGCTCTCCAGGAACGGGATGATCTCCCGGTAGCGCCACACCCCGCTGCGGTCGAGCGGCGCGTCGTTCATGCGCCGCGCCCGCCAGACCTCTCTTAGCGTTCCTACCGGGCGCAGGACTCCCGTGTAGCCGACCTCCAGCAGCCCGCCGCAGCGCGGGCAAGTGTAGAACACCTCGGTGATGGGGAAGCGCGCCCGGCAGCGCGCCTCGAAGCAGACCAGTTCAGCGTGCATTGACACCCTGATTATACTGGGACTGGCTCATGCTCGCCGTTCACCTGGAAAACGGCCGCGTCGAGATGCGGCGGCGCCGGACGCCCCGCCGCCCCCGAGGCTTCGCGCTCATCCGCCTGCTGTGCGGCGGCATCTGCAACACCGACCTCGAGCTCCAGCGCGGCTACTACGGTTTTCGCGGCACACCGGGGCACGAGTTCGTCGGCGTGGTGGTGGAAGCGGACGATGGCGCGCTGGTGGGCCGGCGCGTGGTCGGCGAAATCAATTTGGCCTGCGGCCGCTGCGAGTGGTGCCGGCGCGAACTGGGCCGCCACTGCCCGCATCGCACCGTGCTGGGAATTGTGAAACACCCGGGCGTTTTCAGCGAGCTGTTCACGCTGCCGGAGCGGAACCTGCACGTGCTGCCGGATTCCATCTCCACCGAGCACGCGGTTTTCACCGAGCCGCTGGCCGCCGCCTGCGAGATCCTGGAACAGGTTGCCATTCCGGCCAAGGAAGAGGTGGGGCTGCGCGGTTACGGAAAGCTCGGGCGTCTCATCGCCCAGGTACTGGAGGCGCGCGGTTACCGTGTTCATGTCTACCGCCGCCACGACGCCGTGCCCAAGGCCGCTTTTGGCTGGGTTATCGAGGCCACCGGCTCGCCCGAGGGACTGCGCCAGGCGATCGCCATGGCCCGCCCGCGCGGCACGGTCATCATAAAATCGACCGTGCACGGCGCCGTCCGCCTCGACACCGCCCCGGTCGTCGTCAACGAGATCACGCTCGTCGGCTCCCGCTGCGGGCGCTTCGAGCCGGCGCTCAAGCTGCTGGCGAGCGGCAAGCTCCGGCTGGAGGAGATGATCTCGGCGCGCTTCCCTCTCCGCGAGGCCCCGCGCGCCTTCCGCGCCGCGGCCAGACC
>JBBTDS010000379.1:0-3104 GCA_038060875.1 Acidobacteriota bacterium | reverse complement strand
GCGATGGTCTTGCCCTCGGACACGTCCTCCACGTCCCCGACCGTGATCGTCTCGCCCGCCTTTCCCACCCCGAGAACGGCGATAAACCGGGCCTGCGCGCGCTTCTGATTCGTTTCCGCCGACAAGTGCCATTCCGGCCGCGTCCGTCCCTGCTCCGGCGGGATCGGATACTTGTCGGTCTGAACGATCTCGATTCCACCCGGCGAGCGCAGAAAGCCCGCCAGCGACGCTTTCCCGAAGCTGAGCGCCACGCGCCCGGCCGAGGAATCGATCGAGAACGGCGCGCGTCCGTGCAACCAGAACTTCAACGAGACCGGCCCCCTGGCCTCGACCTCATCGGCCACCACCACCACGTCGGGCTTCAGGAACAGCAGGTGCCGGCGGCAGCGTTGCACGTTCGGTCCATATCCCGTCGCGGCGTCTCCCACCACGTAGTCGTACTCTTCTCCCGGCTGGAATACCACGAACTTGCCGGTCGCGGAGGCGGTCTTGGGTTGGCCCTGCCCATCAATCTCGAGCGCGTTGTGAGCCTTCGTCGTCCAATACCACTCCTTGCAGAATGGGCTGCCGTACCACGGCCGGATGCCGGTGTTGACCAGAAGCGGCGAGCCGTAGGCGCCGAGCACGAAGGCGTTCTGGTCGGCGTGGCTGTGACTGATGTTGCCCAGCGGCGCGGCTCGCATCATCACCTGAACGTTCTCGGCGGGATTCATCAGAGCGGAGTGAAGCGTCACCCAGCCCGCGCCGCGGAACCACTTCGCCTGCGGCCAGTCCGCGGGCGGCCGCGCCGTGACCTTGGGCGGATCCGGACGCGCGTCGCGGATGAACCCGATGGGGCCCGTTTCGCCGCCGCCGCGCCCCCACGTCTCGGCGAACCACTGCCACTCCGGCACGCCCCGCATCCGCGCGAAATACGACACCGGCGCCGCCGCCTGCGGGTTCGGCTCGTTCTCGGCGAAATCGCCGAAGCCCACCAGCGACCCGTTCGGCGGCCCGACGTACATTGGAAACAGCCCGACGTTCCGGTAGAACGGCTTTTCGGTCCCGTCGATGCCGAGCCCGGCGCGAAGCGCATCCAGCCACCATGTCGAGCGGTTGACGTAGCTCGACCAGTAGGAGTACCCCTGCGCCCAGCCGCCGTCTTCGTCACCGTAGGACGGATACCATCCCCAGAAGATCGACAGCGCGTAGTCGAGCCAGGTCTTGGCCTCGGGGATCTCTCCGTAGTAGGCGATGGCGGCCTCCCCCAGAAAGTGCCACATGCGCCCGCCGTGACTGTTATATGCCTTCTGCTCGTACGGCTGGTCGTGCAGCCAGTTGTAGGCTTCCTGGCCGCGTAACCGCATCACCTTCCGTATGGTCGAGCGGTCCTGGTTGCTGAGCGCGTCGTAGGCCCAGTCGTAGGCGCGCGACGTGCTGTGGAGGATCGGCATCCCCGCCTCGTCGTTCACGTCCATGCTGGTGGCGCCGGCCGGATTCCAGGAGGCGAAATGCAGCAGCCATTTGCGCGCTCCTTCGCCGTAGCGCCGGTCCCCGGTGAGCAGGTAGCAGAACGCGAGCGTCTCCGCCATCTCCACCGCCCTCACCGTCGCGCCGTAGTTGCGCCTCCACTCCGGGGCGTTCCATTTGCCGTCGGTCCAGGGCGGCGGTTCCGGTGTGAGGGGCGCCTTGAGGTACTCCTCGGCAACCCGGACCAGTTCCTCCCAGCGCGCTTTCTGCGCTCCCAGCCGCGCCTGGCGGAGCATCTCCACTTCCTCCGGCCTCATCATCAGCCGGGGGTGCCTGTTCGGGAGCCGCTGGCGGATCAGCTCCTCGCTCGGACGCGGGAACGGCTGGGCGTCCGGCGCGATCGTAAACCGCCGCGCCTGGCTCCACCCCGACCGGTTGCCCCGCCCGTCAAGGCACGCGTAGCGCCACCACCATGTCCCGGCGCCGAGGGTCGCCGTGTGCGTATACAGAACGTACGGGGTGCGAAGTACCGTGACCACTCCGCTCGTGAACGCGCTGTCGCGTGCGAGTTGCACGGTATAGCCTTCCGCGTCCGGTTCCGGCAGCCAGGCCAGCGCAGGCGGATTCGTCCGCACTGTAGACCCGTCAGCCGGCAGGTAGCCGATATCGCTCTCGGCGGGAGCACGGTTGGAGACGGACGGAGGCGCGGCAAACACCGCGAGCGCCGACCAAAGCACATACCCAAGAACAGCCTTCGTGGTAGTAGTCATATGCCAGACCCTTTTCTACCACGCGCAGGCCGCCAGGTGAATAGCCTTTGGCGGGTGACCACCGTGTGGCCTCAAGTACCGCCACTGGCGCCGGCAAGCAGTTCGTAGATGCCGGTCCAGCGCGCCGGTATCGTCAGGCGATTGCCCGCGGCTGCCTGCCCCGTGCGAAGTTCGGACAGGCCGGCGGCGGGCTCACACCGGCCTCGGTGAACAACGTGTCGAGCAGGCGGGCGTAACCGCGCGCTTCGAGCGAGCCGGCCGCGTAATCTATGGCCCCCTTGCCCATCGGAACGCGAACGATTGCCGGGCTGCCGTCCGGGTACCGTCAGCGCACCTGGGTGTCGCCGGAGACCTCAATGTTTTGCCGCATGCCCTGGATCTCCAGGCCGCCGGGCGCGCCTTCCAGTCGCACGGGCGCATCCAGGGCGAACACAACGTCCTGCGAGAAACTCTGGTCGTAGCCTTGCGCGCGGTTATACTCGTCGCCCAGGAACGACTCGGGCACAATGAGGACGCGGCCGCCGCGCGAAGCGTACTCCCGGATCTTCGCCACCTCCTCGGCGGGAATGTTTCGCACCGCTGGAACCAGCAGCAGCTTGAAGCGGCTCAGCCGGCCGTTGAGAATCTCTAACCGTTCACCCCCCCTCTACCGCTCCAGCAGCGACAGGGCGGGCTGACCGGTCCGGCGCCGCCGCACGGAGCCGGTGAGAAACTCCAATGAGTTGCGGCGTTGTATCACACAGGTCCGGGCCGCGGTGAGCGGGCGGGCGGTGGCTACCTCGCCGTTGGCGCTCTGGTTCCCGAATGATCCCTTGCGCCAGATCACCGCCTGACGCAACGCCCGCTCGGCGCTGTTGTTGGTCGGTTCCACGCCGGGGTGTTCGA
>JBBTDS010000378.1:0-14971 GCA_038060875.1 Acidobacteriota bacterium | reverse complement strand
ATACAAGGACTTGGAGAATACCCTCCTTTGTGAGATGGTCAAGTACGGCGAGATCAAGGCGTTGCTGAGCGGCATCACCACAATCCAGGGTACGCCCAATCTCAGGTGCGTGAAAACGCTCATCCGCAACGCCGAAAACCAGAGTGAGCTGGGCCTGCCGAAGGAGCACATCGTTACTTACGTCCTCGGGAAGCTCCCGGAGGTTCAGTTCTCCAAGACCAAATCGTTTGTGCCGCACGTGGCGGAGGGGATCGACGACGAGTCCCGGAAGGAATTCACGACGCTCAAGAGCAAGGGTCTCCTGAGGGCGCAGACGGCCATTATCCATGGGACAGCTTTTCGGGCGCCTCAGTTCGAGGAGATGGGAAAGATCGGCGCCAAGCTGATCTGGTCGCCTCAAAGCAACTTGGCCCTCTACGGGGAAACTACGAACATCAAGCTCGCGCGGCAACACAAGGTGGAGGTTTCGCTGGGGGTGGACTGGAATCCGACGGGCAGTGACAACATCTTCGACGAGCTGCGAGTGGCGGCAAAAGTCAATAAGGAGAAACTCGATAACGCGATCCCGGACGGGGACTGGGTCAGGATGATCACGGTGAATCCGGCGAGGGCTTTGGCGCTCGACGGACTCGTGGGCCGGCTCGCCAAGGGGCTGAGAGCCGATCTGGTCGTGTTGAGCAACCGGGCAGATGACCCCAGCCTGAGTCTGCTGAAGAATCACCTGCCGGACGTACAGATGGTTTGGGTCGGCGGTGAGCTTCTCTACGGCGACGAGTCGGTGCTCGAAAAGCTGAAGCCAGGGCAGTGCGATGAGCTGCCGGTAGGCGGCTCCAAGAAGCGGGTCTGCGTCAAGGATACCAAGGACCCGGAACTAAAAACCGAGCAGACCTTGGAGCAGATCCGAACCGTTTTGCGAAACGCCTATCCCGGTCTTGCGCCACTGGTGCCGTAAGAGGGTCGGGCGCGGCGTGAGCGCGGCGACCACATCGCGCTGGTGGGCGTCAACGGCGCCGGCAAATCGACGCTCATCCGGATGCTGGCCGGCGGCGCGGTCGAGGCCTACCCCGGCAACTACGAGGACTACCTGTGGCGCAAGCAGCAAGTGGGGTAGGCCCATGACCTGCCGCCGCCGTCCGCCAACGGGCGGAACATCATCGCCGCAGCAGTTATGCCTTGCGGGTCTGGCAGGGCCTCGGCGTTTCCAAGGATGTGGTCATCTACCGGCGGTCTTCCTTCGACGGACTTGCCCACCTGAAAGCCTCGCTGCCGGCCACGGGGGACTGAGTGGGGCCGTCTTGCCGGGACAGGCCAGGAGGCCTATCCCACTACAGCCCCTTGTTCACCAGGAACTTGATCAGGTCCACCACCCGGCAGGAATAGCCCCACTCGTTGTCGTACCAGGCCAGGACCTTCACCAGGTTGCCGCCCAGCACCTTGGTCAGCGCCGCGTCAACGATCGAGCTGTTGGGGTTGTGCATCAGGTCGCTGGAAACCACCGGGTCTTCGGTGTAGGCGAGAATGCCCTTCATCTCGCCCTCGGCCGCCTGCTTCAGCGCCGCGTTCACTTCCTCGACCGTGGTCGCCCTGGCGGTCTCGGCCACCAGGTCCACCACCGAGACGTTCGGCGTCGGCACGCGCATGGAGAAGCCGTCGAGCTTGCCCTTCAGCTCCGGCATCACCAGGCCGATGGCCTTGGCCGCCCCGGTGGTGGTGGGGATCATGTTGATGGCGGCGGCGCGGGCCCGGCGCAGGTCCTTGTGCGGGAAGTCCAGCACGTTCTGGTCGTTGGTGTAGCTGTGGATGGTGGTCATCAAACCCTTGACCACCCCGAACTGGCGGTGCAGCACCTTGACCACCGGCGCCAGGCAGTTGGTAGTGCACGAGGCGTTGGAGAGGATGTGGTGCCTGGCCGGATCGTACATCTCATCGTTGACGCCCAGCACCAGGGTGACGTCCTCGTTCTTCGCCGGCGCCGAGATGATGACCTTCTTCACCGGCCCGCGCAGGTGCTTCCTGGCCTGGGCGGCGTCGGTGAACTTGCCGGTGGATTCGATCACGATCTCCACCCCCAGCGACTCCCAGGGGAGCTCGGCCGGATCCTTAATCGCGAACACCTTGATCGCGTTGCCGTTCACCGTGATCGTGTCGCCCACGACCTTCACCTCGGCGTCGAGCGGGCCCAGCACCGAGTCGTACTTGAGCAAGTGCGCCAGCGTCTTGGTGTCGGTGAGGTCGTTGGCCGCCACCCACTCGATCGCCGGGTCGTTCAGGCCGGCCCGGACCACGTTGCGACCGATGCGGCCGAAGCCATTGATTCCAACTTTCACTGCCATGATTGGTCTCCTGTCGTTGCGGTTGTAATGCGGCTGACCCTCAATGATAACAGAGCACGGCCCGCCGCGCGGGCGGAATCGGAGCGGAGAGTCCGAAACTGGCGGCCGCGCGGTTGCACCGCTGGCCAGGCAGGCCGGAGGCCTACCCTACCGCGGCGTCTTCAGCGGCGGCGCCTCGGTGCCCAAACCGGCGTAGCTCTCCTTGACCCGAACGACCTTGTTGCCCTCGAAGGTCACGAAGACGATGCGCCCCGGCGGCGTGCCGTAGACCCAATCCTCCAGCTCCTGGCCGTCCACCGTCTCCCGCACCTTGCGCACCGGCCTGCCCAGCGCCAGCACGACCTGGTCGCGGTCCATGCCCTCCACCGCCCGCTTCTCCTGGACCGCCTGCTTGATCGCCGGCGGCAGGCTCTCCACGTAGTGTTCGGTCACCGAGCGCTTCTCGAAATCCAGCACCGGCGCCAGCATCTTCTTCACTTCGGCCGGCTTCAACGGCGGCAGCGGCTTGCCCAACATCAGGGCGAGGGAGGTCCCGCCGGGAGCGGCCGTCTGGGGTCCCCCCATGACCGGCCCGGTGCGCCCGCCCACGCCGACCTGCACCCGCTGGTACCACTTGCGCCCGCCCTTGAAGCCGCCGTTGATCTCGAACACGATGCGGTCGTCTTCGATCTGGATTTTGCTGATAAGCACCAGGTCGCCGGCGCGCGCTGCCGGCCCGTGCTCGCGCCCGACCGCCTCCCACTCCTTCTTGTCGAAGGCGCCGTTGTTGGTGACCGCGAGGGCTTTCTTCGAACGCGGCAGGAACGTCTTGACGGTGGCGTACTCGGCCGTCAGCCCGCGGATCAGCTCGATGCGGTCCTCAGGGGAGAGCTTTCGCTCGGCGGCCGAGCCGGCGACCACCAGCGTGATCAGCGCCGCCGCCCAGAAGCGCACTTACACCTCCTCGCGGGTACGCAACAGAAGCGGCGTCTGCCGCCGGATGGGCGCTTGCCGGAGATAGAGGAACAGGACCAGCAGGATGGCGCTCGTCAGGATGCTGCCTTCGGGCCCGTACTCTCCGCCGCTCCACAGCGGCCCCGCGCTCCAGCGTATCGCGTAGCCCGTCACATTCATTGTAAATCCGCTCAGATTGGCGCCGGCGAGCGGCAGCATCCAGTTCCAGCCGACGTGCAGGCCGATGGGCAGCCACAGGTCCCCGCTGCGCCAGAAGGCCCAGCCGAGCAGCACACCCCAACCGAAGGTGTTGAGAGCGCCGAGCACGCTGATGTTCAGGTTGCCCGCGTGCGCCAGGGCGAACAGGACGCTGAGGGGCAGGATGGTGGCCCACGGGCCCAGCGCCGCCAGCAGAACCTGAAAGCCGTAGCCGTGGAACAGCATCTCCTCGCCCACTCCGCCGAACAGCAGCAAGATGCCGACGAACAGCAACGCCGGCCAGCCCTGCGGCGCGCCGGTGACCGGCTGGAGTTCGGCGGCCGGCAAAGCCAGCGGCCCGCCCAGCACGACGGCGGCCGCGCCCACGCCGCCGGCCAGCCCCAGCAGGAGGTTGCGCGAAGCGGCCGGGTTCCAGGCGAAGCCGATGTCGGCCAGCCGGGCGTGCTCGTAGATCCGCATCAGCGCGGCGTTGGCCGCCGCCGCCGCGAGAAACACGCTCAGCGCGCTGGTCAACAGCAGACCGCCGCCGAGCTGGAACAACAGCCAGCCGAAGATCCTCAGGCCCAGGAAGCTCAGGATGGCGAACACCACAATTCGGAGGACGACTTTGAGCGATCTTTCCGGCAGGCCCAACATGGCGGCGCGATTTCGCCTCAGCTCATGGCGACCCTGACACCTTTCGGCGCCACCCGCACCGGCAGCACGGTGGCGCCCTCGCGCTGGATCACCGCCGCCACCCGCTGGCTGGCGCCGCGCTCGACCAGGAAGACCACGCAGCCGCCGCCGCCGGCGCCGCACACCTTGGCGCCGGTCGCCCCGGCCCGCCGCGTCGCCTGGACCAGCCGGTCAATCAGCCGCGTGGAGATGCCCGGGGCGTTCCTGCGCCGATGCGCCCACTCCTCGCGCAGCAGCCGCCCCGTCTCCGCCCAGTCGCTTTTTTCCAAAGCCCGGCGCATCGCCTGGGCGATGGCCGCGATGCGGTCGAAGTTGCGGTGCACTTTGCGGTCGCCGTCGATGTGCGCCTTCATGACCTCCCAGTTGTTGATGCCGGAGTTGCGCGGCTCGCCGGTGTAGGCCAGCACGATGCGCTCGTTGAAGTCGGCCAGGTCCACCTGGATCGGCTGGCGGCTGACGCCGGCCGGCGTCAGCTCGATGGCGTTGACGCCGCCATACATGGCCGGGTAGTAATCCTGCGCGCCGGTGGGGACGCGGATGATCTGGGCTTCGATGTTCTGCGAGATCTCGCGGAGCCGCTCCGGCTTGTGGCCCGCGCCGGTGAGCCGGTTCAACACGCTGGCGATGGCGATGATCAGCGTGGACGAGCCGGCGATGCCGGCGCCCGGCGGGGCCTCCGATTCGGTGTGCAGCTCGAATCCGGTTTCGGGGGCGAAATGCCTCACCAGGTAGGCCAGCAGCGGCAACCGGTACTGGCGGGCGCGCTGGAGCGCCTCGAGGGACTCGAATTCCTGCCGGCCGCCCAGGTCTTTCGAGTCGAAAACAATCCGCCTGTCCGGGCGCGTCTCGAGCACGCAACGGGCGTAGCGATCGACCGCGAAGTTCAGCGTGACCGCGCCGGGGTGGTAGAGGTACAGCGGCCAGATGTCGAGTGTTCCGCCGGCCATATCCACCCGGCACGGCGCTTTGGCGGTGATCTTCATAGCGGCAAACCGAAGTGACAAGTCAGGAGACTTATCCTACCACCAGCGCCTGCTCTATGGCCCGCTCGAGCCGCTCGCGGCTGAGGCTGGTGCTCACGAAGAGCTCCTGGCGGGCGCCGGCGCTCAAGGCGATCGCTTTCCATCCGTTGCTGGTGGGCACGGTGACCCGTACCCGGACTGGCCCTCTCGCGTCGCGCACCGCGCGGATCACGCCGGGAATGACGGCGCGGATCTCGGGGTTGGCCTTGAGCAGCCGCTCCAGCACCTCGCGCACGCCCTCGATGATGCTGTGCTCGACCTTCAGTCTTCCCTGGGCCGTCCGCAGGCGCATGGCGATAGTTCAGTACAGTTCCAATTCCCGCATTGGGTAGTGTTTTCGATTCCTGGTCCAGAGCGCCAGCTTGTGAGTGGCGGCGGTAGCGGCAATCAGCGCATCCCCGAGTTCTACCTCGTGCTTGCGACGGTACAGGCGCAGGTAATCCCCTGCCTTGCGCCCGATCTCGGCGTCGATGGGCACGCATGTCAAGGCGGTGAACAACGTCGTGATCGCCGCCCGCTCGGATTCCCGCGCCCCGCACCAGATCTCGGCGGCCGCTACCGGCGAGTAAGCGACCACCGCATCGCCGCCGCCCAACTCGCCCCACTCTGCCAGGATGCCAGCATCGCGACCCCGGAGGACCTCGATCAGGATGTCCGAATCCACCAGCACCGCCTTCAACGGGAGGTCCTTTCGAGGCGCCGGCCGCGGCGCAGCGCTCTTACGTAGGTTTGGGCGTCAGGCAGATCCTGACGGTTCCTCCACAGGCCCACGACCGACTGAAAAATCTCTCTCCGGTTTGAGGCCCGGGCGCAGTATTTCTCACGCACCGCCTGGCGTACCAGCTCGGACACCGACGAACGGGACTGCCGGGCCAGCATTTCCAGCAGCTTACAGTCGTCCTCCGGCAGGTATAACTGGGTGCGCTTCACGGTGTATAGTATACACCATCACTTCTGCAACCAGAAGTTGCCGACGAACATCGAGTCGATGCCGGAGGAGTAGAAGCTGCGCACGGCGTCGCGCGGGGTGCACACCAGCGGGTCGCCGAACAAGTTGAAGGAGGTGTTGTAGAGCACCGGCAGTCCGGTGGCCCGGCCGAAGGCGTGCAGCAGCTTCCAGTAGACCGGGTTGTCCTGCTCGCGCACGGTGTGCACCCGGATGCGGTCCTCGCCCAGGACGGCGCTGTCGAACTGCCGGCGGTATTTGGGCCGCACCCGGCCGGCGGTGGCCAGGAAACGCGCGTTGGCCCCCACCTCGAAGTATTCGGCGGCCAGCTCGGCCGGGACCGAAGCGGCGAACTTGCGGAACTGCTCGCGGTGCTTTATGTAGATGTTCAGGTTCTCGGTCGAGTACGGGTTCAGCGGCGAGGCCAGGATGCTGCGGTTGCCCAGCGCCCGCGGCCCGAACTCCATCCGCCCCTGCATCCAGGCGACGATCTTCTCCCCGTTGATCTCGCCTACGGCCCTCTCGATCACCTCCTCGGCCGTCAGCAGGTAGCGGAAGCGCAGCTTGCAGTTTTCCAGCACCTGCTTGATCGCCTCGGCGTCGTAGCCCGGTCCCAGGCAGAGGCTGTCCATGCCGGCGCGCGCCGGTTGCTGGTAGACGCTGTGCCAGGCGTGGAAGACCGCGCCCAGCGCGGTGCCGGCATTGCCGGCCGCCGGCTGGACGAAGACGTTCTCCCAGTGGCCGGAACTCTCCAGCGCCGCCACCAGCAGGGCGTTGTGGCACAGCCCGCCGGCCAGGCACAGGTTCCGGCCGCTGCCTGCCATCACCAGTACCGCCTGCTCCACCGCGTGTTGCAGGCCGGCCGCCACCGCCGCGTGCAGCGCCTCCGGAACGGGCGCGCCGTCGGCCAGGCCGAGCCGCTGGTAGAGCCGCGCGCCGAACCCGCCGTGGCGCATCCGCTCGCTGTCGAAAAACGTCCGGTCGATCCGCGGCCACTCGCCGCTCTTCATGCCCAGGATCTCGACGAACACCTCGCGGAAGCGGTCGTCGCCGGCGCTGGAGAGCCACTGGACCTTGTGCTCGTCGGCGTTCGGCTCGAAGCCCAGCAGCGCGGTGACACGGCTGTAGAGCGCGCCGAGCGAGTCGGGGTAATACAGCTCCTTGTCGAGCGCGATCTGGTTGCCGGCCGCCTGCCAGCGAGCGCCGCAGCGGAAGTCGCCGGCGCTGTCCAGCGTCAGCACGGTGGCTTCCTCGAACGGCGAGGCGTAGTAGGCCGAGGCGGCGTGGGCGGTGTGATGATCGACCAGCAGGATCTGGCTGTTGGGGAACTTCGCCCGCAGCTCCAGGTGCATCACCGCTTCCGGGCCCGAGGCCAGCGGGCGGGCGATGGCCACGCAGTCGATGTCCTGCTCCCGCGCCCCGGCCAGCCGCAGGCACACCGCGATCGCTTCCTCCGGCAGCTCGCCGGGCCGCAGCCGCCGCGCCAGCTTGCGCTGCTCTACCGCGCCCACCAGCACGCCGTCTTTGAGGATGGCGCTGGCCGCCTCGCTCAGTATCCCGCCAATGCCCACTATGATCATTAATTTCGGTGACAGGCTACGCTTTCACTTATTCAATGTTCACCCGCCAAAGATTAAATTGGTGAAAGCGTAGCCTGTCACCGAAATTCTAGCAGGCGGTCGAGGGTATCGCCACGCCGGCTACTCCACCGTCACCCAGGCCTGCCGGCGATGGCTCTCCAGCACCTTCTCCAGCAAAGTCATGCCCCAGAGGCCGTCCTCGAAGGTCGGATAATCGACCGGGGCCGCCGGGTCGGCCACCTTGCGGTAGAAGCGGCGGAAGACCTGCTTGTGGGCGTCGTCGTAGCCTTCGCCGTGGCCGCCCGGCAGGTCGGCGAAGCTGCGCGCGCTGGCCGCCAGCAGCGACGGATCCTTAACGAGGATCTGGTTGGGCGAGTTCCGCCGGCCGATCCACAGCTCGTCCGGCCGCTCCTGGTTCCAGCTCACGCCCGCCTTGGCGCCGTAGACCTCGACCTGCAAGCGGTTCTTGCAGCCGGTGTTGACCTGGCTGGCGGTGAAAGCGCCGCGGGCACGGTCGCCGAGCCGCACCAGCACGGCGCCGAAGTCCTCGGTGTCGATGGGGATCTCGTCGTAGTCCTCCGGGCGCAGCGTCTTACCGGCGAAGGTCTCGATCGCCGTCTTGGGACGCTTGCGGGTCTTGTGGAAGGTCTGGAGGTCGGCGCACAGCGCGGTGATGCGCAGGCCGGTCAGGTGCTGGATCATATCCATCCAGTGCGACCCGATGTCGCCCATCGCCCGCAGCGGGCCGTTCTGCTTCGCCTCGATGCGCCAGTTATAGTCGGTGTCGTAGAGCAACCAGTCCTGCGAGTAGGTGCCCTGGACCACCAGGATGTCCCCCAGCTCGCCGGCCTCGCGCATGGCGCGGATGTGCTGCACCACCGGGTAATAGCGGAGGTTGTGGTTGATGCAGTTGACCCTGCCGGTCGATTTGGCCACTTCGACCAGGTCGCGCGCCTCGGCCGCCGACAGCGTCAGCGGCTTTTCGCACAGCACGTGCTTGCCCGCCAGCATCGCCTCCTTGGCCATCGGGTGGTGCGTTGCATTCGGCGTGCAGACATGGACGGCCTGGATCTCCGGGGCCTTCAGCAGGGCACGGTAGTCCCCGGTGGTCCGCTCCACTCCCATCTCGCGCCCGAGCGAGGCGGCCCACTCCTCGGTTTCGCCGGCGATTGCGGCCAGCTCCACATTCCCCAGCCGGCGGATGGCTTCCGAATGCACCCGCCCCATGAATCCGGTTCCGATGACAGCAGTCTTGATCTTCGGCATAGGCTCCTTCCCCACCCTGTCAATGTAGCGCAAAAGCTGGTAAATTTGAAGCAGGGGGCCACGGCAAGCAATGGTGGTGACAATTCGCCTCCGTGTCGGTCCGGCGCTGGGGCGAAAGCTGTCCCGGCGCCGCGAGCTCGCACTGACGCTGAGCGGGCTGCTGAGGCCGGCCGCCTTGGCGGCGGTCGCGCTGGCGGTGTGGCGGCTCGCCACCGACCTGAAGGTGACCGCGAGCTTCGCCGTCTCCCGCGGGCTGTTCTCGCATTGGCAAGTGTGGACGGTGATGGCCGTGCTGCTGGCAGGCTGCGCCTGGCGGTTGGCGCGCTACGGCCGCGGCGGCGGCGAGGCCATGCCGTAATAGGCGCCCGATTCGGCGGCCACCAGCTCCCGCATCGTCATCGCATAGAACTCGTTGCTGCGGGCGCGAATCTCGGTCTCGCTCCGGTCGGGGAAGGTCAGGTGCTCCATCTCGTGCAGCAGCACGGCCAGGACAGCGGCCTGGAAGTGCAGCTCGCGCATGCGGCCGCCGAGGTCGCCGGCAGCCAGCGACGACAGCGGCTCCGGCTGCCAGTCGCGGATGCCCTCGTAGGCCAGATCGATCTCGGCAATCGGATGGCCGAGGTCGGCCGACAGGCGTCGCGCGAAGCGGGACTCGGCGCCCCGCGGGTGATGATGACCGAGGCAGCCGCAAGGGTTCACCGGGCGCAACAGCACCGCCACCATCACCGGCAGCGAGCGGAAGACCGGCTCGTAGGGCGCCCGCGTCTCGGGCCGCAGCCCCGGCAGCGTCCGGGTGTAAGCGGCTTCGATCTCGCGCGCCGCCGCCTGCCCGCCGCGGGGAAAACTCAGCAACAGCAGCGGCAGCTCCCCGGCCGGCCGCAGCAGCATCTGATCCCGCCCGCGCAGCCATTCCAGCAGCCGCTGGGCGATCCCCGGTGGATGGACGAGACTGGGACGCCGCACTCGCATTCCGCCGCGCGCTCCTATCTGCTATTCTGGCAGAGACGACCCGCGATTCAGCATGCAATACACCCGCTACACGGCCCGAGGATTCTCTTCCGGCTATTTCCCCGCCGGGGTGAAATGGCTGCTGATCAGCAACACTGCCGTCTTCCTCGTCAACTTCCTCGCCGTGCGATTCACCGGGGCCGACCCGTTCCTCTTCCTCGGCCTGATGCCGTGGCAGGTGGCCGGGCGCGGCTACCTCTGGCAGTTGGTTACCTACCTGTTCCTCCACGGCGGGCTGATGCACATCCTGTTCAACATGCTCACGCTGTGGATGTTCGGCGCCGACCTGGAACGCGACTGGGGCACGCGGCGCTTCCTGCGCTATTACTTCCTCTGCGGCGTCGGCGCCGGGGTCTGCGTGGTCGCGGCTAACCTGCTGGTGGGCAATCCGTACACGCGAACCATCGGCTCCTCGGGCGCCATCTACGGCCTGCTGATGGCTTACGGGCTGCTCTACCCGGACCGGATGGTGCTGTTCAGCTTCCTGTTCCCGATGAAGGCCAAGTACTTCGTCATGATCCTGGGTGGGATCGCTTTCCTGGGCTCGCTGGAGGCGTCCGGCGGCGGCGTGAGCCACCTGGCCCACCTGGGCGGGATGATCTTCGGCTACGCCTATCTCAAGACGCGCCTTGGGAGGCGCGGCGTGCGCCTGGATCTGGCCGGCTCGCTGCGGCGCGGCTTGCGGGAGTGGAGGATGCGACGGGCCCGCCGGAAGTTCGACACCTACACGCGCAAGCAGGACCGCGACCGCTGGGTGCACTGACGCTGGCGGCCCCGTCCCTGCTATAGTTCTAATTGGGGGCACTTATGGAGATGTCGACACGCGTGCCTGCGGCCCTGCTGGCTGGCCTGCTGGCCGGCGCCGGCCTGCTGATGGCCCAGCAGGGACCGAAGAAGGAAGGCGCCGAAACCGTCGCCCGGCCGCGCAAGAAAGGCGCGCCGGAAGAGGCCGAGGCGGAGAAGATTCCTTCCAAGTACGGCCGAAAGAAGGAGACGCCGCCGCAGGGCGCGCCCAGCTTCCGCACCGAGGTGACGGCGGTCGGCCTGGACGTGGCCGTGCTCGACAACCGCGGCCAGTTCATTCCCAACATCCCGCGCGGCAACTTCCGCGTGCTGGAGGACAGCGTCCCCCAGCAGGTCAGCGGCTTCGAGGTGGGCGAAGCGCCGATGACCGTCTGCATGGTGATCGAGTTCAGCAATCTGTTCCAGCAGTACTGGGGCGAAACCTGGTACCAGACGCTGACGGCCTCCTACGGCTTCCTCGAGACCCTGAAGCCGGAAGACTATGTGGCCGTGGTCGCCTACGACATCCGCCCGGAGATCCTCTCGGATTTCTCCACCGACAAGCGCGCCGCCCAGGAGGCCATGCAGCGGCTCCGGATTGCCGCCTACTCGGAATCCAACCTTTACGACGCGATAACGGAAACCGCCGGGCGCATGACCGACATCGAGGGCCGCAAGGCCATCGTGCTGATCGCCTCCGGCATCGACACCTTCAGCAAGATCACTTTCGACAAGACTCGCAGACTCCTGCAAGACGCGGGGGTGCCGATCTATGCCATCGGGCTGATGCAGGCGCTGCGCGAGTGGTACGACGCTCGCGGCATGATGGGGCCGATCCAGCGCCTGGACTTCTTGCAGGCCGACAACCAGCTCCGGACCTTCACCAAAGAAACCGGCGGGATGGCTTTCTTCCCGCGTTTCTACGGCGAGTTCCCCGGCATCTTCCGCTCGATCGCCCAGGCCCTGCGCAGCCGCTACCAGATCACCTACCAGCCCTCGAACCTGACACGCGACGGGAAGTACCGCAAGATCAAGGTCGAGCTGGTCAACCCGGCCACCAACGAGCCGCTGAAGATCACCGACCAGAAGGGCAAGCCGGTAAAGTACACGATCATGGCGAAGGCCGGCTACACGGCGCCGCGGGAGGTGGAGTGAGCACGCCGCGCAACCTCCTATTTTGCAATCCGATATAAACCCGTTGACAGGACAGTTTCACCTCTGGTAGTTTCGCGGGGTCCCCTTATGAAATCTCCTGCTCCTTCGAACTCATCCAACATTCTCCTCGTAGACGACAACAAGCTGGGGCTTGCGGCTCGAAAGTCGGTCCTGGAAGAACAGGGGCACCACATCACCACCGCCACCGCCGGCGAGGAAGCGTTCGAACTGTTCCGTCGCGGACAGTTCGACCTCCTCATCACCGACTACAAGATGCCCGGCATGAACGGCGTTGAGCTGATCAAGAAGGTGCGGGCGCATTCCCCTCAGGTGCCGGTCATCCTGGTTTCCGGCTACGCCGAGGCGCTCGGGCTCACCGAAGCCTCCACCGGCGCCGACGTCGTGATTCCCAAGAGCGCCAACGAGGTGTCCCACCTGGTCCGCTCGGTGGGAAGGCTGCTGCGCCGCAAGCCCGCCAAGAAGCCGGTGCTGTCGCACCACCCGCCCACGAAAGCCAGGCGCGCCGGCGCCTGACGAGTACGGCCATGGAAATCACCTGGCTTGGACACGGCTCGTTGCAGTTCCGCCTGGAGTCGGGAGAGGTGTTCGTGTTCGATCCGTGGATCGGCGGCAACCCCTCCTACCCTCAAGGGCACGCGTTGACGCGGCTCGACGGAATCCTGCTCACTCATGGCCATTTCGATCACATCAGCGACACCATCGCGCTGGCCAAGAAATTTGCGCCGCCGGTGGTGGCCATCTTCGAGACCTGCCTGTGGCTCGGCGCCAAGGGCGTCGAAAACCTGGTCGGGATGAACAAGGGCGGCTCGCTGGAACTGGGACCGTTGACGGTGACCATGACCCACGCCGTCCACAGTTGCGGCATCCAGGACGGCGACCAGGTCATCTACGGAGGCGAGGCTGCCGGTTACGTCGTCACCATCCCGGACGGGCGGCGCTTCTACTTCTCCGGCGACACCAACGTCTTCTCCGACATGGAATTGATCGGGCGGCTCTACAAGCCTGAGCTGGCCATACTGCCGATCGGCGGGTTCTACACCATGGGCCCGCGGGAGGCGGCCCTGGCGTGCAGGCTGCTGGAGCCGAAGAAGGTGATCCCGGTGCACTTCGGCACCTTCCCCGCGCTGGCGGGCAAACCGGAGGAGTTGGCCGCGCTGATCAAGGACCTGCCGGGCACCGAGGTCTGGCCGCTGGAGCCGGGCCGGCCGGTGAAGTGGTAAGGACCAGCTTCGGCCTCCCGCCGCGGTGGGCATTCAGAAGTCGATGCGGCCCCGCAACTCGATGCGCCGCGCCGTGGCACCCGCGCGCAGCCCGCTGACAACTCCGACGCTCCCCGGCGCCGAAATGTTGGCGCTCGGCCTGGAGAAGTTCGCGTGGTTGAACCCATTGGCTCCCGCCGCCGTGAACGTGAACTTCCACCGCTCGGTCAAGTTAAACGTCTTGGCCAGCGAGATGTGGTGCATGTGATAGCCGGGCCCTTCCAGGAAGTTCGTGCCGGCGTTGCCATATCTGCCGGCTCCCGCAGGCGGCGCCACAAAGCAGGAGGCGTCAAACCAGCGGTTGATTCCCCGCTCGCCCAACGGCAAGTTGCCGTTGCATACGCGGTCCGGACGGCCGCCGGAGGTATTGGTGTTCGAGGGGTCGCTGCCCGAGAAGCTCGGCGTGAAGTACCAGCCGGATTCGAAGTAGGCGATCCAGTAGAGCTGCCATCCGCCCAGCGCGTGGTTGACTACTGCCGGAGCGGCCGACAGGTATGGACGCCCCTTGCCCACCGGAATCTCCCAAACCGCGTTCATCACGGCCCGGTTCCGCGTGGTGTAGGGGTCCCGGCCCCAGCCAGGCCGGGCGTAGGGGTCCGTCAGGTCCACCATGTTGTTGTAATTCGAAGCCCAGGTCCAGTGGGCGTCCAAAGTCAGGCTGCCCAGCTTGCGCTGCGCCTGGAGCGTCAGCGCGTTGAAGTTCCGCGCGCCGTCGGTCCGGAAATAGGAGCCGCCGACGAACTGCGGCCATGGACGCCGCGAGGCCGTGAACGGGATCAGGCTCGGCGCGGGCTTGTTGATGCCCAGGCTGTAGTTCACGTTGCGGCTCCGCGATCCCACGTAGCTCAGCCGGAAGCCGACGTCGTGAACCTGGCGCTCGAGGGTCAGGTTGAACTGGTGGGTCTGGCCGTTCTTGGTCTCGAGCGGGTAGCCGGTGAAGCTCTGCGACGGGACGGTCGCACCCGCGATGGAAGGCGGAAACGGATTCGGCAAGGCAAACAGCGGCTTGCCGTCCCGGATCTCGTTGATGTAGGTTTCACTGATCTCAAACGGCCCGCCGGTGTTCAGCCGGGCGAAGCGCCCGAGATACTCGGTGTAAAGCCCGTAGCCGCCGCGGATCACCGTGTTCTCGCCAAACGGCCGCCAGGCCACGCCGAGCCGCGGCGCGAAGTTCGTCATGTCCGGGTTCCGCCGCACCTGGCCGGTCACGATGGTGATGTTCTTCGGATATAACGGCCGGACCTTGTTCTCCGTGCCCGTCGGGATCACGATCTTGCCGGTGCTAATGTCCCAGTTCCACATCAGACCGTCCCGGAAGGAAGGCGATCCGAACCGGTCCCACCGCAGGCCGAGATTCAGCGTCACGCGGTTGCTGAGCTTGAAGTCATCCGTAATGAAGACGCCGAACTCGCTGTCGTCGCGCCAGCGGTTGGTCAGCGGGTCCAGACGCGAACTGCTGGAGGGGTATCCCAGCAGGAAGTCCCCGAAACCATACCCGGTGAACCTCCCATCGAAGGAGAAGTCCCCGTAGGCGCCGGTGGGCACGCGTCCGACGAAGAGATTCTTAGGCTTGAACTCGCCGCCGAACTTGACTACGTGCCGGCCCTTGGACCAGGTCACCGTGTCGGCGTAGCCCCAGTCGAAATCATTCGGATTAACGCCCCCGGGGGGGAGCGTAAGGGCCGGGTAACCGGTGATGCTCATTCGCGGGAAGCCGGCTGCGCTCAGGCCTTGCGGGTTCACCCCCTGGATCCCCAACTCCTTGACCACT
>JBBTDS010000377.1:5517-7530 GCA_038060875.1 Acidobacteriota bacterium | reverse complement strand
TCGACCTCGACCACGTCGCCGGGCTTCATCGGCTTGGTGGCGCCGGGCGTGCCGGTGTAGATGACGTCGCCCGGCATGAGGGTCACGAACTGGCTGGCGAAACTCACGATGGCCGGGCCGTCAAACAACAGGTCCGAAGTGGATTGTTTTTGCGCTGACGCCCCGTTGAGCCGCGTCTCCAGCGCAAGCTGGCCGTAGTCGAGGCCGCGCACGATGGCCGGGCCGAGCGGCGCGAAGGTGTCGGCGCCCTTGGCCCGCCACCATTGCAGGTCCGCCTTCTGCCAGTCGCGCTCGCTGACGTCGTTGCCGCAGGTGACGCCGAAGATCGCCTCCCGCGCCTCGGCCGGGGTGACGTTCTTCGCCCGCTTGCCGATCACCAGCACCAGTTCCCCTTCGTAGTGCACGTTCTTGGCTCCGCGCGGAATCACGATCGGGTCCTCCGGATTCAGCAGCGCGGTGACCGGCTTCCAGAAAAGCTCGGGGTTGGCCGGCGGCGTCCGGCTGCCCAGGTGGCTCTTGTAGTTGAGGCCGACCGCCAGGACCTTCGGCGGCTCGCAGGGATAGAGCAGCTTCACTTCGGCCAGCTTGTGCGCAGCTCCTGTCTCCTTATGAGGCCCGAAGGGCGCGGCGCTCAACTGGCGGATGGTTTCCCCGTCCAGAATTCCGTAAGCGGTGGTTGCGCCGCGGCGGAAACGCACGTACTTTACCATCGCGGAGGCGGCCGGCGACATGTGCGCGCCGGCAGCCAGCATCGTCCCTAACACTTCCCTTCTTGTGGTGTCCATAGTCCTCTATAATAACCTTTCGTGCCAGGCGGCCCGACTCTATGAAGATCAATCGCACTAAAACCAGGCTCCAGCAAGGCGGAATCGTTTTCGGATGCAGCGTGCAGCAATGCGGCGCGGCGGAAATCCCGCGGCTGTTCGCGGCCGCCGGCTTCGACTTCACCTTCATCGACACCGAGCACGGCCCCTTCGACCTGGAAACGGTCAGGGACCTCGTGCGCGCCTGCCTCGACCGGGACATCACCCCGATCGTGCGCGTCGGCGACTTGCAGTATCCGCTGGTCGCCCGCGTGCTCGACACCGGCGCCCAGGGCATCATTTATCCGCGGGTCGAATCGCCGGCTCTGCTGGCCGAGGCAATCCGCTGGACCAAGTTCCCTCCCCTGGGGGTGCGCGGATACGGGCTGGGCGCTCCGCAGCTTGACTACGAGCGCCGCAGCTTCACCGAGGTCATCGAGCACACCAACGCCAACACCATGGTGGTGGTGCAGTTCGAGACTCGCACCGCGATCGAGCGGCGCGAGGAAATGCTGGCCCTGCCCGGGATCGACGTCGCCCTGGTCGGGCCGGCTGACCTGTCCATTGCGCTGGGAGTGCCGGGCGAATTCGAACACCCCAAGCTGGTGGACACCGTGCTGGCGTTGATGGAAACCTGCAAGCGTTACGGCGTCGCGCCGGGCATCCAGGTCCGCAGCCCGGCGCTGGCCAAGAAGTGGACCGAGCGCGGCATGCGCTTCGTCGGCTGCGGCAGCGAGCACGGCCTGCTGCTGGAGAAAGCGACCGAGGCAGTCGCCGAGCTGACGGCGACGGCCAAGGCGCTCGGCCCAGTAGGATAGGCATTCTTGCCTGTCGCGGCTGGCGGGCGGAACGCCCGCGCTGGCAGGCGAGGACGCCTACCCTACTCGATATACCCCGATTCCCGCAGCGCCCGCAGCACCTTGCCGGCGCTTTCAGCCACCTGTTCGCGGTCGGTGTGGCATTCCACTTCGGGCTTGAGCGGCGGCTCGTAGGGATCGTCAATCCCGGTGAAGCCCTTCAGCTCGCCCGCCCTTGCCTTGCGGTAGAGGCCTTTCGTGTCCCGCTGCTCGCAGACCTCCAGCGGCGCGTTCACGTAGACCTCGACGAAGTCGCCGATCCGCTGTCGCACTTCATCGCGGATCTCGCGATACGGCGAGATGGCCGCCACCAGCACGATCACCCCGTTGCGGGCCAGCAGGTGGGCGACGAA
>JBBTDS010000377.1:0-5417 GCA_038060875.1 Acidobacteriota bacterium | reverse complement strand
CCGCGCTAGAGTGGGATGATGCTGCTCCGTGCGTTGCTGCTCGTCGTTCTTGCGCTCACCACGGCCGCCGCTCAGCCAGTTCGCTCCAGGATGCTGGTGGCTGCGGAGTGGCTGGCCGGGCACATGAAAGATCCCGAGATCGTCGTGCTGCACGTGGCCCGCGACCGCTCCGCTTACGATGCCAGCCACATCCCCGGAGCGCGCTTTCTGCCCTGGAGTGAGCTGGCGGTCATGCGCAACGGCATCCCCAACGAACTGCCGCCGGTGGCGCAACTGGTCGAGCTGTTCGAGCGCCTCGGGGTGGGCGACGAGTCACGCGTGATCCTATATGGAGACAGCCGCGGCCTGGCCGCCGCCCGCGCTTTCTTCACGCTGGATTATCTCGGCCACGGAGACAGCGCCGCGCTGCTGGATGGCGGGCTCGAGAAGTGGCGCGCCGGCGGGCGGCCGGTCACACAGGAAGCGCCGCCGGAGCGGCGCGGGCGCCTCACGCCGCGGCTGCGGCCGGAAGTGGTCGTGACGCTGGAGGTCATGCGCAATCCGCCATCGAATCTCCTGCTGGTGGATGCCCGCTCGCCCGCCGACTACTCGGGCGTTCGCATTCCCGGCGCCGCCAACCTCTACTGGGCAGACAGCCTGGCCGGCAAGGAGAATCCGGTGTTGCGGCCCGCCTCCGAGTTGCGCGCGATGTTTGAGGCCGCCGGCGCCGCACCTGGACGTAAGATCGTGACCTACTGCGTCACCGGGGTACAGGCTTCGCTCGCGTACTTCATCGCCAGGTACCTCGGGTACGAGGCGGCGATGTACGATGGTTCGCTGGCGGAGTGGAACACCGCCGGCCCAGGCCGCCGGTAGCATGCAGCCATGCGGACGCTGCTCAGGCCCTCGCTCGACTGGCTGCTGATCTTCGTGCCGGTGACGCTGCTGCTCGAGTTCCTTGCGCCGGCCGCTCACACCCTCGTGTTCTGGACCGCCTGCCTGGCCATCATCCCGCTGGCGGCCTGGCTCGGAAGAGCCACCGAACACCTGGCCGAGAAAACCAGCGAGGGAACCGGCGCGCTGCTGAACGCCACCTTCGGCAATGCCGCCGAGATGATCATCGCGCTGATGGCGCTCAAGGAGGGGCTGGGCGATCTGGTGAAGGCCTCGCTGACCGGCTCGATTCTGGGCAACCTGCTGCTGGTGCTGGGCGCCTCGGCGCTGTGGGGCGGCCTCAAATTCAAGACCCAGAAGTTCAGCATCGAAGCGGCACGCGTGCAGGCCACCATGCTGATTCTGGCCGCCATCGCCCTGGTCGTGCCGGCGGTGTACCATCACCTGGCCGGCCCGCTGGGACAGCGCAGCGAAGCCGGGCTCAGCCTGGAGATCGCCGTCGTGCTGCTGGCCAGCTACGCGCTTGGGCTGGTTTTCTCGCTGCGCACACACCGCCACTACTTCTGCGGGCATGCCGGTCAGCCGGAGAAGAGCGTCCACGGGCAGCTTTGGAGCATCAGGAAATCGCTGATCGTGCTGGCCGTCTCCACCGCGCTGGTGGGCTGGATCAGCGAGATCCTGGTCGGCTCGGTCGAGCACGCCGCCCACGCCTTCGGCATGACCAGCCTGTTTGTGGGCGTCATCATCGTGGGCATCGTCGGCAACGCCGCCGAGCACAGCACGGCCATCCTGGCGGCGCGCAAGAACAAGATGGACCTCAGCGTCGGCATCGCCGCCGGCAGTACCATCCAGATCGCGCTGTTCGTGGCCCCGGTGCTGGTGCTGGCCAGTTACTGGATCGGGCCGCGGCCGATGGACCTGGTCTTCACCCCGGCCGAGGTGCTGGCCATCGTGATGGCCGTCTGGATCGCCGGCCACATCGCCGGCGACGGCGAATCCAACTGGCTGGAGGGGGCCCAGCTCCTGGCTGTTTACCTGGTGATCGCGATCGTCTTCTACTTCCTGCCGGGATAACGGCAGCGAGGACCCGCACGCCGCCTCCCGGGGCGGCCAGCCGCTGATGAACCTGACGCTGCAACTGACCTGGTAGTTGCGCGGCCCGGCGGGGCGCTACTGAAGCGGGCGCTCGCTCGCCGGCGGGGGCTGGCTTGACCCCCAGGGCCGCATCGTGTAGCATCAAATTTGGTGCAAATTTAGCGCGGGAGGGTCCATGCTCGACATCAGCAAAGACATCCGCTCGCTGAGCGACTTCAAGCGGAACACCAGCGCTCTCATCAGGCGGGCCAAGAAGACCGGACGCCCGGTCGTGCTCACTGTGAACGGCAAAGCGGAGATCGTAATGCAGGACGCTTCCGCCTACCAAAAGCTCCTCCAACTGGCTGACCGGATGGAGGCCATCCAGGCCATCAGAAAAGGGATGGAAGACGCCAGAGCGGGGCGCGTCAGGGACGCCGGAGAGGCGCTGGAGGAACTGCGAGCGGAGCTTGGCCTATCACGTTAAGATCACCGATTCGGCGCTCACTGACGCTCGGGAGTACGTCCGCTTCATTCGGTACGATCAACAGTTGCCGGAAGCCGCAGCCCGTTGGCTTCAGGGCTTAATGGACGCCATCGACTCCCTCTCAGAGATGCCGCAGCGGTGTCCTGTTATCCCCGAGGCGGACGAACTCGGACAGAAACTTCGCCACCTTCGCTATCACTCTCACCGGGTAATCTTTGCTCTCGACGATTGTGCTCTGACCGTGACCGTGCTCCGGATCTACCACACAGCCCGGCAGCGGCTTAAGGCACTCGATGTGTGGACCGCTCCCCGGAAGCGCCGTTGACGGAGGCTGGTCCGCCGATCCATCGCCCGCCGCCGGTACACTATGACTAGATGATGCCGCGCGATCTGTTGCTGGTTCTTGCCGTCTGCCTGCCGCTGGCGGCCCAGACCGTCTGCCCGCCCACGCCGGCCTACTCGCCCTGCGAGCTGGTCTTCGAGCTCAACGATCAGGAGGCGGCCGCCCACCCCAATCCGTACGTCAGCGTGGAACTGGATGCCGGGTTTCGCTCGCCGCGGTTCCGTACCTTCCGGATGCCCGCCTTCTGGGACGGCGGCCGGCGGCTGGTCGTGCGGTTCACGCCCACCGATCCGGGCGAATGGGTGTTCCGCACCAGCAGCAACGTGCCCGGCCTGAATAACAAGGAGGGGCGCTTCACCGCCACCGCTTCCGGCTCGCCCGGTTTCCTCATGCGTGCCAACGTGCACCACTGGGCCTGGGTGGACGACCTCCAGCGCACCCCGCACCTGTGGATGGGCGACACCTCCTACCGCTTCGCGTTCCTCGACCGCCAGCTCTTCGAAACGATGGTTGATACGCGGGCCCGGCAGAAATTCAACCACATCCGTGGCCTGGTGGCGGGCGGCGAGGCCGAGGCGGGCAAGATCTTCCCGTCGCCCGATCAGATCAACGTCGATCACTTCCGCGAGCTCGACCAGCGCATCCTCTACATGAACCGCAAAGGGATCATCGCCGACCTCGTGCTGGCCGGCGACGAGAATCATCTCGTCAAGCTGTTCCCCCTTCGACAACAGGTGGAGCGCTACGTCCGCTACCTGGTGGCCCGCTACGCGGCCATGCATGTCACCTGGCAGGGCGTGCAGGAATTCGAGGAGTACGATAACGGACGCGCGGTGCTGAAGGAGGTTGGCGAAGCGCTGAAGAAGCTCAACCCTTACCAGCACCCGCGCTCCAGCCACACCGTATCCACCTCCGCCCCGTTGCTCACCGACGGCTGGATGGATTATGTCGTCTATCAGTCCTCGGACGACCCGCTCGGGGCCATCGAGCACCAGCTCTACGCCGTGCCGTTCGTCAACAGCGAGTTCGCTTACGAGGATAGCGGCGCCGGCAAGTCGCACGCGCACCACGTCGATACCGACACGTTCCGCCGCCGGCTGTGGAACGCGACCATGAACGGCCAGTACCCAACCTTCGGCAACACCGGCGTTTACGGTGGCCGTAAGTTCAGCGTGGAGGCGAAGTACCTGGACTCGCCCGGCGCCCGCCAGATGACCGCCTGGTTCGACTTCTTCTCCCGCACCCGCCACTGGGAACTGGAGCCCTACTTCGACGTCGATGGCGGGCGCGCGCTGGCGCTGGAGGGCGTCGAGTACATTGTCTACCTCGAGAAGCCCGGGCCGGTGGAAATCATCGTGGAGCGGCACGGCTACCAGGCGGCCTGGTTCAACCCGCTCACCGGCGAATCCGTCAGGCAGAAGGACTTCAAGGCCGACCGCTTTTCCGGCGAGCCGCCGGACCGCGCGCACGACTGGGTGCTGCACATCTTTCGCGAGGGCCGCAAGGAGGGGATGCTGCGGTCGTACAAGTTCGAATCCCGGCCCATCCTGATGCAGGAGGTCGAGCTGAACCCGCAGAAGCTGCCGTTCGAGATCGTCGCCCCTGCCGAAGACACGATCTCGCTGTCGAAACCGCCCAAGTACGCGGTGAAGGTGACGCGGGACACGCGGGCCACGCGCTCGATGATGTGGCTGTGGACCGGCGAGGTCACCGCCGACGGGCAAGGCTACCGCGTGCTCGGCACGGGCGCCGAGGGCACGTTCCGCATCCGGCGCAACATGGTCAAGAACCTGCCGGCGGTGCTGGCGGTGCGCCTTTACGGCATGAACGCCAACGGAAAGGTGTACGCCCTGGACAAAGTGTACAAGCTCACACCGTGACGCCCCGCATCCTTGCGCTGGATACGACCACCGAGTTCGGCAGCCTGGCGCTGGTCGCCGGCGACCACGTCGTTGAGGAAGTGCTGCTGCGCGCGCCAGACGGCTTCGGTCACATCCTTTACGAGCATCTCGGCAGATTGCTTGTGCGGCACGGCTGGAAGCCCGGCGAGGTGGACTGCTTCGCCGCCGCCGCGGGTCCTGGCTCGTTTACCGGCGTGCGCATAGGCCTCGCGGCGGTGAAGGGCCTGGCGGAAGCGGCCGGCAAGCCGGTCGTTGCAGTCTCCAACCTCCAGGCGCTCGCGTTTTTCGGCACGGCCGCGCTGCGGGCCACGGTGCTTGACGCGCGCCGCGGCGAGATCTACGGCGCCGTCTACGGCCCGGCGCTGGAGGTGGTCTCGCCCGAAGTGGTGACTGCGTTCCCGCAGTGGCTCGAGCGCCTGCCGGAGGGCGACCTGGAATTCCTCGCCACCGACTTCTCGCCCTTTCGGGCCGCGCTGGCCGGCACACGCTTCACGGGTGCGCCGGTGTGCGAGGTCCCGCGCGCGCTGGCCGGGGCCATCGGCAGGATCGCCGCCGCCCGCTTCCGCGCCGGCCTCGCCCGCGACCCGGCCGCCATCGAAGCCAACTACGTGCGGCGGCCGGATATACGCCCGTAAAACGGCAGGCAAGAATGCCTGTCGCTCGGGTTTCTACATTTCGTGGGGTGAACCTCCAGGTTTGCGAGCCGGTTTTCGAACCGGCTTGTGGCAGGGCCAGAGAA
>JBBTDS010000376.1:0-3835 GCA_038060875.1 Acidobacteriota bacterium | reverse complement strand
ATCGTGATCCCTGCCGACCACAGCACGTAGCCCACCGCCTGGCGCGCGCAGAGCCACCACCGGCGCCAATCGTTGCGCGGGGTCTCCGGCCGCGGCGAGCCGTAGACGCGGAAACCCCGCGCCTCCAGCATCCGCTTGGCGCGGAAGATGTGGTAGCCGTCGCTGACCAGAATACAGGAGCCGAGTCCCATCCGCCGCATGATCTCGGCGGCGGCAGTCGTCGAGTGCATGGTGCTCTCGCCCTCGGCCTCGACGATGATGGCCTCCGAGGGCACGTTGTTGTTGACCAGGTAGGAACGGCCGACCTCGCCCTCGGTGAACACCGGATCGCCGCCGGCGCCGCCGGTGGTGAGGATGCGGGGGGCCAGGCGGCGGCGGAACAGCTCCAGGCCGTGGTCGAGCCGCGCCTTCAATACCGGCGAGGGTCGGCCGCGGTATTCGGCCGCCCCCAGGATGACAATCACGTCGGCCGGTTGCGCCTCATCCAGAACGGACTGCCGTTGGATCTCGACCGCCAGGCGGCCGATGTGCGCGGCCAGGGCCGCGGCCGCGAGTCCGCAAGCGATCCAGAAGGCGCGTCTCATCTTACGGTATGATGCCTAGCGGCGCCGCCGGTGGGGCGCCTCTCTGACAGTTTACGACGCCGCGCCGGCCCGCCCGGGGAGCACCATGGCCAAGACAGAGATTCTAACCAGCCCGGCCAACCCTCTGCTGAAGGAAGTGCGGCGGGCGATCGTGCGCGGTGCGCTGACGCGGGACGGCTGCGCGGTGGCCGAGGGCTTTCATCTGCTGGAAGAGGCGCTCCGGAGCGACCGCCAGATACAGATGGTGCTGGCGGCCGAATCGGTGCGCTCGGCCGTGGAAGGCCACGTCCGCCGGCTCCCTGGCTTGCGGGTGGCGACCCTGGCCGATGCTCTGTTTGAGAGCATCTGTGGAACCGAATCCAGCCAGGGCGTCATCGCCCTGGTGCGCCCTCCACGGTGGAGCCTGGAGCAGCTTTTCCGCGGCCGGGCCTTGGTAGTGGTGCTGGACGGAGTGCAGGATCCGGGCAACGCCGGGGCCATCGTGCGGGCGGCGGAGGCCTTCGGCGCCACCGGGGTGATGTTCTTGAAAGGAGCGGCCAACCCGTACAACCCCAAGTCGCTGCGGGCCTCGGCGGGATCGCTGTTTCGGGTTCCGCTGGCCGCCGGGTTGGACGACACCTTAGCGCTGGCCGCCCTGGAACAGCAGAGGCTGGACCTCTACTCGGCCGTGCCCGCCGGCAAGCGCAACCTCGGGGACGTGGACCTGACCCGCAAGTGCGCCCTCATCATTGGCAGCGAGGGCCGCGGCGTGCGCGAGAAGCTGCGGGCGGGCGCGGTGGACCTGCGCATCCCCACCACCGGCGTGGAATCGCTGAACGCGGCCATGGCCGCCGGCATCCTGCTTTACGAGGCGCGGCGGCAGAGGATGTTGAAGGAGAGCTTGTAGCCTGTAGCTCGTGGCTTGTGGGGCAGCCAACGGCGGTGACAAGATGAGCCTCTTCGACGGGACACCTCCGGGGCCGCCGGCCGAACCGGCCAGGGCCGACAAGACCCGCCCGCTGGCCGACCGCATGCGGCCGGAGACGCTGGAGGAGTTCGTCGGCCAGGAGCACATCCTGGGACCCGGCAAGCCGCTGCGGGTGCAGTTGGAGCGCGACGCAGTCGCCTCGCTCATCCTGTGGGGGCCGCCTGGCTCGGGCAAAACGACGCTGGCCCGGCTGATCGCGCGGCTCACGCGGTCCGACTTCGTCTCCTTCAGCGCCGTGCTGAGCGGCATCAAGGAGGTCAAGGCGGTGATGGCCGAGGCCGAGCGCACCCGCAAGTTCGGGCGGCGCACGCTGGTCTTCATCGATGAGATCCACCGCTTCAACAAGGCGCAGCAGGATGCCTTTCTGCCCTATGTCGAGCGGGGCGACATCACCCTGATCGGCGCGACCACCGAGAATCCCTCCTTCGAGGTGATCTCGGCGCTGCTGTCGCGCGCCAAGGTCTATGCGCTGCGGGCGCTGACGGCCGAAGAGGTGGTCACGCTGCTCAAGCGCGCGCTGGCGGACCACGAGCGCGGCCTGGGAGAGCTGGGCATCGAAGCCCCCGCCGAGCTGCTGGAGCAGATCGCCATCCATGCCAACGGGGACGCACGGGCGGCCTACAACACGCTGGAGGCCGCCGTGGCCGCCTCACCGGGCGGGCAGCTCTTGCGCCAGGCGGTGGAGGACGCCATCCAGCGCAAGGTGCTGCTCTACGACAAGGCGGGCGAAGAGCACTACAACCTGATCTCGGCGCTGCACAAGTCGGTGCGCTCTTCCGACGTCGATGCCGCCCTCTACTGGCTGGCACGCATGCTGGACGCGGGCGAGGACCGGCTCTACATCGCCCGCCGCCTCATCCGCATGGCCATCGAGGACATCGGCCTGGCCGACCCGCGCGCGCTCGAGCAGGCGGTGGCCGCCATGCAGGCCGTCCACTTCCTGGGCATCCCCGAAGGCGACCAGGCGCTGGCGCAGGCGGCGATCTACCTCTCAGTGGCGCCCAAGTCCGACGCCGCCTATCGGGCCCTGAACCAGGCGCGGGCGGACGTAGAGCAAACGATGGCCGAGCCGGTCCCGCTGCACCTGCGCAATCCGGTGACTCGCCCGATGCGGGAGTGGGGGTACGGTGAGGACTACCGGCACGCCCATGAGTACGAGGGCGCCATCACCGATATGGAGTGCCTGCCGCCGTCGCTCGCCGGGAGGCGATACTATCGGCCAACCGCCCGTGGCGTTGAAAAGCGCATCGCCGAGCGGCTGGAGGAGATTCGGAGGCTGAAGGGGAAGCCTTAGCGGGCTGGCTGAACCCGGACCTACCGGGGACGGCGAGCGGTGACCGTGATCTCGATCCGGGCCGTGCCGACCAGCTTGGCCACCCCCACCGTAGTACGCGTGGGCCTGGGTTCTGGGAAGAAAGTCGTATATACCGCGTTCATGCGCTGGAACAGGCCTATATCGGTCAGGTAGACCTGCACGGAGACCGCGTCGGCGAAGCTCATTCCGCCCGCCTTCAGCAGAATGCCGATGTTTTCCAGGCACTGGCGGACCTCGGCTTCAAACTCCTCGGGGATCTTGCCTGTTTTCAGGTCGTTGCCGACTTGCCCGGAAACGTAAAGCGTGGCGTCCACCAGCAGCGCCGGGCTGAAGGGGCGCCCGCTGGGGAACTCCGGCGGCTGGATCACCTTCTTCTGCGCCGGAGCCAGGCCCGCGCACAACATCAGCAGCAGAACTGTGTTTACACTCGTTGATCTCATACGCACATCATAACGCCAGATGGTACGAAACGCACTGGACTAAGTGGTACAATTGCGCTATACGAAAAATGAACCTTTCCGGCTATGGTAAAGCCGGGCGTGGACAGTGGATGATAGAGGTGTGGGAAGCGTGCCAGAGAACATGATCCGCCAGCGGAAGCAGCCGGAGAGGCGCACGGCGGCGCGTTTTACGATCGAGCAGGACGTCCGCTACAAGCTCTTCGGCCGGACGGCGGTGGAGACGGGGGCCGGTCGCACCGTCAACATGAGTTCGCATGGCGTGCTGTTCACCACCGAGCACGCAATGAACCCCGGCGACCGCCTCGAGGTTTCGGTCAACTGGCCGGCGCAACTGGACGATCACTGTCCCTTGAAGCTGGTGACCACCGGCCGGGTGGTGCGGATCGTGGACGGCCTGGCCGCCATCTCCATCGAACGCTACGAGTTCCGCACCCAGGGCATGCACGGTTTCGCCGCCGGCAAGTGACGGCGGCGGCCACCGGCTCAGGATTCTCCTTCCGGGCTCTCC